>NZ_JBVVPU010000003.1:237150-535314 GCF_055811295.1 Mesorhizobium sp. WSM4871 | reverse complement strand
CGCATGCCCGATCGTCGCACATGCGAAGACCGATGGGAATCCAATATTGGACTCTTTTGTCTCGATCAATCCACTAGCATCGTCTATGACGGGCCGGTTGCGGCACCCGTGGAGGAGGGGCAGAAGGTGGGGGTGCTGCGCGTCTGGATCGGCGACACGCTGAGCCAGGAGACGCCGCTTTTCGCGGCCGAGTCGGTCGGTGTGGGATCGTTGCCGCAGCGCGCGTTCGATGCCGCCACGGAACTGGCCGTCGGCTGGTTGCGTTAGCGGCGTTACGGTGGACCTTTTTCCCGGCTGGGACTATGACCATCCCCAGGCACCGACAGAGGCGTTACGATTGGCGCGCGGATTTTTCATCACCTTCGAAGGCGGCGAAGGAGCAGGCAAGTCGACGCAGATCGAGCGGCTGGCCAGGAAGATGCGCGCCAAGAAATATGATGTCCTCGTCACGCGTGAGCCGGGCGGCTCACCGGGCGCGGAAGCTGTCAGGCATGTCCTGCTTTCGGGTGCCGCCGAACCGTTCGGCCCCAAGATGGAGGCGCTGCTTTTTGCAGCCGCGCGTTCCGACCATGTCGAACAGGTCATCCGGCCGGCGGTCGAGCGCGGTTCGATCGTACTTTGCGACCGCTTCATGGATTCCTCGCGCGTCTACCAGGGCGTCACCGGCGGCCTCGATCCGGCGTTCATGGACGCGCTGGAAGAGGTTGCCATCAACGGCATGGCGCCCGACATGACGCTGATCTTCGATATCGACCCGACCGAGGGCCTGCGCCGCGCCACGGCGCGGCGGGGCAGCGATGCCGATGCCGACCGTTTCGAAAAGGAGACGCTCGATATCCACCAGCGCCGCCGCGAAGCCTTTCTGGCGATCGCGGCTGCCGAGCCGGAGCGTTGCATCGTCATCGACGCGTCCGCCGATCCCGAAATGGTGGAGAACGTCGTCACCGCCACGGTGTTCGCAGCCCTGGAGGCGTTGGCGCCAACACACAGCAAGCAGGCGTCGCCGGCATGATCTTCGAACGCATCGCCCCTGAGCAGCACGACACGCTGGACGGCGTACCCGAGCCGTCCGAGACCCCGCGCCTGGTCGGACATGGCCAGGCGGCGAACATGCTCGCGTCAGCCTATCGCTCGGGCAAGCTGCCCCATGCGCTGATCTTTGCCGGCCCGGTCGGCATCGGCAAGGCGACGCTTGCCTTCCATCTGGCGCATCATCTTTTGAAGCATCCGGCATTCGAGCAGGCGCCCGATGTTCTTGCCGTTCCCGACCCGGCGTCATCGCTGTTTCGCCAGATCGCCACCGGCGCGCATCCTTGCGTGTTGCATCTGACGCGCCCGGCGAACGACAAGACCAAGAGCTTCAAGACGGTCGTCACCGTCGACGAGATCCGCAAGGTCAGCCGCTTCCTTTCGCTGACCTCGCATGACGGCAGCTACCGCGTGGTGATCGTCGATCCGGCCGACGACATGAATACCAACGCCGCCAATGCCTTGTTGAAAAACCTTGAAGAACCGCCGGCGCGAACCTTGTTCATCCTCATTGTCCATGCGCCGGGCAGTCTGCTGCCGACGATCCGGTCGCGCTGCCAGATGGTGCGGCTGACGCCGCTCGATGCCGAAAGCCTGATGACGGTTCTGGAGAGGGTCGAGCCGCCGCCGCCCGACAATCCCGCGGCGCGGGCAGCACTGGCCGAACGGGCAGGGGGCAGCGCGCGCGCCGCGATCCTTTTGACGCAATATGGCGGACTGGAAATCGCCGAGACGCTCGATGCCCTGGTGGCAGCGAGAAAGGGCGACGTCGCCGGCGCCTATCGCCTGGCGGAGGCGGTCGCCGGCCGCGACCAGGTCATCCAGTTCGACATCTTCAACCGCCGTGCGCTCGACCTGCTTGCATCAGGCGCCAGCGAAGCAGCCCTTGCCGGCGACCTGGCGCGGGCGAAAACGCTGTCGGATACTTGGCACGAGGCGCTGAACGCTATATCTGAGACGGATACCTACAATCTCGACAAGAAGCAGCACGCCTTGACCATGATCGACCGCCTGAATTCCGCAATGCGAATGTGATCGGATCCGGCCCCGCGTCGGGATGGCAATCGCCGTCTCGATGCGATATCCACCGCCTCACATTCATTCGGACATTCATGACGGTTTATTCATGTCACGCGACACATTCTATATCACGACCGCGATTTCCTATCCGAACGGCAAACCGCATATCGGCCATGCCTACGAGTTGATCGCCACCGACGCGCTCGCCCGTTTCCAGCGGCTTGACGGCAAGCAGGTTTTTTTTCTCACCGGCACCGACGAGCACGGCATCAAGATGCTGCAGACGGCCAAGCGCGAAGGCATCTCGCCGCGCGAGCTGGCCGACCGCAATTCGGCGGAATTCAAGCGCATGGCCGTTGCGCTCAATGCCTCCAATGACGATTTCATCCGCACCACCGAAAAGCGGCACTACGCTGCCTCCCAGGCGATCTGGAAGGCGATGGCCGCCAATGGCGACATCTACAAGGGCGGCTATGCCGGCTGGTACTCGGTGCGCGACGAGGCCTATTACGGTGAAGAGGAAACCGAAGTCCGCCCCGACAATGTCCGCTACGGCCCGCAGGGGACACCAGTCGAATGGGTCGAGGAGGAAAGCTATTTCTTCCGCCTCTCGGCCTATCAGGACAGGCTGCTGGCGCTTTACGAAAGCCAGCCCGACTTCATCGGCCCGGCCGAACGGCGCAATGAGGTGATGAGCTTCGTCAAATCCGGGCTGAAGGACCTGTCGATCTCGCGCACCACTTTCGACTGGGGCGTGCCGGTGCCGGGCGACGAAAAGCACGTGATGTATGTCTGGGTCGACGCCTTGACCAACTACATCACCGGCGTCGGCTATCCCAATGAAAACGCTGATGATTGGCGCTTTTGGCCAGCCGATGCTCACATCATCGGCAAGGACATTGTGCGTTTCCACGCCGTCTATTGGCCAGCCTTCCTGATGTCGGCGGGCATCCCCCTGCCGAAGCGCGTCTTCGGCCACGGCTTCCTGTTCAACCGCGGCGAGAAGATGTCGAAATCGGTTGGGAACGTCGTCGACCCATTTACCATGGTCGAGCATTATGGCGTTGACCAGGTGCGCTACTTCTTCCTGCGTGAAGTGCCGTTCGGCCAGGACGGCAGCTACAGCCACGAGGCCATCGTCAACCGCACCAATGCCGATCTTGCCAATGGTCTCGGCAATCTGGCGCAGCGCTCGCTGTCGATGATCGCCAAGAACTGCGGTGGCGTGGTGCCGCGGCGCGGCGACCTCCTGGATGCCGACAGTGCGATCCTCGACCAGGCGGTGGATGCGCTTGGCGCGGCGCGCACGTCGATGGCAGAGCAGGGCATCCATTTGGCGCTGGCTGCGATCTTCGGCGTGGTGGCCGAAGCCGACCGCTATTTCGCCTCGCAGGAACCCTGGGCGCTGAAGAAAACCGATCCGGTCCGTATGGAGACGGTGCTTTGGACGACCGCCGAGATCGTACGCCGCGTGGCGTTGTTGTGCCAGCCCTACATCCCGGGGTCGGCCGCCAAGCTGCTCGACCTGCTGGCGGTGGCGGCGGACAAGCGTGACTTTGCGCATATCCACGCCGACTATGCACTTGTGCCCGGTACGGCATTGCCCGTGCCGGAGGGCGTCTTTCCGCGTTACGTCGAAAAGCCGGACGCGAACGCCTGATGCTGGTCGACAGTCACTGCCATCTCGATTTTCCTGATTTTGCCGAGGAGCGGGCAGCCATCGTCGCCCGCGCCAAAGCGGCCGGGATCGGCCGCATGGTAACGATCTCAACGCGTGTGAGGCGATTTCAGCAAGTGCTTGAGATTGCCGAGTCTTTCGACGACGTATACTGCTCTGTCGGCACTCACCCACACAATGCGGCAGAAGAGCTTGATGTGACGGCTGAGGAGCTCATACGCCTGTCCGCGCATCCCAAGGTGGTGGCGATCGGTGAAGCCGGGCTCGATTATTTCTACGACCATGCGCCGCGCGATGCGCAGGCACAGGGGTTTCGCACCCATATCGCCGCCGCTCGCGAGACGGGGCTGCCGCTGGTCATCCACTCGCGCGACGCCGACGACGACATGGCGGGTATCCTCGAGGAAGAAACAGGGAAGGGCGCCTTCCCCTTCATCCTGCACTGTTTTTCCTCCGGACGCCGGCTGGCGGAAGTGGGCGTCAAGCTCGGCGGCTATGTGTCCTTTTCCGGCATCCTGACCTTCAAGAATTCGGCCGAACTGCGCGCCATCGCCGCCGACGTGCCGCATGAGCGCCTGTTGGTCGAAACCGACGCGCCATATCTGGCGCCGGTGCCGTTTCGCGGCAAGCGCAACGAGCCGGCCTATGTCGCGCATACGGCCAAGGTTCTGGCCGAGACGATCGGCGTCGGCGAGGCCGAGATCGCTGATATCACGACGGACAACTTCTTTCGGCTGTTCAGGAAGATGCCCCGACCCGACACACCGGGTCTGGACGCGCAGGCGCCGGGCGCATGAGCGACCGGCTGCGTTTCACCGTCCTCGGCTGCGGCTCGTCGCCGGGCACGCCGCGCATCACCGGCGACTGGGGCAATTGCGACCCCGCCAATCCCAGGAACCGGCGCATGCGCACCGCCGCCCTTGTCGAGCGGATCGCGGCGAATGGCGGCCGAACCACCGTCGTCATCGACACCGGGCCGGATTTCCGCGAGCAGATGCTGCTGGCGTCGGTCAAGCGTATCGATGCCGTCGTCTACACGCATCCGCATGCCGACCATATTCACGGCATCGACGATTTGCGCGGCTTCGTTCTCGAACAGCGCCAGCTGATCGATATCCATGCCGACCAAGACACCATGCTGCGCATGCGGCAGGCGTTCGGCTATTGTTTCGAAACGCCGCCAGGCAGCTCCTATCCGCCGATCGTCAACGCCCATATCATCGATCACGCCAGGCCGGTGGTGATCGAAGGAGAGGGGGGTGCCCTCACCCTGCAGCCGCTGCCGCAATTCCATGGCGACATCATCTCGCTTGGTTTTCGCATCGGCGGGATCGCCTATTGTCCCGATATCAGCGGCTTCCCGGACGCCACGGTCGGGCTATTGCACGGCCTGGAAATGCTGGTCATCGACGCGCTGCAATACAGGACGCATCCGAGCCATCTGTCGCTCGGTCAGGCGCTTGACTGGATCGAAAAACTGGCGCCGAAAAAGGCCGTGCTGACGCATATGCATGTGCCGCTCGACTACGCCACGGTGATGGCCGAGACGCCAGCCAACGTCGAACCGGCCTATGATGGGATGGTCCTGGAAATCCCTTACGAGTCAGCGTGATACGAATGGCGCTTCAGGAGCGCGTTGCTCTCTTTGGTGCAAACATCAGCAGCGTTCCAATCCGGTCATAGCCCATGCGGGGATAAAGCAGCGCTCCTGCATGGGTCGCGGTCAGCACCGACCATTTCGAGCCGCGGGCGCGATCGTCGTGCAGCATTTTCGACAGCAACGCCTGGCCGATGCCACGGCGCCGATACGAGGTGTCGACATACATGTCCGCGCACCAAGTGGCTCCTACGGCATCGACGCTGCGCACCCGCCCGACGATGTCGTCTCCATCGATTGCCACATACTGGCGGAATGGCGCGTCATCGCCGAGCAGATTGTCGCCGATCGGCCGCGAACGCGTGATCCTTCCCAACTGCGCCGCACGCTCGGCCGTATGCACGTGTTCGATCGAAACGACAGCCGGCGGCTTTGGTATCCGGCCCAAGCGCTGAACGAAGAAGCCTTCGGTCCGCAACAGCCGGTATCCTAGTGCCTTATAGGCGGTGCGTAATGGCTGGTCCGGTTCGCCGTTAGCGGTCACAACGCTGATGACGAAGCCAGCACGCGCATGCTGCCGCACGATCGCGTCCACCTCATGAGCAGCGATGTCATGGGCGATCCATTCCTCGGTGCGGTAATTGCGAGGATTATTGCGTTGAGCATCCCGCATCACCCACAACGGCCCGAAGCGATCGACCTCGTAAGGAAAGGTGCTGCTCCTGCCGGCGCTGTGCCCATGCACGAACACCTCGATCGCCGCTTCGATCTCGCTGCTTGCTCTCGTCATTTCGACAGCCTAGCGTTGGCCATCCGCTCAAGGCAACACGCCGCAATCGGCTCAAACCTATGAAAATCAGCGGCAATTTCCAGTTCCTGGCCAACGCGTCAGTTCCATAATCTATCTTATGCGACTTTCTGATGTGGGGCTATGTAGAGGGCGACCGCCGTGGCCCTACCCGTTTATCGGCCTAGATGCACGACGCGCGGTTCGTGTAGCTTCCTCGAATGGAATCGTTTCCCGAGGTCATCACTCACAATTACGATCCCCGTCGGAGACCGTGCAGGAACATCTGCGATCTTTCCGAAGTGCATGCAGAACGGATTCTTGGCGAGATCAGGGCGTCTGGGCTGCGCACCATCAAATCAGACTACTTGCAGAGGCGACGATTAACGGAGGAATGGCTCATTCGAGAACGGCGCCGATTGCTTGGGCCGACGAAGCTGGAGCGTCCGGTCTATTTCTTTCTTGGCGACGACTTTGCCGACGGCAAAGACCCGTCACGGCCAAGATCACTCGTTATGCGACTGCGAGAGTTCCCACCGAACACGCTGACTTTCACTTATCCGGACAGCATGGCAAGCCTTCCGATCGCGACCCGTGATGATCTTCGCCTCCAACGAAAGCGATACCACGGGCAAGTGTTTACTCTTGGTGAGATCGAAGCCGTCGTGGCTGAGTATGGAATGCCCGGTGAGCGCTGGAAGACCGATCCTACGATGAAGTATGACAAGTTCATCGAGGTGCAGGTGTGGGATGATCGCCTCGTTAAGGAGCGGCTACTTCGGGTCGATTCCTGCCGCTCAACTTAGTGTCACTTCAAAGGTGAAGTCCGGACAGCCTACTGCACCGCTCCCGATCGGGCTGCGCAACGCCTGCCCGCTAGTCGAGCACGACCACGGCCTCCACCTCGAAGAGCATCGGGTCGATCGCAAGCTTGGGAACGGGAACCAGAGTCTGCGCCGGCAGCGCATCGCCGAACATTTCCTTGACGTTCCTGGTCAGCGCCTCGAGCTTGGACATGTCGTGATCGACCACGAAGACCGTCAGCTTGGCGACCTGATCGGGTTTGGCACCGATACCCTCGAGCGCTGTCCGCAAATTCGCATAGGCCTGTTTCACCTGGATAGCGAAGTCGGGCGACAAGCCTCCCGTGCTGTCCTGGCCGCCCTGCCCGGAAATGTAGGCCACCCGGGCTCCGGGCGGCGTGATCACCGCCGTGCTGTAGCCGTTCGGCGACGGGTCGTAGAGCGTCTGCGGATTGACGATGGTCAGCTTTCGATCCTCGCTCGCTGTGGTCGCAGTGGGAATGGTCATGATGATCAGGGCTCCGATAAGCAGGTTCTTGATTGCACGGGACATGTTTCTTTTCTTGGGTTCTGCCGACTGCGAGGAAACGTACCTCGCTGCCAGCATGATTGAAGTTTGGCCATATCGGCCATACGGTTGACTCATACGATGTACGAGACTTCGTATGGTACGGTGTACTAGTCAAGCCGTCAGCGTCGACATTCCTGACGGCGCCTGCCAAAATCGACGTTCGGCCAGCGAGGAAGACAGATGGCAGCCAAACGCAGCGGCGCCCGAAGCAAACCGCTCCAGCCCGCGCTGGAGCCGCGCGGTGAACCAGCTCTCTCCCGGGAGCGCATCGTGGCGACCGCGGTAGAGCTGCTGGACGCTCAAGGGCTCGACGGATTGACGATGCGCCGGCTGGCCGATCGCCTCGGCTCGGGGGTGATGAGCCTGTATTGGCACGTCAACAACAAAGAGGATGTCTTTGATCTGGCGCTCGATTCGGTGCTCGAATATCGCGGACCGCCGCAAATAGTCGAGACTCAAGACTGGCGCGCAGATGTCGTTCATATGCTCGAAGACTGGCGCGCCAGTATGCTGCGCCATCCTTGGTCGGCATCGCTGTTGCCGCGCCGGGCGCTCGGCCCCAACATCCTCAGTCGCCTGGAACTGCTGAGCAAGACTTTGTCCAAAGCCGGCATAGCGGACACGGATTTGAATGTCGCGATATGGTCGCTCTGGAACTGTGTGATGGGCGCCACCATCACCCGGGCGAGCTTCGACCTCTCGGACAACGACAGGGCCGCCGCGCAGCAGCGCCTTACCAGCGAACGCTATCCGACAATCGAACGCTCTCGTCTGCTGATGGATAACGACTGGAACGGCGCTTTCCGCAAAGGCCTCGACTTCCTGCTCGATGGCCTCGCTCCAAGATAATAGACATTCCTTTCATCGCCCCCTACCCGGCCGGTGTCGCACCTTCCGGACTCTGCAACAAGGACCTCCGAAAATGCATCCCGGCTTTCTCGATTTTCCCGCGCAGCTGCCCGGCGGCGTACAGCCGCGCATCGTGCTGTTCGGCGCGCCGCATGGCAGCACCTATCCCGGCGCCGATCCTTCGGGTTTCGCCGGTGCGGCGGCCGCCATCCGCGCCGCCAGCCAGGACGATGCGCAGTTCCTCGACAGCTGGGACTTCGACCTTGGCGGCCCCCTCTTCGACGGCCGTGAGCCCTGCTGTGCCGATGCCGGCGACCTGCCGACGTCGGTCCTTGACAATGCCGGAAATCGCAAGCTGATCGAAGAGAAGACGCGCGCCATCCTCGCCGCCGGCGCCGCACCGCTGATGATCGGGGGCGACGATTCCGTGCCCATCCCCTTCATCGCCGGCTTTGCCGATCATGGCCCAATATGGATCCTGCAGATCGATGCCCATATCGACTGGCGCGACGAGCGTTACGGCGAGCCCTTGGGCTATTCCAGCACCATGCGCCGGGCGAGCGAGATGCCACATGTCGCCGGCATCGTGCAGGCGGGCATCCGGGGCGTTGGCAGTGCCCGGCCCCTGGAGGTCGAGACCGCCAGGCGCTGGGGCGCGCATCTGGTCACGGCGCGGGAGATCCATGCCGAGGGCATCGAAACCGCCCTCAAGCACATACCTACGGGCGCGCGCGTGGTCGTGACCCTCGACTGCGACGGGCTCGATCCCAGCGTGATGCCGGGCGTCGCCGGCCGCACGCCCGGCGGGCTGACCTATCAGCAGGCGATCGGACTGATCGAGGGGGTGAGCCAACGCGGACGCCTTGCCGGCTTCGACCTCATTGAATTCCAAACATCCGCTGATATCGACGGCATCACGGCGCTCACCGCTGCGCGCCTTCTCGTCAATGCGATCGGGCGCATCGTCCGGCAGGTGTGAGCCGGTAGCTGACGCCAGATCGGCGCTCTCGTCGCGACCGGTGCACCGTGAAGAGACGTCAGGCGACATTCGAAATGGGTTGCAACGCCGGAATGTGGCGGTTGCGCGTTGGCGGAACCGCTCTCGTCGATACGTGTTAGGACCTTGCAGGCCGGCAATTGTGAAAGGGGTGGAACTCCGATGCCCAACAAATCCGAGAAGTTGGTCGCCAAGGCACAGATGATGATACGCAAGCCCGTCGCGGAGGTCTTTCAATCATTGATCGATCCGAGGATCACTTCCCATTTCTGGTTTTCCAAGGGTGCCGCGCCGTTGCAAGCCGGCGAAAAGATCAGATGGGATTGGGAGATGTATGGCGTGCATACAATCGCCGACATAAAGGCGATCGACCAGAACGAGCGAATTCTGATCGAATGGAATGGACCTGAAAATCCGAGTTTCGTCGAGTGGACATTCGAGTCGATGGACGATGGTCAAACCTTCGTCACCGTCAGAAACTGGGACTTTTCCGGCGGCCTCGAGGAAGCAATAAACTCCACCGAAGGGTTCACATATCTGTTGGCAGGCATGAAATTCTACCTGGAGCATGGTATTGAGCCCAATCTCGTCCTGGACCATGCGCCGAACGCTCGGCTTATCTGAGAGGCAACCGTCCGCATCGGATCGATTCCAGTCGACCAACTCAACGTTGCAAGAATTCCGCAAAGGATCGCCCGCGCTTCCCGACCAAGATATTCAGTCGCATGTCGAGGCGTAGAATTTGCAGCCGCGACGAGTGGTTGGCGGAAGCTGGAACTCCCATAACGGTTATGACGTTAGTCTTCGACAACGATCAGATCACCCATGAAAACCGACACTGCAAACGTGACCCGGCAAAGGCTGCGCCTGTCCGGCGGCACTGAATTGTCCTATCTCGCGGCGGGTGAGGCGTTCGACCCCGCCGTGCTGCTGCTGCACGGCTTTCCCAGTTCCGCGCGGACATTTCGGGAGGTCATACCTGTGCTATCGCGGGCCGCCTATGTGATCGCGCCCGATTTGCCTGGCTTTGGCGAGTCCGACGTTTTACCCTCAGTCTCGTTTTTCGCCTTCGGTCAGGCAATCTTGCAGTTGCTGGATCGGCTCGCTATCGGGCCGCGCTACATTTACCTTCACGATTTCGGGGCTCCGGTGGGTTTCCACGTGGCCATGCAGGCGCCGGAGCAGGTTCTGGGCCTCATTATTCAGAACGCCAACGCCCATCGAACCGGCCTGGGGCCGCAATGGGCGGCGACGCGCGCCTATTGGTCGCAACCGAGCGCGGAAAACGCGGCGGCCGCATCCGCGCACCTGACATTCGAGGGCACGCGCGACCAGTATATCGCAAACGTCCCGCCGGATGTGGCCGAGCGCGTCCCGGCCGAGAGCTGGGAAGAGGACTGGCGGGTGATGCAACTTCCCGGCCGGATGGACACCCAGCGAGCGCTCATCGCCGACTATGGGAACTACGCCGCGCGGTTCGACGCCATCGCCGATTATCTCGCGCGCTGGCAGCCGCCTTCCCTGATGCTTTGGGGACGGCACGATGCATTCTTCGATCTCTCCGAGACCCTGTCATGGATGCAGGCTCTTCCCAGGATGGAAGCCCACGTTCTGGACGCCGGCCATTTCCTGCTTGAAACCCATGCAGCCGAAGCCGCGTCGCTCATGCTCGACTTCATCAGGCGCAACCCGCCAGAAGAGCGAAAAGACCGGGAGCATGCCTAGCCCCACGGAGCTGTTGCTTTTAGAAGAATTCGCTGAGGAACGCCGCTGCCTCGTCCGATATCCCGACGATCTTGTTCGTTGCCTGACGATAGAATTTGAAGTTGAGCTCGGTCGCAGGCCGGCCGTCATTCCAATTAGCGAAATGTTTGAGTTCGCGCCGTCCCAGCGGTCGCTTGGCGAGCGCGGCACGTTCGATCGAGAGGCTCACACGCGGCGTTTGCCGGGCGATACCGTGCTTCTTCGCAATCGCTTCGACTGATGTGACGACGCCGCGCGCAATAAGACCCTGCCCGCCCTCGTTCTCGCTTGCGAACACGAAAACCGTATCGCCCTCGGCGATATGCTTGCCGCCATACATGGTTTTCTGCGCGGCGAACGCGAAGGTTTTTGCCTGCGGATCGCGGATCTCGGTCTTGATCGCGTAGTCCATGCTCTTCCCTGCGTTCAAACCGCTGTCATCCCAGATCGATCTGGTAGGACAGAACACGCTTTGCCGCAGGCGCGATCAACATCACGCCCGGTTTGTTCGTGAACTCGCCGTCGAAATCCACGGGGCTCGCAATGCCGTGCCAGGGCTCGATGCACAGGAATGGCGCACCGCCCGGCTTGGACCAGATGCCCAATTCCCGAAATCCCTGCCAGGACATCTCGATCGCCGGACCACGGTCGGCGGCATAACGCACGCTGCTGCCGGCAGGCCGATCGAGAATGACGGCGTCGTCGTCAAACAGCCGTTCGGAGAGCGCAAGAATTTTGCCCTCCACGGGCGTCGGCTGTGGCGTTGCCAGCAGCAGGCCGTCCCTAAGCCGACGGATCGGCGCCCGCTCGTCGTCGGCAAAAGTCAGCCGATAATCCGTCTTGGCCAGGTCCGGCAGCAACGGCCAATTGAAGGCCGGATGCGCCCCGATCGATGCCGGAAGCGGCTCGTCGCCGGCGTTGGTGATGTCGAAGGTCACGCCAAGCTGCCGGCGGTCAAGCCTGTAGGTCACGGCCAGACGAAAGGCGAATGGATAGTGCGTGCGGGTATCGGCATCGTCGGTGAGAACCAGCGTACAGGATCGAGGGCCCCTCTCCGCCCAGGCAAACGGCTTGTTGCGCACGAATCCGTGCTGCGTCATCGGGTAGGATTGGCCTCGATGGCGCAATTGATCGCCCTTCAGCCGACCGACGATCGGAAACAGCACCGGCGAATGCCGCCGCCAGGCCGGCCCGGCCTGCCACAGAAGCTCGGTCCCCTCCGCGTCGCGCAACGAGACCAGCTCGGCGCCCTGCCCGACGATGGTCGCCGAGATGCCGTCACCGTGAAGTGTCAGACTATCCTGTTCCATATGTCCTCACGGGTGGCTGGTGTGGCCGGCAGGCTAACAAAAGGCCCCGCGGGAACTCAAGAGCGCAAGGCTACGCCGCACCTCACAGAGCGACGAAAGAGCTACAAGCGAGACGGCGCGTTCGCGCGCGCCTCAAATGAAAACCGTGGCCGGAGGTTTCCCTTCGGCCACGGCAAAGTTAGAAGTGTTGCCTGCTACGGTCGGTCGATTATTCGCGCTCGCCGGTGAAATTCAGCAAGAGCTGGAAGATATTGATGAAGTTCAGATAGAGCGAGAAGGCGCCGAAGACGGCGAGCTTCTGCTGTGATTCCGCGCCGAAATTCTCGGCATATTGTTCCTTGATCGTCTGCGTGTCCCAGGCGGTAAGGCCGATGAACACGGCGATGCCGATCACCGATATCGCGAACTGCAGCGCGGTCGAGCCGAGGAAGATGTTGACGACGCTGGCGATCACCACGCCGATCAGGCCCATGATCAGGAACGACGAGAACTGGGTCAGGTCGCGTTTGGTCGTGTAGCCGTAAAGGCTGGTGGCGCCGAACATGGTGGCGGCGATGAAAAAGGTGCGCGCGATGCTGGTGCCTGTGAAGACCAGGAACACGGAAGCGAGCGACAGGCCCATGACCGCGCAGAATGCCCAGAACATGGCCTGGGCGCCGGCCGCGGACATGGTCTGCATCCGGAACGAGAACAAGAGCACGAAGGCGAGCGGCGCCAGCATCACCACCCATTTCAGCGGGCTGGAAAAGATCGGCACGTAGAGCGCGGGCGTCGAACCCACCGCATAAGCGATGATACCGGTGACGACGAGGCCGAGCCCCATGTAGTTGTAGACGCGCAGCATGTGCTGGCGCAGGCCCTGGTCATAGTCGGCTCCGGCGCGGGCGCCAGTACCGACGCCATATCTCAGATTGGGAATGTTCATGCGGATTCTCCTGGTGATGCGGGATTAGTAAAGCGTACTGGCAAGCGTTTCGGCGGCGTGATCGAGGTCGCGCACACCGCTTCGGGCAATGACTGCGTAGGCGACGTCGCCGATCTGGAAGTAAGCCGAGGAGATGTCGCCCGAAGGCGCAGCAGTCGGCTTGACCACGTCGAATGTTCCGGGTCTGATCGCGAAGAGCGAGACCAATCCCATATCCTTTGTTTCGACAGCCATTTCGACGCTGGGGCCGAACCGCGACGGATAGATCTGTACGTCGCGGACCTTCCAGTCGGTCGGCAGTGACGGCATGACGATCGCCGTGGCGGCGCGGATCTCATCGGCGTTGTAGTCCGGCGCTTCCAGCTGGGACGACATGGTCTCGCGCACGATCGTCGTCCTGTGCGCCTGGATCGCTTCCTGCAGGTAGACGGGCGGTTGGGTCGAGGCGACGACTTTGGTCACCGATATCGGTCCAAGCATGCTGTGCGCCAGCCAGCCGGCAGCAACAAAGACAGCAACCGCGGCCACCCGCTGCAACGCGCCGAAGACGCGGTCCCGGGCCAGGCCCCGCTCCAGCCGGCGTGCCGCATCGGCCGTTGCCGGCCGCGCCATGCCTTGGGACCCCGCAAGCGCCATGCGCAGTTCGTCGCGCGTCCTGAGGTCGGACATCACCCGTGCCGCCGCCTCCGGACGGGTCGACAGAAACGCCCCAACTTCAATGCGGCGTGCAACGTCCAGCTGGTCGTCGACATAGGCATCAAGGTCGGCATCGATTACCGGATCGCGCAGTTCGTTCATCACTGATCTCCCACGATCCTGAGGTGGCTTTTTGCACGCGCAGGCGATGTGTCTTCCATCTCGCGCAGCGCCGCCCGCGCACGACCGATGCGTGACATCAACGTTCCAAGCGGCACGCCGCTCACCTCGGCCGCCTGGCTGTAGGTAAGTCCCTCGATGGCGACGAGATGCAGTGCCGAACGCTGCTCTTCGGGCAATTTGAAAAAGGCTTCACGCACCTGCGCCAGGCGGATCGAATGCTCCTGGGGGGCGTCCATATTGGCGTCGGCAAGGTATTCGGCCTGCTCGATGCGCGCCGCTTCGGATTTGCGCGACCGTATTCCGTCAATGAAGGCATTGTGAACAATCGACAGCAGCCATGCGCGCAGGTTTCCGCCGGAACGGAAGGAGCCGCGCCTCTCATAGGCCCGCACCAGCGCATCCTGCACCAGATCCTCGGCATCGGCACTATTGCGCGTCAACGAACGCGCGTAGCGGCGCAGCGAACCGAGCTGTCCCATGATATCGAAACGTGGCATCGATGGTTTCATGATCTGTTTACGGAACACGCAGGGATTTTAATCCCTCATTGCAAAAATTTTTCCACGATATTCAATCTCGCGTGCCGCAAAGCCTGCTGAATGCACCCGGAAATGCTTATTCAAACTACGCCGATCTGACAGGAACGTGTAGGGCTCACTTCCGTCTTGCCGATCGCACGGCATTCGGTCTGGCGCACATGAAACCGCTGGCGCAAGGCGGGCGATTTGCGTATCACTCCGCCGCCATTGGGACGATGTTAATGTTCGAAAACCTGCAACCAGCCCCCGCCGACAAGATCATTGCCCTGATCGGCCTCTATCGCGCCGATCCGCGCCCCGACAAGGTCGACCTCGGGGTCGGCGTCTACAAGGACCGTGACGGCAAGACGCCGGTTATGCGCGCGGTGCGCGAAGCCGAAAAGCGCCTGCTGCAGAGCCAAGATACCAAGACCTATCTCGGCCTTGCCGGCGACACCGGCTTCAACGCCGCGATGGCGAAGCTCACCTTCGGTCCCGCGGCCGACCTGGGGCGCATCCGCGCCGCGCAGGCGCCTGGCGGCTCCGGCGCGCTGCGGCTGGTAGCCGAGTTGCTCAAGCGGACCCGCTCCGACGCGACGATCTGGCTGTCCGACCCGACATGGCCGAACCACCCACCTGTGATGCGCGCCGCCGGCCTGCAGATCCGCGAATACCCCTATTTCGACGCTGCTTCCGGTGCGGTGCGCTTCGCCGACATGCTGACGGCTCTACGCGCTGCAAAGAGCGGCGACGTGGTGCTGCTGCATGGCTGCTGCCATAACCCGACCGGCGCCAATCTCGATCCCGCGCAATGGACCGAAATCACTGATCTTGTGGTCGAGCGCGGCCTGCTGCCTTTTGTCGACATCGCTTATCAGGGCTTTGGCGAAGGTCTCGATGCGGACGCCGCCGGCCTGCGCATCATGGCGGCAAAGGTCCCCGAAATGGTCGTCGCCTCGAGCTGCTCGAAGAACTTTGCCGTCTATCGCGACCGCGTCGGGGCGGCGATGATCCTGGCCAAGGACGGCGCCCAAGCGGATGTGGCGATGGGCCAGATGCTGTCGGCGGCGCGCGCCATGTATTCGATGCCGCCGGACCATGGTGCGGCCGCCGTGCGCATCGTGCTGGAAGATGCCGCCTTGCGCGCCGACTGGGAGGCGGAACTGGAAGACATGCGGCTGCGCATGCTCAGGCTTCGCGTCCAGTTCGCCGAGGCGCTGCGGCGGCAGTCCAATTCAGACCGCTTCGATTTCGTCGCCAGCCATCGCGGCATGTTTTCCCGCCTTGGCCTGTCCGAGGCGCAGGTCGAGCGCCTGCGCGCCGAGCACGGCGTCTACATGGTCGGCGACAGCCGCATCAACGTCGCGGGCCTGCCCGAAGACGGGATGGACGCACTCGCCAAGGCGATCGTCTCGGTGCTCGACTAGACCACAGCCACGATTACATGGGCTTGAATTTTGGCAGCAACCTCGCCGCTGCCATGTCTGTCTGCAATCGCGGATGCTGCGTAGTCGGTTGCAGCGTCGAGTTTTCCTGCGTCCCTGGCCTCGATTTCGTTGCGAAGGACAGTTCCCTGGCAATAAGCAACCGCCGGAAGGCGCGGCGAGGATGCGCGGCTTTGTTCGGCTCTTGTCTCGATCACCACGCGGGAGAAACCCGCGTCCTCCAGCTCGCTGCGGATCAGCGCAGTGCGGTGTGCGTGCCAGAAAGCGCGGCGGATCGTTCGGAAAAATCCTTGCGAGAGCATTCGTGACGTCATCCGCAAATACATTCTCCTCGATGCGATCCCATACGTTGAACAAAAAATGTCCTCCGGGCTTCAGGACTCGCCTGGTTTCGCGGTAGGCAGATGAGCGGTCGGGAAAGAACATCGCGCCGAACTGACAGCAAACGAGATCGAAGGCCGCATTTTCAAACGGCAGCGCCAGCGCATCCGCCTGGCGCCATTTGATGCGACTGTCGGGCGCTTGTCGCGAAGCGGCGTAGTCGAGCATCGGCTGGTTGAGGTCGGTTACGTCATAGCTTGCGCCGGGGGACAGTTTTGGCGCCAATGCCCGGGTCACAACCCCGGTGCCCGCGGCGATCTCCAAAACGGCGGCTGGCGACAAGGACGCTGCTCGTCGTGCAAGATCCTTGGCGTACGGCTCGAAAATCAACGGCACCATATAGCGGTCGTAGTTTTCCGGAATCGAGCCAGCGAACACCTTGTCCGTTTCCAACATTGCTATCACCCGCCGTCCGTTTGATGGCTCGCGAGACCAGCCTATGATTGTGAGCGCTGGGTCGTTTTCAACCGGAAGGCGCTCAACGGCATGCGATCATGTCGGCCATGGCTCCGCGAAAGCGGAAGCAAGATCAGGCTATTGAAATCCATCATACCAGTCGGGGCGGGTTTGAGAATAGCGCCCGTTCCGCACCGGCACCTGTGGACAATACCCCCTCGCAGGCCGACGGCATTGGCCCTACGCCGGCGCTCAGGCTAGCATCCGCCCGATGAAGCCTTCGAAAGACATCTCCCGGCTGATCGAGATCATGGCGGCGCTGCGCGCGCCGGCAACCGGCTGCCCCTGGGACATCGAGCAGGATTTTTCGACCATAGCGCCTTACACGATCGAGGAAGCCTACGAGGTGGCGGACGCCATCGCGCGCGGCGACCTCGGCGATCTACGCGACGAACTCGGCGATCTCCTGCTGCAGGTCGTCTACCATGCGCAAATGGCCGAGGAAGCCGGCGAATTCGCCTTCGGCGACGTGGTCCAGGCCATCACCACGAAAATGATCCGCCGTCACCCGCATGTCTTCGGCGATGAGAAGGCCCGCAGCGCCGGCATGGCCAAGGGCATGTGGGAGAAGATCAAGGCCGAGGAGAAGGCGGAAAAGCGAAGTGCCCGCCTCGCCCGTGGACTCGACCCTGAAGACAATGGCAAGGGCTTTCTCGACGGCGTGCCGGTCGCCCTGCCCGCGCTGACCCGGGCTCTCAAGCTGCAGGAAAAAGCGGCCCGCGTCGGCTTCGACTGGAGCGAGGCCACGCCGATCCTCGACAAGATCGAGGAGGAGATCGGCGAATTGCGCGAGGCGCTGTCCAAGGGCGACACGGCGTCGATCAAGGACGAGTTCGGCGACATGCTGTTTGCCGTCGTCAATCTCGGCCGGCACCTCAAGCTCGATTCCGAAGCGGCGCTCAGCGGCACCAATGAGAAATTCCGCTCGCGCTTCCACTATGTCGAGCGGGCACTGGAAGCGTCCGGGAACACGCTCGAAAAGGCAACGCTGGACGAAATGGAAGCACTTTGGCAGCAGGCCAAAAGCGCGAAATAAGCTGAATTACCCGTTGTTTTTACGGTGCAATCGGCTTTCGATCTCTTCGCGCGCGCTTTGCGTCGCCCTGAGCGAGACGGTCACGCTGCCATCCTCATTGTCGGCCCGAGAAACGACGTCGCCATTGCGGTAGAGCCAGTCGACAAGGCCAAGTTGAGCCGGCGTAAGCGTGATTGTCAGCGTCGCCAGTTCACCCGACACCCTTGTCTCGATGATCGCCTTCAGCGCATCGATGCCTTCACCGGTGGCGGCCGATATGGCGATCGGCGGCGCCTTTTTGCCGTCCGCGCCATCAGCAAGTAACCGCGCCCGGTTGCCCTCGTCGAGCCGGTCGATCTTGTTCCACACTTCGATGACGCGCTCGGTGTCGCCGGCATCGACGCCGAGATCGGCAAGGATACGCTCGACATCCTCGGCCTGTGCGGTCGTGTCGGGGTCCGAAATATCGCGCAGATGGATGACGAGATCGGCTTCGACCACCTCTTCCAGCGTAGCCCGGAAGGCCGCGATCAGATGCGTCGGCAGGTCTGAAATGAAGCCGACCGTATCCGACAGGATGACCGGCGTGCCGTGCGGCAGGCGCACGCGGCGCAGCGTCGGATCGAGCGTGGCAAACAGCATGTCCTCGGCCAGAACCCCTGCCCCGGTCAGCCTGTTGAACAGCGTCGACTTTCCGGCATTGGTGTAGCCGACGATCGCCACCACCGGGAACGGCACCTTCTTGCGCTTGGCGCGGTGCAGGTCGCGAGTGCGCCGCACGGTTTCCAGTTCGTGCTTGAGCTTGATGATCTTGTCCTGCAGGACGCGCCGGTCCGATTCGATCTGCGTTTCGCCGGGACCGCCGAGAAAGCCGGCGCCGCCGCGCTGGCGCTCAAGGTGGGTCCAGCTGCGGACGAGCCGGCCCTTCTGATAGTTGAGATGGGCAAGCTCGACTTGCAGCGTGCCTTCCTTGGTCCGAGCACGCTCGCCGAAGATTTCCAGGATCAGCCCGGTGCGGTCCAGCACCTTGGCGTTCAATTCCTTTTCGAGATTGCGCTGCTGCACCGGCGTCAGCGGATGGTCGACGATGACCAGCTCCGCATGGCCCTCTTTGACGATCTCCGCGAATTCCGCCACCTTGCCGCTGCCGAGCAGGGTCGCCGGGCGCGGATCGTTGACGGTCACCACCGCCGTATGGATCGGGTCGAGGTCAATGGCGCGGGCCAAGCCGACCGCCTCGTCATGGCGGGCCTCGGCCGAACGCGTCAGGCGCGGGCGATTCGTCTCGTCGTCGCCGCGCTGCTGGCGGGTGAGCACCGGCACGATGACGACAGCCCGGGTTGGACCCTTGGCCTCGGTCCCGGGCTGATGTGACGATTTTTTTTCGCGGATGCTGCGATCCGCGTCTTTCTCACGTGCCAATCAGGCGCCCTGGCTTTCCTCGCCATCGAACATCTGAACCGGCTGGCTCGGCATGATCGTGGAAATGGCGTGCTTGTAGACGAGCTGGGAATGGCCGTCACGACGCAGCAGAACACAGAAATTATCGAATGAAGTGACCACGCCGGTCAGTTTCACGCCGTTGATGAGGAAGATGGTGAGCGGGTTCTTGCTCTTGCGAACTGAGTTCAGGAACAGGTCCTGAAGGTTTTGCGATCGTTCCGCCATTGTTCTTGTCTTTCCGCCGATCCCCTTCGGTTTGCAGGCCAATGCGCCAAATTAACCGGCCCATGTCAAGCGTACAAACACCCTCTTGCCGTCAGTAACGACAAGCAGAACGAGATATATTGATGTTCATTCCACCTGTGCGGTTATCAGGCCGGACTTTTTTCCGCAACGTCAAAAAAGGCCTGCCGCAAGGAAAGTGTTATTGAGCCGGGATGGCCGTTGGCCACGGGAACGCCGTCGATCGCCACGATCGGCATGGCGATCGTCGTCGCGGAACTGATGAAAGCCTCGCGCGCGGCCTTGGCTTCGGCGACCGAAAACCCCCGCTCCTCAATCGTCAGCCCCAGCTTGGCGGCCACTTCGAACAGCGTGGTGCGGGTAATGCCGCGCAGGATGCCGTGTTCGGCCGGCCGCGTCACCAGCACGCCATCCCTGGTGATGATCCAGGCGTTCGACGACCCGCCTTCCTTGACGGTGCCGTCGGCATCGACGAACCAGGCTTCCTGCGCACCCGCTTCCCTGGCTTTCTGCTTGGCAAGCACATTGGGCAGCAGGCCGACGGACTTGATGTCGACCCGGTCCCAGCGATTCTCCGGCACGGTGATGACCTTGATCCCGCTCTCGGCCCGCTTGGCGGCGACTGCGGGGTCGGCCTTCCGGGCGGTCACCACCATCGACGGCTTGGTGCCGGCCGCCGGGAAGACAAAGTCGCGGCTGGCAACGCCGCGCGTCACCTGGAGATAGACCAGGCCGTTGGCGACATGGTTGCGGCGCACCACTTCGCGCAGGATGAGCGGCAATACGCGCTGCGTCACCGGCCAGTCGATCGAGAGCTCACGCAAGGAACGGTCCAGCCGGGCGAGATGGCGTGGCATGTCGACGATAAAGCCGCGCGCCACCTCGCAGACCTCATAGACGCCGTCCGCGAACTGATAGCCGCGATCCTCGATGTGCACACAGGCGTCGGCGTGAGCGACATAGCGCCCGTTCACATAGGCAATGCGCGGCATCTGTAGTCCCCTGGATGGTCCCGGCTTTCTTAAGCGATTCCGCCACCGGCGTAACCGACAAATGCGTGGGCCAGAAGCGGCAAGGTCCGCGACAGGCCGCCGGTCAGACGCCCAGCGACTTCAGCTTGCGATGCAGCGCCGAGCGCTCCATGCCGATGAATTCGGCGGTCTTCGAGATGTTGCCGCCAAAACGGTTGATCTGGGCGATCAGGTAGTCCTTCTCGAACTGTTCGCGCGCTTCACGCAGGGGCAGCGCCATGATGTGCTGGTCGGACTGGTTTGGCGTGCGCGGCATGACGTCGCCGATCTCGGCGGGCAGAAGATCGGCGGTGATCGGCGCATCGACATCGTCGCCACGCGCCAGGATCATCAACCGCTCGACATTGTTGCGCAACTGGCGGACGTTGCCTGGCCAGTTGTGGGCCTGCAGCACGGCCAGTGCGTCGTCGCCGATGCGCCGGGGCCGGATGCCGGCCTGACGAGCGATCTGCTTCATGAAATTGTCGACCAGATAGGGAATGTCCTCCCGCCGCTCGGCCAGCCCCGGCACCATGACCGGAACCACCGCCAGGCGGTGGTAGAGATCCTCGCGGAAACGGCCGTCGGCGATCATCGCCTCCAGGTTCTGCGAGGTCGACGAGATGATGCGGACATCGACCTTGACCCGCTTGGTGCCCCCTACCCGTTCGAACTGCTGTTCGACCAGCACGCGCAGGATCTTGTTCTGCGTCTCGCGCGGCATGTCGGCCACTTCGTCGATGTAGAGAATGCCACGATGCGCCTCTTCCAGTGCGCCGACCTTGCGTTCGACACCGTTCGATTCGGTGCCGAACAGTTCGACCTCCATGCGTTCGGGCGTGATGTTGGCGGCGCTCAGCGTGACGAAAGGCGCGCCCTTGCGCGCCGACAACGTATGGATGGCGCGGGCCGCAAGCTCCTTGCCGGAACCGGACGGGCCGATGATCATGACGCGGCTGTTGGTCGGCGCGACGCGCTCGATGGTCTGTCGCAACTGGCTCATCGCCGACGACATGCCGATCAGATCGAAGGTTTCGCCGCTGCGCAGCTTGAGGTCCGAAACCTCCCGCCTCAGCTTCGAGGTCTCCAGCGCACGCTCGGCAATCAGGATCAGCCTGTCGGCCTTGAACGGCTTTTCGATGAAGTCGTAGGCGCCGCGGCGGATGGCGGAGACCGCCGTTTCGATATTGCCGTGGCCGGAGATCATCACCACCGGCAGGTTGGGGTGCATCGTCTTGATCTCGTCGAGCAACGCCAGCCCGTCCAGCCGCGAGCCCTGCAGCCAGATGTCGAGGAAAATCAGCCTCGGCGCCCGGTCGGCGATCGCCGCAAGCGCGCTGTCGGCATCGAATGCCGTGCGGGTTTCGTGACCTTCGTCGCTCAAAATACCGGCGACAAGTTCGCGGATGTCTTCCTCGTCATCGACGATGAGAATGTCAGACGCCATTACCGACCTTTTCAGTTTCTCTCTCGTTTTCCGTCCTGCCCTCGCCGCGCGGTGGCGCGGCAACGGCGGCTGGCGGCAGGATGATGCTGATCATCGCGCCCCGGCCACCGTGGAAGTCCGCCGGCGCATCATGCAGTTCGAGCCGGCCGCCATGGTCCTCCACGATCTTCTTGACGATAGCGAGGCCGAGCCCGGTGCCCTTCTCGCGCGTCGTCATATAGGGCTCAAGCAGCCGCTGGCGATTCTCGCGCGGCAAGCCTTTGCCATTGTCGATGACATCGATGCGAATCGCGCCATTCTGGCGCCCGGCCTGAATCCGGATTATGCCGTCCGAACGATCCTTTTGATCAAGTCCGTCAATGGCCTCGGCCGCGTTCTTGATGACATTGCCGAAAGCCTGCGCCATCAACCGGCTGTCGAAGGTGCCTTTCAGAGGTTCGTTGCCGAACATGCGCTCGAAAGTGATGTCGGCGCGGCTCACTTCGACGAGGAACGAGGCCTCGCGCAATGATTCGCGCAAGTCGAGGGACTTCATTTCAGGCTTGGGCATGCGTGCGAAGGCGGAGAACTCGTCGACCATGCGGCCGATATCCTCGACCTGCCGGATGATCGTGTCGGTGCACTGATCGAAAACCTCGCGATCCTCGGTGATGACCTTGCCGTAGCGGCGCTTGATGCGCTCGGCGGAAAGCTGGATCGGTGTCAGCGGGTTCTTGATCTCGTGGGCGATGCGCCGCGCCACGTCGGCCCAAGCCGACGAGCGCTGTGCCTGCACCAGATCGGTGATGTCGTCGACCGTCACGACATAGGATTTCTCCTCCAAACCGTCATCGCCAGCCTCGATCGTGATCTGCACGTTGAAGGTCCGCTCCGTGCCGGCGCGGTAGAAGGTCACCTGTTCGCGATAGACCGGTTTTCCCGACTTGCGGCCGATCTCGAAGACGCGGCCGACATGCGGCAGCACCGCGGAAAGGTTCTGCCCGAGTGTGGCGGTGGCCGATATGGCCAGCATCGTCTCGGCCGAGCGGTTGACGATGGTAACGATGCCATAGGGATCGACGCCGATGACGCCGGCAGTGACGCCGGCAAGCACCGCTTCCGAAAACCGCCGCCGCTCATCGATCAGATCCTTGGCGGACAGGATCTCGTTGCGCTGCGATTTCAGCTCCAAGAGCATCTTGTTGAAGGTATCGCCGAGCGAGGCAACGTCGCCATCGGAGGGCCGAACGGGCACGGCAACGTCGAGATTGCCGGTCGCCACCTCGTCGGCCGCGCCGATAAGCTGACGGATGGGCCGCACCAGGCGGTCGGCGACGGCAATGCCGGTCCAGATGGCGGACAGGATGATGATCAGCGTCAACGACAGATAGGGCAGCGCGAAGGCCACTTGCGAGGTGCGGCGATTGTCTTCGAGGCCACGATATTCGTCGGCGTTGGACCTGACGATCTGCCGCGCCTTGATCACCTCGGGATCGACGAGGCGGATGGTGTAGAGATAGAGCCCTTCGATCTCGCGCAGCTTGACGATGGCGCCCATGATGTTGCGCGTCTTCGGCTCGATCAGCACCGGCTTGCCATCGGTGGCACTGGCGACGGAGCCTTCCGGCGGCTCCGGCATGGCAAAATCCGCATCGGTCTTGGCGCTCATGACGAAGGAGCCGTCGGGCTTGATGAGTGCGGCATGGGCCAGTGAACGGCCAACGGCTTCCTTGTTCATGAGATCGAGGAAACCGGTCCGGTCGAGACCGTAGAGCGTGCGCGACGCATCGAGGTCATAGGCCATCGACAGCGTCGTCCCCTGGAGATTGCGCGCGTTCTCCTGCACATAGGCGTCCGCAATCGACAGCGACGAATTGACGATCGTCTTGGTGCGGATTTCGAACCAGCGGTCGAGGCCGATGTCCAGCGTGATCGAGGCGATGATCGCCACCATGATGGCGGGAATTGCGGCGACCAGGGCGAACATCGCGACGATGCGCACATGCAGCCGCGACGCCGCCTTGCCGTGCCGGCGCGCCATCACGATGCGATGCACTTCGCGCCCGACCAGCGCGGTCAGGAACAGGACGAAGGCGGCGTTGAGCGCGATGAGCGCCAGCGTCGTCTTCTCGTTCGGAACGATCGGCGTGGCGCCGACGAGAATCGCGAAGGAGATCGCCGCCGTGATCAGCGCGCCGGCGATCGCCACCACGCCGGGCAGCGCAAGCAGCCGGCGCCCGTCCCTCGGGCCGGGCTTGCTGAAAAGCCGTTCACTCAGTGTCGGTGCCTGTGAAGCCATGTTGCCGTGTGGAGCCGATGATTGCGTCGGATCTATGCAACGCATTGTGGCGATTATGCAACAAGTGTGACCTGGACGGAAAATCTTTCGGCGATTGATCCCCGGAAAAACGGCGTGGCTCTATCGCATCGCGCAAGCTCGACGCAAGAAGAGCATAGGCCCCGGATGCCTATCGGAGCTATGCGCCGCAAGCGAATTGGATAGAATGGCCCCGATGCATCGCCAGGCGGGGCCGCTTCCATGAGAGCTGTCGATACGGCAGAGGTCATCTTTCTGGTCGATAACGCGACCGACAGTCTCTCGTCGAACCCTGGTTTCGTCGAGACCGAGTTCGCCAGCCATCGCCGTCGCGGCATGCAGTGGCTGTCCGGGAAATGCCTGTGCTGCGCCGCGCATGGGCTTTCCTGCTTGATCACCGCCCGGACCGGATCCGCCAGCCGCACGCTGCTGTTCGACACCGGGCCAGAGGAATGGGTGTTTGAGCGCAATGTAGTGCGGCTCGGCGTCGATCTGGGGGAAGTTGGCGCGGTGGTGCTGTCGCATGGTCACTGGGATCATGGGGGTGCAATGCCGCGCGCCCTCCAGATGATCACAATGAGCAATGGCGGGCAGCCGGTTCCGACCTATATGCACCCCGATATGTTCGCCTTACGCGCGACCAAATCCGCTGACGGGCAGTTTCGACCGATGGAGCTGGTGCCGAGCGTGGATGTCCTGTCCGGAAACGGCGCCGATGTCATCGTTACCCGAGACGAGCTGCTGCTTTTTGACGAGACGTTCTATGTGAGCGGCGAAATCCCTCGCGTGACCCGGTTCGAACGCGGGTTTCCCGGCCAGTATCGCCGGATCGCGACAGGCAGTTGGGAGCCGGACGAGGTAATGCCGGACGAGCGTTTCGTGGCGATCAACGTGGCCGGTAAGGGGCAAGTCGTCTTCACCGCCTGCTCGCATGCCGGCCTGATTAACGTTCTGACGCACGCCCAGTCACGGTTTCCGAATATCCCGCTCTATGGCGTGTTTGGCGGCTTCCACCTCTCCGGGATCACCGAGCCAATTATTCCGGAGACGGTCGAAGCGCTGGCGCAGTTTGACCTGCAATTGATATCACCCGGGCACTGCACGGGTTGGCGCGCCGTGAGCGCACTTGCGGCCGCCTATCGCGAGAGGGTCGTTCCATCCGCGGTCGGCAAGACGTTCATGCTTTGAGACTAGGCAAAGCTAGTAGCCCAACGCCATCCCATCCTTGCGGGGGTCGGACCCTCCAATCAGGACGCCGCGCTCCCAGTCAATCCGGATGGCCTGCGCGCCGCCGATGGCCCACCGGGGCGGTTGAACCTTGAAGCCGCGGCGTTCCAGTTCGGCACCGATGCGGGTGCGGACGGCTTCCTCGGCCTCCACCGTCGCGGTAGCGGGCAGTGGAAAGAGGCGCGGCAGGTCAATGGCGGCCTGCAGATCGAGACCACAATCGTAGAGCCGGGATAACAGATGGGCGTGGCCCATGGCCTGATAATGGCCGCCCATTACACCGAACGGCATGACGACGCGGCCACCCTCGGCGGCCATTCCCGGGATTATTGTATGCATTGGACGCTTTCGGGGGCCGACTTCGTTAGGGTGACCCGCCGCAAGCGAAAAGCTCTGGCCACGGTTATGGAACAACACGCCTGAGCGTGGCGCCATCAGCCCGCTGCCATAGGGACTGAAGATCGAATTGATGAAGCTGACCGCATTGCGGTCGCGATCCACCACACAAAGATAGACGGTATCCTTGTGCTCGACGGTGTCGAACGACGGCAGCGGTTCGGTGACCCGATCGAAGGAAATGCCAGCGGCGAGGCGATCAGCAAGTGTGCTCGATAGCATGCGCTCGACGGTCCCATCCGACCCCGGCGGATCGGCGACCATCGCGTCGCGCGCGGCGTAGGCGAGCCGTGTTGCCTCGAGGAGGAGATGCAGATCATCGGGGTTGAACGGGTCGTTGGACAGCGAGAAACGTGAGAGGATGTTCAGGATCAGGAGGGCGACGACGCCCTGGCCATTCGGCGGGCATTCGTAGATGGTGCGGCCGCGATAGGTTGTGGAGATGGGTGTAACATAGTCTCCCGCAGCGCTGCCGAAATCGTCGAGGGTGTGATGGCCGCCGAGGACTCGCAGATAGTCGACCATGTCCTCGGCGACGGCGCCGCGATAGAAGGCGTCCCTGCCGTCGCGTGCGATCGCGTCGAGCGAATCCGCGAGCAAGGGCTGGCGCTGGACGCTGCCGACCGCCGGCGCCTCTCCCTCGACCAGGAAGGTGGCAAGGGTGGTTGGGTCTGCCGCCAGGAGATCGCGCTGCAGGCCCAGGTCGGCGGCGACACGGGGCGTCAGTGCGTAGCCCTCGCGTGACATGGCGATTGCCGGTTGAAGGACCTCGGCCATCTGCATCCGGCCGAAGTCGCTCAAGAGGCGGCACCAGGCATCGACCGCTCCAGGAACCGTGACGGCATGAGGAGACGAGCGCTCGATTGCTGTCACACCCTCGGCGCGCAACGCATCGCGGGTCAGGGCGGCCGGCGTCCGGCCCGAGCCGTTATAGGCCCGCATGTCGGTGGATCCTTCCACCGCGATCATCGCGAAACAGTCCCCGCCGACACCCGTCGAGCCCGCCTCGACGACACATTGTACCGCCACGGCCGCCACCGCCGCATCGATGGCGTTGCCTCCTGCCTTCAGGATCTCGATGGCCGTCAGGGTTGAGGCCGGATGTGAGGTCGCCGCCATCCCGTGACGGGCGACGGCCAGCGACCGACCAGGATCTTCGAAGTTGCGCATGACGGTCCTCAAACCTTCCCGGCCATTTGCTTAGTCAGTCCCTTGGCGCCAGCGCAAGTGACTTTGGCCTGATGTCGCGCATTGAGTGGTGGGGGACAGCGGATACAGCTGTCTCACCTTCGCCATCGCGCTGGCTGGCTGCAAAAGTGAGAGCCCAATGTCAGGGTCTGGGCATGAATTCGGCCGAGCGCGAACAAGCTTCCGCTTAGGTCGAACTCGGTCGTTCTGAGTGATTGGGTTCTGACGCTAAGATTGCCTGGACGATTTGTAGACGTTAACGCCGAGTTCGCGGATCTTCTTGCGCAGCGTGTTGCGGTTCAGCCCCAACAGTTCCGCGGCCTTGATCTGGTTGCCGCGGGTCGCTGTCATCGAGGCCAGAACCAGCGGATATTCGACCTCGGAGAGAATGCGCTGATAGAGCCCGGCGGGCGGCAACTCACCGGCAAAGGAAGCAAAATAGCGCTGCAGGAAATGCTCCACCGCCTGGCCAATGGACAGATCGTCGGGAATGAGGTTACCGCCACCGGGAACGACCGGCCTCTCGCCGGTCTTCAGTTCCGCCTCGATGATCTCGGCGGAAATCTCGTCCTGGGAGTAGAGCGCGGCCAGCCTGCGGACGAGATTTTCAAGCTCGCGCACATTGCCGGGCCAGGGATAGCGCTTCATCAGTTCGATGCCGCCGGTGGAAATGCGTTTTGTCTGCAAGCCTTCGCTGGCGCCGATCTTGAAGAAGTGCCGGACGAGGTCGGGAATGTCCTCGGACCGCTCGCGCAACGCCGGCAGCCTGAGCGGCACGACATTCAGCCGGTAGAACAGGTCCTCGCGGAACAGACCCTGGTTGATCAGCGTGCGCAGATCCTTGTTGGTGGCGGCGACGATGCGCACATCGGTCTTGATCGGCGTGCGGCCGCCGACGGTGGTGTATTCGCCTTGTTGCAGCACGCGCAGCAGGCGCGTCTGCGCTTCCATCGGCATGTCGCCGATCTCGTCCAGGAACAGCGTGCCGCCCTCGGCCTGCTCGAAACGGCCGGTGGAACGGTTCTGCGCACCGGTGAAGGCGCCCTTCTCGTGCCCGAACAGTTCCGATTCGATCAGGTCGCGCGGGATCGCCGCCATGTTGATGGCGACGAAGGGCCCGCCGCGGCGGCGGCCATATTCGTGCAGCGCCCGGGCCACCAGCTCCTTGCCGGTGCCCGATTCGCCCGAAATCATCACCGTCAGGTCGGTCTGCATCATGCGCGCCAACATGCGGTAGATATCCTGCATCGCCGCCGAGCGGCCGACCAGCGGCATCGTTTCCGGCGGCTCGTCCGCCCGCGCATCGATCTTAGGCCGCCTGGGCTCCGACAACGCCCGGTTGACGATGTTGAGAAGCTCGGTCAGGTCGAACGGCTTGGGCAGATATTCATAGGCGCCGGTCTCGGAGGCGCGGATCGCGGTCATGAACGTATTCTGGGCGCTCATGACGATGACCGGCAATTCCGGCCGCGCCTTCTTGATGCGGGGCAGCATGTCGAAGGCGTTCTCATCGGGCATCACCACGTCGGTGATGACGAGATCGCCCTCGCCCGCCGCCACCCAGCGCCACAGAGTGGATGCGTTGGAGGTCACCCGCACCTCGTGGCCGACGCGCGAAAGCGCCTGATTGAGGACCGTGCGGATGGCCGCATCGTCGTCGGCGACGAGAATATTGCCGCGAACCGTCATTTGCGGTCTCCTTCGCCATCATCGTCCGTGCCGAACGGCGTTTCTTTCCAAGCCGGCATCAGAATGCGGAAGGTGGTTCCGCGCGGCGTCGAATCGCATTCGATGATGCCGCCATGCTCGCCGACGATTTTCGCAACCAGCGCAAGACCGAGTCCCGACCCGTTCGGTTTGGTGGTGATAAACGGGTCGAACAGGATTGGCAGGATATCTTCGGAAACACCGGAGCCGTTGTCGCGCACGCAGAATTCCAGCGGCAGCGACACGCGTCCCTGCGATCCCGGAACGGAGACACGGATGCCCGGCCGGAACGCGGTCGACAAGGTGATCTCGCCTTGCGGATCGCCGCCAATGGCCTCGGCGGCATTCTTGACCAGGTTGAGGAACACCTGGATGAGCTGGTCGCGGTTGGCGAAAACCGGAGGCAATGAAGGATCATAATCCTCCAATATCTTGATCCGGCTGGCAAAACCGTTCTTGGCAATCGCCTTCACATGGTCGAGAACGACATGGATGTTGACGGGATAGCGGTCGATCGGCCGCTCGTCGGAGAACACCTCCATGCGATCGACCAGTGAGACGATGCGGTCGGTCTCGTCGGTGATCAGTCGAGTCAGCGCGCGATCCTCGTCGGAAGCCGACAGTTCGAGCAGCTGGGCAGCGCCCCTGATGCCAGAGAGCGGGTTCTTAATCTCGTGGGCGAGCATGGCGGCAAGGCCAGTCACCGAGCGCGCAGCGCCGCGATGCGTCATCTGGCGGTCGATCTTGTCGGCCATCGACCGTTCCTGGAACATGACGACCACGGAGCCTGGGAATTCCGGTACCGGCGCGACATAGAGGTCAACCACCTTCTCGATTCCGAGGCGTGGCGACGACACGTCGACCCGGTATTCGTTGACCGGCGCCCGGCGCTCGCGCACCTGGTCGACAAGCGTCAGCAACGGACTGCCGAAAGGAATGAGCTTGGACAATGTGTTGCGGGCGAGCATGGTCGCGCTCGAGCGGAAGAAATCCTCGGCATCGGCGTTGGCGAAGGTGATGAAGCCTTGCTCATCGACCATGATCACGGGGCGACGGATGGTGTTCAGCACGATATGGGCGGCGTCCGCCATGTCCGTGTTCTGTGCGACGGTCGCGCTCATGCCGCGCTCCGCAGATCGGCTGGTTCCGCAGCGCTTTGGAACACGTCGTGCAGCCGAGCAATGACCTGTGCCGGCTCGAAAGAGGTAAGGATCGCCTTGCGCCGGTCGGAGGCGATGCTGGCGGCATGGCGATCGAGATACCAGCCAATGTGCTTGCGCGCCTGGCGCAGGCCGCTTTCGATGCCGTAGAGCGCCAGCATGTCCTCGTAATGGGCAATGACGTAATCGGTGAGCGCTTGCGGGCTTGCGGGAATGCCTGATGCCGTTTCACCAGCCGCGGCCGCCGCTATACTGCCCGCCGTCCACGGCGCGCCGTAATGCGCGCGGCCGACCATCACCGCATCGGCGCCCGACTGGTCGAGGACCATGGCCGCCTCTGCCGGCGAGCCGACATCGCCATTGGCGACGACCGGGATCGACACGGCCTGCTTGATGCGGGCGATGGCGCGCCAGTCGGCCTTGCCCTGGTAGAATTGGCAGCGCGTGCGGCCATGCACCGTCACCATCTGGACGCCGGCCTGCTCGGCGCGGCGGGCCAAAAGAGGTGCATTGAGCGCGCCTTCGTCCCAACCGAGCCGCATCTTGACCGTGACCGGCACCTCGACGGCGCCGACCACCGCCTCGATCAGCGACAGCGCGTGGTCGAGATCGCGCATCAATGCCGAACCGGCATAGCCGCCGGTCACCTTCTTGGCCGGGCAGCCCATGTTGATGTCGATGATGTCGGCGCCCTCACCGGCGGCGATTCGGGCGCCCTCGGCCATATGCGCCGCCTCGCGGCCGGCAAGCTGGACCATGTGAACGGGCAGCCCGGAATGGCGGATGCGCAGATCGCAGCCGGCCCTGCCCCTGGCCAGTTCGCCGCTCGCCACCATCTCCGACACGACCAGCCCGGCGCCATGTGCGTAAGCGCGTTGCCGGAACGGCTCATCTGTTATACCGGACATGGGTGCGAGAAAGACGCGATTGCGGATTCTCGCGCCTCCGACGTCGAGCGGCAAAGCCAATTTGGTCAAGTCAAGTTTGCTCAAGTCAGGCATGCACAAAAACCAAGCATGTTCGATTGCTGCACATTCTCTAGCCAGAAGTAAGGCAATGTGCAACGCGGAATGACGCCACATTAAGGCGCATTTGGGAAAATGCTGGCCTTCGCTACAAGCCGCGACTAAGCCTCTCGCCATGACAGACGCAAGCGAAAAACCAGCCGACGCGGCAAACGACAAGGTGGGTGTGGTGATCGTCGCCGCCGGGCGCGGCGCGCGTGCCGGACAGGCCGACGGACCGAAGCAGTATCAGCGCATCGGTGGCCGCGCCGTCATCGCGCGCACGCTTGAGACGTTCCTGTCGCATCCGCAAACAGGCCCTGTCGCCGTCGCCATTCATGCCGACGACCGCGACCTCTTTCGCCAGGCGGCGGGCGCCGATGCCGACCGGGTCATCGCCGTGATCGGCGGCGTGTCACGCCAGGCGTCGGTCCGTCTCGGGCTGCTGGCGCTACGCGACCATGCACCGGGCCGGGTTCTCGTCCACGACGCCGTGCGCCCCTTCGTCGACGCTGCCCTTATCGACCGCACGATCGCCGCCATCGGCGAGCGCCAGGGTTCGCTGCCCGCTTTGCCGGTCGCTGATACGCTGAAACGCGAATCGGCCGCCGGCATGATCGAAGAGACCGTCCCCAGGACCGGACTTCATGCCGCGCAGACACCGCAAGGTTTTCCGTTCTGGCCGCTGCTTGCCGCCCATGAGAAAGCCCACCATCTGGGCAAGGCTGATTTCACCGACGATGCCGCGATCGCCGAATGGGCGCATATTCCGGTGAAGATCGTTGCGGGCTCACCGGACAATGTCAAACTCACCTGGGCACGGGATATCGCCATGGCAGACCAGCGGCTTTCCGGCGAACGGCCGCGTTTTCCTGATATCCGCACCGGCAATGGCTACGACGTCCACGCCTTCGAACCGGGCGACCACGTCACGCTCTGCGGCGTCGCCATCCCGCATGACAAGAAACTGTCCGGCCATTCGGATGCCGATGTCGGCCTGCACGCGCTGACCGATGCGCTGCTCGCCACCTGCGGCGCCGACGACATCGGCACGCATTTCCCGCCGTCCGATCCGCAATGGAAAGGCGCTGCCTCGCGGATTTTCGTCGAACATGCGGCGAAGCTGGTGCGCGAACGTGGCGGGCGCATCGCCAATGCCGACATCACACTGATCTGCGAGGCGCCGCGCGTCGGCCCGCATCGCGCGGCGATGACCGCGACGCTTTCGGCGATGCTGGGAATCTCGCCGGACCGGATCTCGATCAAGGCGACAACCAACGAAAAGCTCGGTTTTGTCGGCCGCGAGGAAGGCATAGCGGCCATCGCAACCGCCAGCGTCGTATTTCCCGGCGACGTACCCGAATGAGCAACAGCGACCTCGCAAACGCCCTGCTCCAGGCCTGCCAACAACGCGGCATCATGCTGGCGACGGCCGAGAGTTGCACCGGCGGCATGATCATCGCAGCACTCACCGACATTGCCGGCTCTTCCGCGGTGGTCGACCGCGGGTTCATCACCTATTCCAACGAAGCCAAGATGGAGATGCTCGGCGTTTCCGCCGCCACGCTTGAGGCGCACGGCGCCGTCTCGCGCGAGACAGTGCTGGAGATGGCGGCGGGCGCGCTAGCCCGCTCGCGCGCCCAGCTCGCCCTTGCCGTCACCGGCATTGCCGGTCCGGGCGGCGGGTCGGCGGAAAAACCTGTCGGGCTGGTCTGGTTCGGCGTTGCCGTGGCGGGCAAGCCGATCATTGCCGAACGCAAGCTGTTTGCCGACAACGGCCGCGATTTCATCCGCCGGGAAACGGTCAGGCACGCGCTGGAACTGGGCCTGGGCGCGCTCGACCAGGATCAGGCTGTCGGCGTTGAGCCGTAAATAATATCGGCACGCTTCTCAAAGGCCTCGGAGAACATGCGAAAGGCGCGGTCGAACATGGTCCCCATCACCACGCCGAGAATGCGGCTCTTGAACTCGTAGTCGATGAAGAAGTGGACTTCGCAACCGCGATCGGCCGGATCGAAGCGCCAGACATTGCTGAGATATTTGAACGGCCCGTCGATGTATTTGACGTCGATGGTGTTCTCGTCGGGCTTTAGAAGCACCTGCGTGGTGAAGGTTTCGCGGATCGCCTTGTAGCCGATGCTCATGTCGGCGACGAGAATCGTGCGACCATCGCGCTCCTTGCGTGAGCGAACCGTCAGCGCCTCGCACAGCGGCAGGAATTGCGGATAGGTTTCGACGTCCGCGACCAGGGCGAACATCTGTTCCGGCGTATGGGCGACGCGGCGTGTTGCTTCGAATTTCGGCATGAAACCAGCGTGTTAGGCTGATTTTCTGAGCTGCGATTCGCGCGCCGCGCGCAGCCTGGCGAAATCGTCGCCGGCGTGGTGCGACGAACGCGTCAGCGGGCTCGATGCCACCAGCAGGAAGCCCTTGGTCTTGCCGATCGTCTCGAAGGATTTGAATTCCTCCGGCGTGACGAAGCGGATCACCGGATGGTGCTTCTTCGAAGGCTGCAGATACTGGCCGATGGTCATGAAATCCACATTGGCCGACCGCAGATCGTCCATCAGTTGCAGGATCTCGTTTCGCTCCTCGCCGAGCCCGACCATGATGCCGGACTTGGTGAAGATCGAGGGATCGAGTTCCTTGACCCGCTGCAGCAATCTGATCGAGTGGAAGTAGCGCGCGCCCGGACGAACCGTCAGGTAGTTCGACGGCACGGTTTCGAGATTATGGTTGAACACATCCGGCTTGGCCGCCACCACGACCTCAAGCGCGCCTTCCTTGCGCAGGAAATCGGGCGTCAGGATCTCGATCGTCGTCGATGGCGTCGCCGCGCGGATAGCGCGGATAACCTCGGCGAAATGCCCAGCCCCGCCATCGGCGAGATCGTCGCGGTCGACGGAGGTGATGACGACATGGGTCAGGCCCATCTGCTTGACCGCATGCGCGACACGTGCCGGCTCATAGGGGTCGAGCGCGGTCGGTATACCGGTAGCCACATTGCAGAAGGCGCAGGCGCGCGTGCAGATCTCGCCCATGATCATGAAGGTGGCGTGCTTCTTTTCCCAGCACTCGCCGATATTGGGGCAGCCGGCCTCTTCGCACACCGTAACCAGCTTGTGCGACTTCACGATCTCGCGCGTTTCGGCGTAGCCTTTCGACATTGGCGCCTTGACGCGGATCCAGTCGGGCTTGCGCAGCACCTCCTGGTCGGGCTTGTGCGCCTTTTCCGGGTGCCGCAGGCGCGGCGCATTGGCGATCGTGTCTAGGACGGTGACCATCTGAAATCCGGTTCATTCGCGAGCGCCTTTCCGGCGTTCGCTTTCCACAAGTCATCTAGGACTTTTCAGCGCAAAGAAAAAGGCCACGGCGGCGCATGCCGCCACCGCCGTTTTCGCATGGCGCAGGTTCAAATCAACTAGCGGCGTACCAGGCGTCCTACCCAGATCAACAGGCAGGCGCCGATGAAGCCGGTGATCAGATAGGCGATCCAGCCCGCGCCGAAGGCACCGATATTGAGCGCCTGCAGGATGGCGTTCAGCACGATCGCACCGACGATGCCAAGAATGATGTTCATCAAGATGCCGGTGTTGCTCTTCATGAACATCTCGGCGAGCCACCCCGCCAGGCCTCCGATGATGATGGCTGCTATCCAGCCCACGCCGTTCACGTCCATATGCCCTCTCCTCGTATGATGAATGCATCAGGAAACGAATTGCCTTGCCGTCGAGTTCCTCCAAGTCCTGCCTCTGAGTCTCGCGCGGCCAATTTATCATGCGTTCAGCGCGCGGCCATAGGCGTCGAGCACGCTTTCCTTCATCATCTCCGACAGCGTCGGATGCGGGAAGATGGTGTGCATCAGCTCTTCCTCTGTTGTTTCGAGGTTCATCGCCACGACAAAGCCCTGGATCAGTTCGGTCACCTCGGCGCCGACCATATGCGCGCCGAGCAATTGTCCGGTCTTCTTGTCGAAGATGGTCTTGATAAAACCCTGGTCCTCGCCAAGCGCGATGGCCTTGCCGTTGGCGCCGAACTGGAAGCGACCGACGCGGATGTCCTTGCCCTCGGCCTTTGCCTTGGCTTCGGTCAGGCCGACGGAGGCGACCTGCGGGTTGCAGTAGGTGCAGCCCGGGATCTTGAGCTTATCCGTGGCATGCACGCCGGGGAAATTGGCGATCTTTTCGACGCAGACAACGCCCTCGTGCTCGGCCTTGTGGGCAAGCATGGGCGGCCCGGCGACATCGCCGATGGCATAGATTCCGGGCACGTTGGTCTTGCCGTAGCCGTCGACGACGATGCAGCCGCGCTCGGTCTTCACGCCAAGCGTTTCGAGGCCGAGGTTTTCGATGTTGCCCTGCACGCCGACGGCCGAGATCATACGGTCGGCGGTGATCTTCTCGACCTTGCCGTCCTTCATCTCGACATGCGCGGTGATCGAGTTTGCCGACTTCTCGACTTTGGTCACCTTGGCCTCGAGAATGATCTTCATGCCTTGCTTCTCGAACTGCTTCTGCGCGAATTTCGAGACCTCCGCGTCCTCGACCGGCATCACCGCCGGCAGAAGTTCGACCACGGTCACCTCGGCGCCCATGGTGCGGTAGAACGAGGCGAATTCGATGCCGATGGCGCCCGAGCCCATCACCAGCAGCGATTTTGGCATCTCCTTCGGCACCATCGCCTCGAAATAGGTCCAGATCAGCTTGCCGTCGGGCTCCATGCCGGGCAGCGCGCGCGGCCTGGCGCCAGTGGCCAGGATGATGTGCTTGGCGGTGTAGGTGCCCTCGCCCTTGACGCCCTTCGGCACCGGCGGCTGCGGCTCCATCGGCTTCTTGGCCGTCTTGGAGACAACGATCTCACCTGGTTTGGTGAGCTTGGCCTCACCCCAAATGACGTCGACCTTGTTCTTCTTCATCAGGAAGGCGACGCCGCCATTGAGCCTGAGCGAGACTTTTCGCGAACGATCCACCACCGCAGCTGTGTCGACACCGACCTTGCCGTCGAGCTTCAGGCCATAGTCTTTCAGATGATCGGAATAGTGCATGATCTCGGCTGAGCGCAGCAGCGCCTTGGTCGGAATGCAGCCCCAGTTGAGGCAGATGCCGCCAAGATGCTCACGCTCGACGATCGCTGTCTTGAAGCCGAGCTGGGCAGAACGCACCGCCGTGACATAGCCGCCGGGACCGGAGCCGATGATGATGACGTCGTAGTTCTCAGCCACGATTTTCTCCTTGATTCCCTAGAGTTCCAGCATGACGCGCACGAGCGGCGCCAGCGCCTGCCCGATTTTTCGCGTGTTCTCGGCATCGAGATGAACGCCGTCGAGCGGCGTGGTTTTGGCCACCGTGCCGGCGTCGAAGAAGCCGCAGCCGGCCTCGTCGGCAAGGGCGGAATACAGCGCCGCCAATCGCTGCGAGGCGTCATCGCCGCCGGCGAACATCTCCTTGAATTCGGCATTCTCCGTGCGGCTGACCGCGGGCGGTGCGACGATCAGGATCTGCGGCGCCGGCCAGTCGAAGGGGTAATCATGGCCACGCACGATATCGATCAGGCGCTGGATGCCCTGCTTGGCCGCGACCGGATTGCCGTGGATCCACGGCTTCATGTCGTTGGCGCCAAGCATGATGACAATGAGGTCGATCGGCGCATGCGTCGTCAGCACCGTCGGCAGCATTTTCGCGCCGTTGCGGTCGGCCCCGGCCAGATGGTCGTCGAAAGCGGTGGTGCGGCCGTTGAGGCCCTCGGCGATGACCTCGACACCGCCGCCCAGTGCCTTCCCCAGCACGCTCGGCCAGCGGTCTTCGAGCGGGTGGCGGTCGAGGCTTGCCGCATCATAGCCCCAGGTCAGCGAATCGCCGTAGCAGAGAATCGTCTTCATGCGTTTGCCCAACTTCCGCCAAAGCCCGTCTGGGCGCGCTTGACCCGCCAGCGCACAAATGCGCCGGCCAAACCGGAAAGGACGAAGGCAAAAAGGCTGGTGAAGAATTTCCGCACCGCCTTCTTCCCTCTCTAGACCAGCATGCCCATCGGGTTTTCGATCATGCGCTTGAAGGCGACGAGCAGTTCGGCGCCGAGCGCGCCGTCGACGGCGCGGTGATCCGTCGACAGCGTCACCGACATGACGGTGGCTATTTTGATCTCGCCGTTCTTGACCACAGCCCGCTCCTCGCCGGCGCCGACCGCCAGGATCGTCGCATGCGGCGGGTTGATGACGGCGGCAAAGTCCTTGATGCCGAACATGCCGAGATTGGACACGGCGGTGGTGCCGCCCTGGTACTCTTCCGGCTTCAGCTTGCGGCTGCGGGCGCGGCTGGCCAGATCCTTCATCTCGTTGGAGATCACCGAAAGCGTCTTTTCGTCGGCGCGCCGGATGATCGGCGTGATCAGCCCGCCGGGGATCGATACGGCGACGCCGACATCGGCATGCTTGTGCTTGACCATGGCGCTGTCGGTCCAGGACGCATTGGCGTCCGGCACCGCCATTAGCGCCATTGCCATCGCCTTGATGATCATGTCGTTGACGGAGAGCTTGTAGGCCGACGCCTCGCCCTTGTCGGTCTTCTTCACCGGTGCCGCGCCGTTGATCTGCGTGCGCAGCGCCAGCAGCGCGTCGAGTTCGCAGTCGAGCGTCAGGTAGAAATGCGGGATGGTGCTCTTGGCCTCGACCAGACGCCGCGCAATCGTCTTGCGCATATTGTCATGCGGGACAAGCTCGTAGGAGCCTTCAGCGAACAGTTTCAGCACCTGCTCGTCCGACATCGCTTTTGGCGCGGCAGCGGCAGACGGAGCACCGGCTGGAGCTTTCGCGGCCGGGGCCGCCTTGGCGCCGCCGGAAGAGATCGCCGCGTCGACATCGGCCTTGACCACGCGGCCATGCGGGCCGGAGCCGGTTACCGCGGAGACATCGACACCGGCTTCCCTGGCGATACGGCGAGCAAGGGGCGAGGCGAAGGTCCGTTCGCCGCTTGCATGGCCATTGGCCACCGGGGCCGCCTTGGGCGCCGGTGCGGCGACAGGTTCTGCCTTTGGCGCTTCCGGCTTCGGGGTTTCGGCCTTCGGAGCTTCAGTTTTGGGGGCGTCTGTTTTTGGTGCCTCGGCCTTTGCCGGCGCGGCGTTGCCGGCACTCTTGGCGGCAGCACCCGCATCCTCGCCTTCACCGGCAAGAATGGCGATCAGCGCATTGACCTTGACGCCTTCAGTACCGGCCGGAACGACCAGCTTGGCAACCGTGCCCTCATCGACGGCTTCGACTTCCATCGTTGCCTTGTCGGTCTCGATCTCGGCGATCACATCGCCCGGCGAGACCTTGTCGCCCTCCTTGACGAGCCATTTGGAAAGATTGCCCTCTTCCATCGTGGGCGAGAGGGCCGGCATGGTGATGTTGATCGGCATTTTGTCCTCCGCCCTGCTCAGCGATATGTGACGGCTTTGACCGCCTCGACGACCTCGCCGACATTGGGCAACGCCAGTTTTTCGAGGTTAGCGGCATAGGGCATCGGCACGTCCTTGCCGGCAATGGTGATGACCGGCGCGTCGAGAAAATCGAAGGCCCGCTGCGACACCTGGTTGGCGATATGGTCGCCGACCGAATTTTGGGGGAAACCCTCCTCCACCACCACGAGACGATTGGTCTTCTTGACCGAGGCGATGATGGTGTCGAAATCGAGCGGACGGATGGTCCTGAGGTCGATGATTTCGGCATCGATGCCCATGCCACGCAATTCGGCCTCGGCCTTCACCGCATAGGTCATGCCGATGCCGAAGGAGACGATGGTGACGTCCTTGCCTGGCTTGTGAATGCGCGCCTTGCCGATCGGCAGAACGAAATCGTCCAGCTTCGGCACATCGAAGGAATGGCCATAGAGGATTTCGTTTTCGAGGAAGATGACCGGGTTCGGGTCGCGGATCGCGGCCTTCAGCAAGCCCTTGGCGTCGGCGGCGGTGTAAGGCATCACCACTTTCAGCCCGGGGATGTGGCTGTACCAGGCGGCGTAGCATTGCGAATGCTGGGCGGCAACGCGGGCGGCCGCGCCGTTCGGGCCGCGGAAGACGATCGGCGCGCCCATCTGGCCGCCGGACATATAGAGCGTCTTGGCGGCGGAGTTGATGATCTGGTCGATCGCCTGCATGGCGAAGTTGAAGGTCATGAACTCGACGATCGGCTTCAGGCCGGCCATCGCCGCGCCGACGCCGACGCCGGCAAAGCCATGCTCGGTGATCGGCGTGTCGACGACGCGCCGGTCACCGAATTCCTGCAGCAATCCTTGCGTGATCTTGTAGGCGCCCTGGTATTCGGCCACCTCCTCGCCCATCACGAAGACGTCTTCGTCGCGGCGCATTTCCTCGGCCATCGCATCGCGCAACGCCTCGCGCACCGTGGTCGAGACCATTTCGGTGCCGGCCGGGATATCCGGATCGGCGGCGATTTCGGTTCTCGGAGCGGCGGCAACGGGTGCCGCAGCCTCGCTCTTGGCCGCGGCAGGCGCCGGCGCTGCTTTCTCGGCTTCGGGAGGCTCTTCGCCGACGCCTTCGCCAGCCTTGTCGATATCCTCGCCGTCAACCGCAAGCACGGCGATCACCGCGTTGACCTTGACGCCTTCGGTGCCGGCGGGAACCACGATCTTGGCCAGCGTGCCTTCATCGACGGCCTCGACTTCCATCGTCGCCTTGTCGGTCTCGATCTCAGCGAGGACGTCACCGGCGACAATCTTGTCGCCTTCGTTCTTCAACCATTTGGAAACATTGCCCTCTTCCATGGTCGGCGAGAGAGCGGGCATGAGAATCTCGATCGGCATGTCCTTGCCCTCTCGTTACAATACGATGTCGGTCCAGAGCTCGGACGGATCCGGCTCCGCGTCGTTCTGGGCAAATTCAGCGGCGTCGGCGACGATGTCGCGGACCTCCTTGTCGACGGTCTTGAGTTCGTCCTCGGAGGCCCATTTCTTGTCGAGCAGCCGCGCCTTGACCTGCTCGATTGGGTCGTGCTCGGAGCGCATCTTCTGCACTTCTTCCTTGGAGCGGTACTTTGCCGGATCAGACATTGAATGGCCGCGATAGCGGTAGGTCTGCATTTCGAGGATCAGCGGCCCGTTGCCGGCGCGGCACCATTCGGTGGCGAGGTCGCCAGCGGATTTAACCGCACGCACATCCATGCCGTCGACCTGGATGCCGGGGATCTTGAAGGAGGCGCCACGGTGCGAAAAGTCGGTCTCGGCCGAAGACCGCGAGACCGAAGTGCCCATGGCGTAGCGGTTGTTCTCGATGATGTAGATCACCGGCAACTTCCACAGCGAGGCCATGTTGAAGCTTTCATAGACCTGGCCCTGATTGGCGGCGCCGTCGCCGAAATAGGTCAGCGTCACATTGTTGTTGTCGCGATAGCGGTTGGCGAAGGCCAGGCCCGTGCCGAGCGACACCTGCGCGCCGACAATGCCGTGGCCGCCGTAAAAATGCTTCTCCTTGGAGAACATGTGCATGGAGCCGCCCTTGCCCCTGGACAGGCCGCCGCGGCGACCGGTCAGTTCGGCCATGACGCCGCGCGGCGACAATTCCATCGCCAGCATATGGCCATGGTCGCGGTAGGCGGTGATCATTTGGTCGCCATCGACCAGCGCCATCTTCATGCCGGTGACGACAGCTTCCTGGCCGATATAGAGATGGCAGAAGCCGCCTATGAAGCCCATGCCGTAGAGCTGGCCGGCCTTTTCCTCGAAGCGGCGGATGAGCAGCATATGCCGGTAGGCGGCAAGCTCCTCGTCCTTGGTGAAATCGGCTGGCTTCGGGGCTGAAAGTCCCGACGATTTGCTATCGGATCTCGATTTGGCAGGCGCTTTTCTGGCGGCGGTGGCCATGCATCACTCCCTGTTGCGTCTCTTTGTGGACATTAGAGCAAGATGAAATCTGCTCCGAGGGAGATCAGTCCTCCCCACCGATTTGGGAGAGGCTAACATGCGAGAATGGGTTTCGCCATGCTGAAAAATGCATGGCTGGCATGCATCTAAGCGATTAAAATCGTTGTAAATATCGTCGATTAACTTGAATCAGGTTATCTGGCCTGCGACGGCAGCATGATGGTGATTTCGTCGGCATGGGACAGATTGAGCGCCTTGCGCGCCTGCTCGTCGAGCATGTCCTTTTCCAGAGTGCCTTCATGCATGAGCTGGACGCGGCGTTCCAGATCGACCCGGCGTGCCTTGACGGCGTCGAGCTTGCCCTGCAGGTCGGCGGCCTGGGCTTCGAGCCGGTACTTGGAATAGATGCCGAATTCGCCGTGATAGGCGTGGAAACCGAAATAGGCCAGGAACGCTACGCAGAGCGAGGGAATGATCAGCCGACCGGTGTTTCTCTGCTTGTGCTGGCGTGTCCACATGGGTCCAAATCCTCTGCCCTCCTTTTCACTCCATTGTGCTTAATGGACGGTTACGGATGACCAATTTGGCGGTCTTGAAAACAAAAAAGGGCGGGAATGTCCCCGCCCTTGTCGTTCACAGATCGTTTCCAGAATCAGCTTTTCACAATCGACCTGCCGGCGTAGTGCGCCTGCTTGCCGAGCTCTTCCTCGATGCGGATGAGCTGGTTGTACTTGGCCATGCGATCCGAGCGCGACAGCGAGCCCGTCTTGATCTGCCCGCAATTGGTGGCGACCGCGAGATCGGCGATGGTCGAATCCTCGGTTTCGCCAGAACGATGCGACATGACGGCGGTGTAGCCGGCCTTGTGCGCGGTCTCGACAGCGTCGAGCGTTTCGGTTAGCGAGCCGATCTGGTTGACCTTGACCAGGATCGAATTGGCGACGCCCATGCGGATGCCGTCGCGCAGCCGCGCCGTGTTGGTGACGAACAGATCGTCGCCGACCAGCTGGGTCTTCTTGCCGATGAGGTCGGTCAGGTACTTCCAGCCGTCCCAGTCGTCCTCGGCAAGCCCGTCCTCGATCGTGATGATCGGATAGTCGGCGGCGAGCTTGGCCAGGTATTTGGCCTGCGCCTTCGGATCGCGAGTCTTCCTCTCGCCTTCATAGACGTAGTTGCCGTCCTTGAAGAATTCGGTCGCGGCGCAGTCGAGGCCGAGCGCGACCTCCTCGCCCGGCTTGAAGCCGGCCTTTTCGATCGATTCCATGATGAAATCGAGCGCGGCCGGGGCGCTTTTCAGGTTCGGAGCGAAGCCGCCCTCATCGCCGACATTGGTGTTGTGACCGGCGTCCTTCAGCCTCTTGCGCAGCGTGTGGAAGATTTCCGAGCCCCAGCGCACGCCGTCACGCAGCGTCGGCGCGCCGATCGGCAGGATCATGAATTCCTGGAAATCGATCGGGTTGTCGGCATGCGCGCCGCCATTGATGATGTTCATCATCGGCACTGGCAGCATATGCGCCTTGGTGCCGCCGACATAACGGTAGAGCGGCAGGCCGGCCGCGTCCGCAGCAGCCTTGGCCACCGCCAGCGACACGCCGAGAATGGCATTGGCGCCGAGCCGGCTCTTGTTGGGCGTGCCGTCAAGCTCGATCATCGTCTGGTCGATATGGATCTGGTTCTCGGCTTCCATGCCGCCGATGGCCTCGAACAGCTCGCCGTTCACGGCCTCGACGGCCCCGAGCACGCCCTTGCCGAGATAGCGGGCGCCGCCGTCGCGCAGCTCGACCGCTTCATGCGCGCCGGTCGAGGCGCCGGACGGCACCGCGGCGCGCCCCATCGAACCGTCTTCGAGCACGACATCGACCTCGACAGTCGGGTTTCCGCGGCTGTCCAGGATTTCACGCCCGACAATGTCGATGATGGCGGTCATTGTAATGTCCCCGATTGATCTGGCAAAGCGTCGCGCACGTCTTAGCCAAAGTGCCGCAAAAGGCAATCGGGGCGCTTGCAAATATTGCCGCGCCGCTTCCCCGGCCGATTCACGAAGCGCAAATCGCTGTCATCATAAGTCATGGCGGCGGGCCTGGTTCTCGGTTATGGTCGCGCTTGCGCGGGGCGAAACAGGAGGAGTTTCGCCATGTCCCAGTTGAGCGGTATCGTGAGTTTATTCCTGATTGCAGCTGCGTTCCTGACGTCATGCGACAATCAGCAGCCCCAGCAGGGATCGTTGCCGGCCCTGCAGATCGCGGAATAGCTTTCATCGCATATGGAAAGGCCCCCGGCTGACGGGGGCCTTTCCGATTCAGCGGACTGAAGTCAGTGCCAGTAAGGCTCGACCTTGTAATAGTTGTACGAAGCGTCGCGTGCTGCCTCGCCGTCGGCGCCGGTCAGTTCGTTGATCGAATAGGCAGGCGCGGCTGTCAGTTGCTCCTTGGTGAAGGGCACGACGTAGCCGCCCTTGTCCTCGTCATAGTCGAGGCTCGCCCATGGCATGGCGTGGTATTTCTCGCCGATGCCAAGAAATCCGCCAAAGCCGATCACCGCGAACATGATGCCGTTCGACGTCTTGTCGAGCATGACATCCTCAATGTCGCCGATATGCTCGCCTTCGGTATTGTAGACCGACGTGCCGATGACGCGCGAAGCGGCAATGGCCTCAGTGTGCCCGGTTTGGGTTGTCATGGTATGCTCCTCTCTCGTTGTTGACGCTATGCGTTGACAATGAGGGGAGCGGACGAAGGTTCCAGACTTTCTTTGATGTCCGGCCAGCTACTCCGCGAGGATGAAGGTGACTTTCATGTTGACGCGGTAGGCGGAGATATTGCCGTTCTCAACGACGATCTTCTGGTCCTGAATCCATGCGCCTTCGACGTTCTTCAGGGTCTTGGAGGCGCGCGCAATTCCCTTCTCGATGGCGTCCTGAAAGCTCTTCTTCGACGATGCTGTGATCTCGGTGACGCGGGCGACGGACATGGCTTCCTCCTGCCAAGGTGCTCATTTGCAGGGCAAGCGTACAGCCGGCTGTTGGGGACCACAAGCGCGTGCGTTTCAACCCTTGGCGATTCGATCGAACGCCATTAGTCGTTCGAGCAAAGCCGGCATGTCCTTCAGCGGCACCATGTTCGGGCCATCGGAAGAGGTCGAATTGTCTGGATCCTGGTGGGTCTCGATGAACACGCCGGCAACGCCGACGGCGACAGCCGCGCGTGCCAGCGTCTCGACAAAGCGACGCTCGCCACCCGAGGAACCACCCTGCCCCCCCGGCTGCTGCACTGAATGCGTGGCATCGAAAATCACCGGCGCACCGATCTCGGCCATGATCGGCAGCGAACGCATGTCGGACACCAGTGTGTTGTAGCCGAAGGACGCGCCGCGCTCGGTCGTCAACACGTTGGCATTGCCCGAACCGGTGATCTTGGCGACGACGTTCTTCATGTCCCAGGGAGCAAGGAACTGTCCCTTCTTGACATTGATCACCTTGCCGGTCCTGGCGGCGGCAACCAGCATGTCGGTCTGGCGCGACAGGAATGCTGGTATCTGCAGGACGTCGACATGCGGCGCGACGATCGCGCACTGTTCCTCGGTGTGGACATCGGTCAGCACGGGGAGCGAAAACGTTTTGCGCAGTTCGTCGAAGACTGGAAGTGCTGCCTCCATGCCTGCGCCGCGCGTCGCCGACAGCGAGGTGCGGTTGGCCTTGTCGTAGCTGGTCTTGTAGACGAGCCCGATGCCGAGCTTGCCGGTGAGTTCCTTCAGCGCACCGGCCATGTCGAAGGCATGCTGGCGCGATTCAAACTGGCACGGGCCGGCGATCAGCGCCAAGGCCGCCTTGTTGTCGAAGACGACATTGCCGACGGTTACCGACGAATTGGGGGCCAAGGGCTTGCTCATGGGATCTCCCGGAAAATGAAAACCGCGCCCTGTCCGGGCGCCGGCCGCACGACAATATCATTGCCGTCTATGTCGTGTTCGATGCAATTGGCTGCAAGGAGCGTTGCCACGGTATCCGTGCTGCGAACCGAAAAGACGACCCCCGCGAAACGGAGTTCCGACGGCGCACTGGCCGGCAGGCCGAAACGCGTGTCGAACGCAGCAGGCGCAAGCAGGGTCAAACCGGCGTTCGGCAAGCGAAACGCCGTGTCCTCCTCCGCATCCGCCGCGACCGCCAACAATCGGCGCTGCTCGGATGGTCGGTTGCTGACCGCCACGACTTCGATGATGCCGGTTGCGCCGTTGGCATGGGCTTGCAACGCGGTACGGTCTACCTTGGGCGCGTTGATCCGCTCGCAAGCGAACAGCAACGCGTCCGTCGCCTCGGCTCCAGAGGCGAAGGCGAGTTTGAACGATGCCATGTCGCTCTTTCCCGCCGCGTCGGCAAAGGCGCGCGAAAAGCTCAGCATGTCGCCCGCCGACAGGCCGGCTTTGACATAGCGCGCATGGTCGGCATCGGCATTGCCGGTGCTGAGCACGATGGCCGAAAATCCCTCGTCGCCGCATCTGTCGCGAAAGGCGCGATCGCGCGCGACGAAGACGTTGCCAGCCGCGATCGCCTTCGCCGCCGCCTGCGCGTCGCCTACCGCCAGCGGCTCGAGATAGGTGCCATCTCCAAGGAAGACGCAGCAATTTTCCGTTCCGAAAGGATGAATGCCGGTCGGCGCCACGACAAAGCCAAGCGAAGTGAGCCGCGCCCGCGCCACGTCGAGATTCGCGGTCGGCAGCACAAGATGGTCAAGCGGATGAGCGGGCGGCGTCTCGGTCATGCCGGCGCGGTTTGCATCATTCCGGGAGACGGTTCAAGCGTTTCAACCGCTTGCCGCTGCCACGACGTCGGCCGAATAACGCAATTCGCGCAATGGCCTGACCTGGCTGGTCGTCTTTGCATAGAGAGGATGCGCCTTATAGGCGGCAAGGGCTGTCTCATCCTCGAACTCGGCATAGACGACCACGTCGATTTCATCCGAGAGCGGGTCGACCTTGGTGTTGAGCGTCACCTCGAAAAAGCGGGAATGGGGGATCTTGCCCAGCGCCAGCAAGCCAGTGCGCACGGCCTCCACATCTTCTTTTTCGCGCGCACTGAAGAAAACGATATGCCGGATCAAACCAGCCTCCCCGATCGATATGCAGGCGTGTTTTGTGCGGGCAAAACGATCGCGTCAACCGGCAACGATGTCGCGCCGGTGTTGCGCGGGGAAGGAAACCCTAGACGAAGCTGGTGGCGTAGTTCACGACGCGCGTTATCTCCCTGACGGTGTAGTCGAGATAGCGGCCCTGATTGTAGAGTCCGTCCCAGATAAGGAAGAAGGTGACGGCGGCGATGACGATGACATAACGCATGGCTAAACTATCGCATGAGAGTGGCTGCTGCTGCCAGAGTGATTCCGAGGTCGACCGGCGGCCCTCCCCAACATCTTGCCTCTTGAAGTTCCCTTTGATGACGTGAAAGATTGCGGCGGGATTCATCAGGGGGCGACGTTCGAACCTGGCGAATGAACTGCGAGAGTGTGGGAACCGGCCGTTTATGCCGGTTGCGCAGAAGTCCGGGGGCGTGACATGGCTTACAAGGAACAAAAGAGCGTTGCTTTGGGCAGCGTTATATTGGGCGACGCGGTCAGGCTGGACGAAGTCAATTTCGCCGAAATCGTCAAAGGCCTGCCGGCCAAAGCGCGCATGGTGCTGTCGGCGGCGATGAACCTGCCGCGCGGTTCGCTCAAGGTGAGGATGCCGGACGGCCGCGCCGTCCTCGTCGGCGGCAAGGGGCCAGGTCCGGACGCCGAGCTGGTACTGAAGAACTGGCGCTTGCCTTCCCGTGCCTTCACCGGCGGCACAATCGGCGTTGCCGAATCCTACATGGACGGCGATTGGGAAAGCCCCGACGTCACCAGTTTCCTCGAATTGTTCGTGGTCAATTCGGCCATCGGCGAGCGTGTCGCGGGCGGCGCCAGCTGGCTGATCAACACCGTCCAGCGCATCCGCCACTGGTTCAACGAAAACACCCGCACCGGTTCGAAGCGCAATATCTCGGCGCATTACGACCTCGGCAATGCGTTCTACAAGGAATGGCTGGATCCGAGCATGACCTATTCGTCGGCGCTTTATGCGACCAGCGCCAATGATCTGGAAAGCGCTCAGGCCGCCAAATACCGCGCCCTGGCCAAGGATACCGGGATCGGCAGGAAGGATCATGTGCTGGAGATCGGCTGCGGCTGGGGCGGCTTTGCCGAATTCGCCGCGCGCGAGATCGGCTGCCGTGTCACCGGCTTGACGATCAGCCGCGAGCAGCACGATTTTGCCAAAGCGCGCATCCAGAAGGCAGGACTGGCCGACAAGGTCGACATCAAGCTGCAGGATTACCGCGACGAGACCGGCACCTATGACCGTATCGCCTCGATCGAGATGTTCGAGGCGGTCGGCGAGAAATACTGGCCGGTGTTTTTCGGCAAGATGAAGGCTTGCCTGAAACCGGGCGGCACGGCCGGCCTGCAAATCATCACCATCAACGAGGCTGCTTACGACACCTATCGCGCCCGTCCGGATTTCATCCAGCGCTACGTCTTCCCGGGCGGCATGCTGCCGACGCCGTCGATTCTGAAGGCGCTCGGCAAAGACCACGGCCTTGCTCATCTGCGCGAGCGCGTCTTCCCGGACGACTATGCCCGCACGCTCGCCGAATGGCGCCACCGCTTCCGGGCGTCATGGGAAAAGATCGTCCCGCTCGGTTTCGACGATCGCTTCAAGAAGCTCTGGGAGTTCTACCTGCACTATTGCGAGGCCGGATTCCGCGCCAGCTACATCGATGTCCGCCAGGTGGTCTACAAGGCATAGTGGGAACGGACGTTTGTCCGCCCGGTTCGCCTAGAGGAGCACGCGGTATTTCGCAAACCCCGCCTCGCCCTCGCCTGCCGGTTCGATCTTCAGCGACTTCACCTCGGCGATAAAATCCTTCGCCTTGGCGCCGGTCTCGAAGACGACGCTGGTTCCGGGCAGTGGCGCAAACGACCAGTTGCCGTCCGCCGACGGGTTGATCGTGCCTTCGCTGACGACGTAGCGCACGATCACGTCGCGATTGGTGTCCGGCGCCTCGTAGATGATCTTCGAGGCATTGATGTCGGGGAAGTTGCCGCCGCCGCCGGCGCGGTAATTGTTGGTGGCGACAACGAATTTCTCCGCTGGATCAATCGGTTTTCCGTCGAACATCAAGTCGACGATGCGGTTCGACCCGGCATTGGCCACCCCTCCCTTGGCGTCGTATTTCGGCGGCTGCGACAGGTCGATCCTGTAGGTGACGCCATCGATGACGTCGAAATTATAGGAGGGGAAATCGGTGTTGATCAGCGCCTGGTCGGCCTTGCCCGGCTCGATCCTGTTAAAGATGCCCGCCGACATCTCCAGCCATTCCTTCACTTGCGCCCCGGTGATTTCGACGGCGCGCACGGTGTTCGGGTAGAGATAGAGGTCGGCGACATTCTTGATGGCGATGTCACCCACCGGCACGTCTGTATAGTAGTCGGCGCCGTTGCGGCCGCCGGCCTTGAAGGGCGCGGCTGCCGACAGCAGTGGCACGTCCTTCCACTGCGTGTTCTTGAGGATATCCCTGAGATACCAGGTCTGCGCCTGGCTGACGACCTGTACCGACGGATCGTCGGCGACCAGCGCAAAATAGGAATACAGCGGCGCCGAGGTCTTGCCGACCGGTCGGCGCACATAGGCCAGCGTTGCCTGATGATCCTGTTCGAGCGCCGCGATGATGCGCTTGTCGTCCGCGACCGTCGGCTTGTTCTTGTTGTCGACGCGCTCATAGATCGGCCGCGCCTCGGAGGTCGCCGAGACGACACGCCACTTCGATCCGTCGCGCTCAAGCAACAGGTCGATCAGGCCCATATGCGAGCCCCAGAAACCGCCCATCACGGCAGGCTTGCCCTGCAGCGTGCCCTTTTCGGTATCGACGGCCTCGAGCGCCTGAAAATCCTTCTTGCCGGGGAAGATCAGATGCTGGTGGCCGGTGAACACCGCGTCGATGCCGTCGACGCCGGCGACGAAGAAGGAGGCGTTTTCCATCATGTCGCCCTGCTTGACGTCGATGCCGGAATGGGACAACGCGATGACGATGTCGGCGCCCGCTTCCTTGATCTCCGGCACCCAGGCCTTTGCCGCCTCGACGATGTCGCGCGTCTTGACGTTGCCTTCAAGGTTCTTCACGTCCCAGACCATGATCTGCGGCGGCACGAAGCCGATGATGCCGACCCTGATCGGCTGCTCGGCGCCCGAGCCATCCTTGATTGTCTTGTCGAGGATGACGTAGGGCTTGAGATAGAGCTTGTCGTCGCGCGGGTTCGCGGCCAGTTCGGTGCCGCGGATCAGATTGGCACAGACGAACGGGAAATTGGCGCCGGCCAGCACCTTGTCCATGAAGGACAGGCCGTAGTTGAACTCGTGGTTGCCAAGCGTCGAGCACTCGTAACCGAGCAGGTTCATGCCCTTCATGATCGGATGCAGGTCACCGTCCTTCATGCCCTTCTCATAGGCGATGTAGTCGCCCATCGGGTTGCCCTGCAGCAGGTCGCCATTGTCGATGAGCATGGCGTTGGTGGCTTGCTTGCGCACGGCATCGATCAGCGAGGCGGTTCGCGACAGGCCCAGCGTGTCGTTCGCTTTGTCGGCGTAGTAGTCATAGGGCAGCACGTTCACATGGATATCGGTCGTCTCCATGATCCTGAGATGGGCCTGGTTGGCCTGCGCACGGGCGGAGAACGGGTGCAGCATGATCAGTGCTCCCGTGGCGGCCGCGCCCGCAAGCAGTGAGCGGCGAGAGAGGGGATGGAACCGATGAGACATTGTGTTCTCCTACGCCCATGACGTGACAAGGCCTGCCCGAAGCAAAGCTTCGCGCCGAAATCCAGCCGAGTCCAGAAGTCCAGTCCATCAAGAAAGGGTGACATGCGGATGAACGTCCGCCACCGCAGAGGTCAACCCTTGTCGTCGTCGCCCTGGGTGATCAGCCGCGCGCTGCGCTGGCCGGTGAGGTAGATCCACAGCCAGCTAAGCGAAACCGCAAGCCGGTTACGGAAGCCGACCAGGAAATAGATGTGCGCGAAGCCCCACAGCCACCAGGCCAGCCGGCCGGTGAGCTTGATCCAGCCGAAGTCGATGGCGGCGGCACGCTTGCCGATCGTTGCCAGGTCGCCGTCATGCCGGTAGCGGAAAGGCCTCGGGGCGGTGTCGCCGGCAAGCCGGGCCTTGATCGTCGCCGCGACATGCTTGCCCTGCTGCTTGGCGGCGGGGGCGACGCCGGGCACCATGCGGCCGTCGGGCCGCAGGACATGCGCGGCGTCGCCGATGACGAAAATCTCGGGACTCCCCGGCGCGGTGAGGTCGGGTTCGACCAGCACCCTGCCCGCGCGGTCCGCCGCCGCGCCCAGCCATTCGGCGGCCGGCGAAGCGGCAACGCCCGCCGCCCACAGGATTGTCCGCGCCGGCAGTTGGGTTTCGCCGAAGACGACGCCCTCGGCATCGCAGCGCGTGACGGGCCGGCCGAGTTCGACCTCGACGCCGAGCCGCTCGAGCGCCTTCCTGGCGTAGTCGGAAAGTTCAGGCGCGAAATTGGGCAGGATGCGCTCGCCGGCCTCGATCAGCACCACGCGCGTCTGCCGTGTATCGATGTTGCGGAACTCGCCGCGCAGCGTGTCGTGCGCCAATTCGACAATCGTGCCGGCCAGTTCCACGCCGGTAGGCCCGCCGCCAACGATCGCCAGCGTCAGCAACGCCTGGCGCTTGGCCGGATCGTTCTCACGCTCGGCCTGTTCGAAGGCCAGAAGCATGCGCCGCCGAATTGTCGTGGCGTCCTCCAGCGTCTTCAGCCCGGGCGCGAACGGCTCCCATTCGTCATGGCCGAAATAGGCGTGCCTGGCGCCGGTGGCCAGCACCAGCGTGTCGTAGTCGACCGCGCCGCCGTCATCGAGCAGCACGCGCTTGCCGGCACGATCGACGCCACTGACATTGGCGAGCAGCGTCGTCACGTCCTTGCGCTTGCGCAGGAGATGGCGGATCGGCCAGGCGACCTCCGAGGTCGCCAGCGCCGTGGTCGCCACCTGATAGAGCAGCGGCTGGAAGAGATGGTGGTTGCGCTTGTCGATCATGGTGATGCGCACCGGCGCGCCGGCAAGCGCGCGGGTGAATTCGAGGCCGCCGAAACCCGCGCCGACAACGACGACATGATGGTTGGCCTGGTTCATCTCCGTTTCACCGATGGCGAGCAATTCACTGTCATTGATATAGGCATTTTGTGCAGCGCAACAACGCCAGACCATGGGCGATTGCCCGGGACTCGCCGCTTGATGTCGCCAATGCGCATGCCATAGGTCCCACCCTGAGATAGCCTCATCGAAACAGCATGCCGAGGTTAAGCATGGCCAATGAACGCGACGATGAAGGTCCGGCGCAATACGCCTCCCCGCCTTGCTTCATGCATGAGTTCGACCCGGCATTCCGCGCGCCCCTCTCCGACTGGGCCGACATAAGACGCTGGCGCAAGGCCGAGCGCGAGCGGCTGATCGCGGCGCGTCTTGCCGTCGCCGCCGATGCAAGGGCGACAATGTCACAGCGGATCGCCGAAGGGCTCGACGCCGTGATCGGCGACATTGCCGGCCGCATGGTCAGTCTTTACTGGCCGTTCCGCGGCGAGCCGGACCTGCGCCCATGGATGGCATCGGTCAATGCACGTGGCGGCGGCACGGCATTACCTGTGGTCATCGAGAAAGGGCAACCGTTGGTGTTTCGCCCCTACGTCCCCGGAGATCGACTGGAAAAAGGCGTCTGGAACATCCCCATTCCGGCCGAAGGCGACCCGGTGCTGCCCGACATCGTCATTTCGCCGATCGTCGGCATCGATCCCAATTGCTATCGCCTGGGCTATGGCGGCGGATTCTTCGATCGCACGCTGGCGGCGATGCCGTTCAAGCCATTGGTCATCGGCGTCGGCTACGAGTTGCAGCGCATCGCCACCATCTATCCGCAGCCGCACGACATTGCGATGGACCGGCTGGTGACGGAGACCCCTGGAACTTAGCGAATCTCAGGCCATCTCCGGCTTCAGCCCCATTGCCGTCCGGTCGACGATCTCGCGCAAGGCGAAGGACGAATTGATTTTCGTCACATGCGGCATGGCCGACAGCCATTCCTTGTGGATGCGCTCATAGTCGACGAGGTCCTTGGCGGCGATGCGCAGGATGTAGTCGTATTCGCCCGACATCAGGTGGCAGGACAGCACGTTCGGGCAGCGCTTTATCGCCGCCTCGAAATCAGACAGCGTCTTCTCGAACTGCCCCGACAGCGATATATGAACGATTGCCGTCATCTGGTGGCCGAGGGCAGCGTTGGAGAGCCGAGCGTGGTAGCCGCGAATGGTTCCCGACTTCTCCAGATTGTCCAGTCGCCTGGAGCAGGCCGACTGCGACAGCCCGACCTTCTCGGCAAGTGCCGCATTGGGTATCCGGCCATCCTTCTGCAATGTCTCGAGAATGGCGATATCAATCCTGTCCAGCGGCATTTTTCGGGATTCCTGCGAAAAACCTGACATTTTGCGCAACGATTATCGAAGCGCGCACTTTAGCGCAAGCGCATTCGCAAACACCTGCGCAACGATTCGTGGTTCACTGTGTTCACACAGGGAACGAGCCCCCAAGGGCCGGATCAGGAGAAAAGAAAATGCGCGTCGGCTGCCCCCGGGAAATCAAGAACCACGAATACCGCGTCGGGCTGACGCCTGGCGCGGTTCGCGAATATGTCGCGCATGGCCATGAGGTGCTGGTCGAGACCGGCGCGGGGGCCGGCATCGGCGCCGACGACAATGCCTATCGCGCCGCCGGCGCGACCATCGCCAAGACCGCCGCCGACGTGTTCGCCAAGTCCGACATGATCGTCAAGGTCAAGGAACCGCAGCCCAACGAGTGGGTACAGCTCCGCGACGGCCAGATCCTCTACACTTATCTCCATCTCGCTCCGGATCCGGAGCAGACCAAGGGCCTGCTCGCCTCCGGCGTCACGGCAATCGCCTACGAGACCGTCACCGACGATCGCGGCGGCCTGCCGCTGCTGGCGCCGATGTCGGAAGTCGCCGGCCGCCTGTCGATCCAGGCCGGGGCGACCGCACTGCAGAAGGCCAATGGCGGCCGCGGCGTGCTGCTCGGCGGCGTGCCCGGCGTGCTGCCCGGCAAGGTCACCGTGCTCGGGGGCGGCGTTGTCGGCCTGCATGCGGCTCGCATGGCGGCCGGCCTCGGCGCCGATGTCACCATCATCGACCGGTCGATCCCGCGCCTGCGCCAACTCGACGATCTCTTCGCCGGCCGCGTCCACACCCGCTATTCCACCGTCGAAGCGCTGGAAGAGGAATGTTTCTCCGCCGACATCGTCATCGGCGCGGTGCTGATCCCGGGCGCGGCAGCGCCGAAGCTCGTTTCGCGCGAAATGCTGTCCGGCATGAAGAAGGGCTCGGTGCTGGTCGATGTCGCCATCGACCAGGGCGGCTGCTTCGAGACCTCGCATGCCACCACCCATGCCGAGCCGACCTACGAGGTCGACGGCGTCATCCACTATTGCGTCGCCAACATGCCGGGCGCGGTGCCGGTCACCTCGGCCCACGCGCTCAACAACGCGACGCTGCATTACGGCCTGCAACTCGCCGACAAGGGCCTCAAGGCGCTGGTCGACGATCATCATTTGCGCAATGGCCTCAATGTCCACAAGGGCAAGATCACCAACCGCGCGGTGGCCGAAGCACTTGGCTACGAACTGGTCGAGCCGAAGGCCGTTCTCGCCGCCTGAATCCGCCCCGGATTCTTCGATAGGGCCGCCGATTGTCTCGGCGGCTCATTTTTTCCACAAGTAATTTTAATGACTTAGAGCCCGTGGAGCCGGGTTTCCCGTTTTGCGTGCAATCCGATCTTTCTGTGGCTTTTTTGTTACAGCGATTGTCGTGAACCGATGCTACGAAGCCCGCGGGTTTCATCAAGGGCAAGGCAATGATCAGCATAAAATCCGCAAAGTCTCTTCTTCTCGGCGCAGCGTCCGTTCTGGCGCTCGGCTCAGTCGCTCATGCCGCCGATGTGGTCGCGCCGGTAGAGGCGTCCGGCTTCAACTGGAGCGGCATCTATGTCGGTTTTGGCGTCGGCGCCGGCGCCAATGTCCACGAGCTCAGCAGCGACTTCATTCCCGGCCTGTCATTGAACGGCATAGGTGGCGAAGGCGTGTACGGTGAACTCACCGTTGGCTACGACTATATGGTGTCGCCGCGCTTCCTGATCGGTGGACTTGTCGACGCCCATGTCGGCAACATCGAAACCTCGCTCGACGTCGCCGGGTTGAATGCTTCGATCAAGGAGACCTACGGTTTCGACGCTGGTCTGCGCGCAGGCTACCTCTTTACGCCAAACACGTTGGGCTATGTGCTCGGCGGTTATTCCTGGCAGAAATACAAGCTCGACACGAACGCCGGTTTTGATTTCGATTGGGATCAGAGCGGCTATTTCGTTGGAGCTGGCGTCGAGACCGCCATCAACAGCAATTGGACGATCAAAACCGAATATCGCTATACGCGCTTCGGCACCAACGACGACCTTCTTGCCGATCTCGGCGCGCCGGACGGCACCCTCAATCTCGACACGTCGCGGCATACGTTCCAGGTTGCGGCCAATTATCGCTTTGGCGCCCAGAACGGTGGCGCCGCCTCCTTTGAGGTCCCTGCCTACAACTGGACCGGTTTCTACGTCGGCGGCGCGGCCGGCGCGGGCGCATCGGTGCATCAGATCAACGTTCCACCGCTTGGCGGCCTGGAATTCAACGGGCTCGGCGGCGAAGGCGTCTTCGGCGAGTTGAACGCCGGCTACGATCACGACTTCGGCAGCTGGGTGGCAGGCGTCATGGTCGATGCCCGCTACTCCGGCATGACTTCGGAGCTGAAGATCCCGGGTGGATCGATCAACCTCGATACCGACTACGGGTTCGATGTGCTCGGCCGCGTCGGCATGAAGGTCAACGAATCGACGCTGGCCTATGTGCTCGGCGGTTATTCCTGGCAGCATTTCGATCTGAATGCGTCAGCGCCCCTCGGCGATATCATCGACTGGGGTTCCAGCGGCTTCTCGGTGGGCGGCGGTGTGGAAACGGCCCTGTCGAGCAACATGACCGTCGGTCTCGAATATCGCTATTCGCAGTTCGCCGAGAAGGATTTCTCGTCGGATATCGGGCTGCCGGACGACACCCTCACCTCCAAGCCTTCCTTCCACACCGTCCGTATCGGTGCGAAGTACAAGTTCAACTAAAACCGTCCAGGCAGCGGTCAAAGCCCGCCGGTCGTTCCGGCGGGCTTTTTGTTTGTTCGGAAGAGTGCGGAACGCGGGAGAATATGGGCAACAAAAAAGCGGGGTTTTTGCCCCGCTTCCTCTGCTGTCGAGATTTCCCGCCGGTTCATCCGCGGTCGGCAAATCGATCGACAATCACGTTCTAGCGCGGCATTGCGACAGGCGTGCGACAGAAACGACCGACGACGACACCCGTCACGCCCGCTCGATCCGGCATTGATAGCAATTGTTGCGCGCCGAGCGGACATGGACATAGGCAATGTCGTCGCGCTCGAACAGGGTCTCCGCCCGTGCCGCGATGGCGCCGGTCGAGATGACGCCGCCGCTGCCATAGACGATGCGGTCGTCCTTGCCATAGCCGCGCACGATGTAGTCGGTGCTTTCGAGCATTTCGGGGAGCGCATCAGCCGCGGCGGCACGTTCGCATTCCTCGGCATGCAGGAAGATCGGTCCGGTCTCGGCGTAGGGCTGAAGTTCCGGAAACGGTCGGAAGGCAAGGATGAGATAGGGATCGCCGGCGGCTACGTTCTTCAGGCAGTGGCGGCAAGGCACGCCGTCGCCATCGGAAATCCTCTGCTCAGGTGTCCTGCCGTAGGCATCCGGTCCGCCGCGCTGCAAGGCCCTTACGTCTTCAGTAGGCAAGGCTTTGAACTGGATGGTCATGATGAAATCTCCGGTGTGTTGACCGGAAACTATGCTTGCCCGCCGGCACTTCCCACCCGATTCATGCCAAACGCATAAAAATCAGTCGAGATTACGCGCCGCTCAATCGCCGGCTTCAATGATGGCTTTCAACCATTCCGAGATCGCATCAAAGTCTATCGGTTTCGTCGTATCGACGTCGAAAAGCGGTCCGCGCCGCAGCGGCTCGGCGCGCCTGGCCAATTCGATCAGCTCGGGAATATAGGCGGCACCTGGATGGCCGGCGGGGCGCTGGTCGAGCCGGGCGCGATAGCGTTCGGCAAGAACCTCGCCGGGCGCGTGGCACCAGATTTCGGCGGTCCGTTCGACGCCCGCCTTTTGCAGATGATCCTCGAGAATCTGGCGCGGCTGGAAGCCGAACCAGGCGTCGACGATCACGGTTGTGCCGGCGGGCGCCTCGCCGACGACCGACCAGATCGCCTGGTAGCTGGCGCGGCCGAGCGTGCGGTTGAACTCGCGGTCTCCGCCGCCGAGCACTTCGAGGAACGGGTTCTTGACAGTATCGAGCGCAAGCAAGGGCCATCCCATGCGGTTGGCGATGCCGCGCGAGACGGTGCTCTTGCCGCTGGCGGGGATGCCGTTGACGAGCACGGCGCGCCTGGCGCGGCCGGGTTGGGCAGTCGGAGCCGGCGTCATGCCGGCCTCGCCCGCCAACGCCTGCAGGCCAGCGCCGATCACACCGGCGTCGTCGCCGAGCTGTGCCGGCTCCACCTTGCATTGGTACCAGGGCGCCAGCGCCGGCGCGCAGGCAAGCGCCTTGTGCGCCGCCCGGCCAAGGCCGCCGCCAAGCAGAACCAGATCGGGGTCGAGCACTGCAACGGTCGTATCGATCGCGGCTCGCAGCGGCCTGGCCCAGGCTTCCAGTACACCGCGCGCCTGGATATCGCCGACCGCGTCACGGGCAAAAAGCTCATCGACCGAGACATCCGCGCCAAGCCCTGCCCGCGCGATGTGCCGGCCGAGCGCCGTGCCCGAACTGGTGGTTTCGACGCAACCGCGCCGGCCGCAGGCGCAGGTCTCGCCGTTCACGTCGACGGTGATGTGGCCGAGCTGGCCTGCCGTTGCCTGGCCCCGCACGATCTGCCGGTTCCGGACGACGGCGCCGCCAATGCCGGTCCCGATCGTGAACATGACGATATTGCCATGGCCCCGGCCGGCGCCGAGCGCCATTTCGGCGGCCAGCGCCATGTTGCAGTCATTGTCGACGACGACGGGCTTGCCAGCGACGTCTTCAAGCCGTTCAGCCAGCGAGACCGAGGCCAGGTTGACATAGCCGCCGGAAAGCACCCTGCGAAGCCGCGCATCGACGCGCCCGGGAACGCCGATGCCAATGGCCGCAACCTCCGGGGAATCGAGCCGGCGCACCATATTGGCGATGCGGGAGAGAACCAGCACCGGGTCCGGCGCGCTCTTCTCGGAAATGCGGTCGAGGATTTCACCCGTGGCGGAAATACGGGCGGCACGCAGATTGGTGCCGCCAATGTCAATTCCGATGGTGAGAGGCATGACGTCCTGCCAGTGATCAAACGCGGATATCAGGCGGCTTTCTTCTGCCGGTAGTGTCCGATCACAGCCTGGATCTCGCGCAATCGCGGCACTGCGATGGTCTTAAGCCTTTCGCGCTGAATGTCACGATCGAGCGAGATGCAGTCTTTCCACAGCGAACGGCCGGCGATGACGCCCGACGCGCCGTTTTGCATGGCAATCTTGACCTGGCCGAGGAAGGTCGCGTGGTCGACGCCGGCCGAAAGCACCGCCCATGGCACCTCGCCTGCCATTCTGGTGATGTTGGCGCAAGCCTCGGGTGTTCCCGGGTACGGAAGCTTCAGCACTTTCGCGCCGCACTCCAGCGAAATCCGGGTACCCTCTTCGACAAGCCAGGGTGTTTTGGCTGCATAGTCTTCGGGGCTTTCCCCTTCGAGCTGGTAGGTCAGGAACTCGACGACGAGCAGCAGGTCCTCCCGCCCGAAGTCTGCGATGCACTGGCGCAGGATGGCGATGTTGTGCGCGTTGGCTTCAGGCTTGTCGGCCCTGAGATAGACCATGATCTTGCCGCCCGTGCCGCCCAGTTCGCGAACGCGGCGCGCGTCGATGCCGGGAACCAGGCGCGACAAGCGATAGCCCTCGGGCGAGACGTCGAAGCCGGAAGCGTCGAGGCCGATGAGCAGCGCCGTATCCCGGTTCAGCACGCCTTCGTCGACCACCCTCGGCACCGCGCATAGCGGGTCGAGCAAGACGCAGGACGCGGCGCTGGCGAGGTAGCGCGTGATGTCCGATTTGGTGTCGCCGAGCATATCATTGGTGATCTTGGCCTGTTCGGCCGGATCCGACGCCAGCAAGGTCCGCATGCCGCCGCGCTGGTCGCAGGCGATGGCCACCATGGCCCCGTCCTTGCCGCATATCTGCTGGTAGCCGCGCAACTCCGCAGTGGTCATCTTTGCCATGGTTCTTCTGTCCGATGTTGGCGCCCATTCCCGAGGCGCGAATTCCGTGGAAACAAGATTGTTCAGTTTTCCCGCTTGCCGGCGGAAAGATCTTTGCCGCTTGCTATGTATTCCCCGGGAGAAGCGGCCTCGCCGACACTGCCGCCCGTTATGCCTCAAGTTGCGAGTTTGCCGAAATTGCGCGATAACTCCCGTCGGCCTATGCTCGTGTAACACATTGCTGAAAGGAATTGCAAGCTGTCTGCCCCTCCGATCCAGGACGCGACCGCATCGCGCACGATGCTGCACACGGTCGCCAAGCTGCACTACGAGGCTGAGATGTCGCAGGTCGACATAGCACGGCAGCTCGGCGTCTCCACGGCGACGATTTCGCGTCTGCTGCAGCGGGCCCGGGCCGAGGGGATCGTCCGGATCGAGGTTCTCGATCTGGCGACGCCCGAGGACATCACCAGACAGTTGATCGATGGACTCGGACTTCGGGACGCGGCGGTGATCGAGACGCCGGCGGCGGGCGCGCTGACGGCGCTTGCCGCTCCGCTCGGCGCGTTGCTCAAGCAAGCGCAGTTGGTGGCCGGCTCCGTGGTCGCCATCGGCTGGGGACGCGCCGTCCGCGAGGTGATCCGGACCGGCCTTCCGCGTATTCCCGGCGTCCACACCGTCGCCGCCACCGGCGGCATGCAGCAGCATGCGCCGCATTTTCAGATCAACGAGTTCGTGCGGCTCGCCGCCGAGGAATTGGGCGGAACGCCGCATTTCATCCATGCGCCCTATCTGCCGTCCAGCGAGTTGCGTGATGTCTTCCTTGGCGATGCGGCCATTCGCGATGCCGTAATGCTCTGGGATCGGACCGACGTCGCTATCGTCGGCATCGGCCTGCCGCACGCCATCAATCCGCCGGAGGCGAGTGCTGCCACATTGAGTGAGCAGGCCTTGGTTCATGCGGCGGGAGATGTCCTTCGGCACTATTTCGATGCCGAAGGAGCGCTGATCCCCTGGGAAGGCGAGAGCCGGATGATCGCGATGTCGCCGGCACAGCTTCACGCGGTACCGCTGGTGATCGGCGTTGCCGCGTCGCCGGAGAAAGCGACGGCAATCATCGGTGCCGCTCGCGCCAGGCTCATCAATGCCCTGACTACGGATACGAAGACGGCGCAGGCTATCCTCGAGGCTCTCGCGCTTCGATAGAGGCAGATCTATCGAAGCGCCGCCGGCCGGCTCCGAGCGGAACCTAGTTCGCTTGCGAGGAAATCGGTTGTGTCGCCGAGATGTCGGGGGCAATAGTTCGCCTGGAGCCCTGCGGAGCGCATCATGCTGTCCGGTTTGAAAAGTCCGACGCCGCCAACTCGGAAAAGCCGATTTGCAATTTATTTCTGCAAAGTGTTACAACCAAAGCGACCCGGCATGCAAGAACGCCGGGCGACGCAGTTCCCAGAGACTTGCGGAGGCGAGTAAAAGGGAGCCGCGGCTCTTGTTCCGGTCGGGTTCGACCGGCTGACATATCGACCGGAGGGCGCTTGGGAGGAAGCTGCCCGCGACAGCACAGGCGTTTCCCGGCCGTCGGGCACCTTATGCCTGAACGATTGACGGCCATTCCAATGTCACTTGCAACGGCAAATCTGCCAACAATGAGGAGGATGTCATGAAGAAGATTGTTGCCGCGCTCGCGGCTCTCGCCATCAGCGCAACGGCGCTGGTCGCGCCCGCGCTGGCGCAGGACAAGAAGTTCACCATTGCACTTATCCCCGGCCTCACGACCGATGGTTTCTATATCACCATGCGCAAAGGCGCCCAGGCGGCAGCCGACGCGCTTGGCGTGGACCTTGTTTTCCAGGGCGCCCCGGACTTCAATCCGGTAACCCAGGTACCCGTGCTTGACGCGGTCATCGCCAAGAAGCCGGACGCCATCCTGATCGCGCCGACCGACAAGGTCCAATTGGTCGAGCCGCTGCGCAAGGCCAATGACGCCGGCATCCCGGTCATCACCGTCGACACTTTCATCGGCAGCGGTGTTTACCAGACCGGCGCCGGCGAGGCGGATTTCCCGCTGTCCTATATCGCTTCGGACAACATTTTGGGCGGCGAGATTGCCGCTCGGGCATTGGCCAAGGCGATAGGCGACAAGGGCAAGGTCTACGTTTCGAACGTCAAGCCCGGCATTTCGACCACCGATCAGCGTGAAGAGGGCTTCAAGAAGGAGATGGCGGCCAACCATCCCGGGATCACCGTTCTCGAGACCCAGTTCAACGACAACGACGCCAACAAGGCCGCCTCGCAACTGCAGGCTGTGTTCGCGCGCAATTCCGACCTCGTTGGCGTGTTCGGCGCAAACCTGTTCTCGGCGCTCGGCGCGGCGAATGGCGTCCAGCAAGCTGGGCAGACCGGCACCGTCAAGGTCGTGGCGTTCGACGCGCCGACCAGCATCGTCGACAACATCAACACCGGCCTGGTCGACGTGGCGATTGCCCAGCATCCCGCCGAGATCGGTTATTTCGGTGTCGTTTCGGCCTACGCCCACCTGACCGGCCAGTCGATCCCGGTTGCGATCGGCACCGGCTTCACGATCATGGACAAGTCCAACATCGCGGATCCGAACATCTCGAAGTATCTCTACTCCGAATGAGTCCAGGCGCGTTGGGTCTCCTTCCCGCCTGGCGGGAGGAGACCTACGCCGGGTGTCCTTGGGACCCCTGCTCGACGGAGGCCATGCCGCGGATCGGAACCATTCATGACTTCAACATCGCCAACTCAGCAAAGCGAAGCGCATGTCGCTCCTCAGGCGGATCACGGTGATCCGGCCAAGACCTGGATCGGGCGCATCGCCGAGGCGCGCGCCTGGCTGTTTCTCGCCGGCCTGATCATCTGTTTCGAGGTCTGGTCGAGGCTCGACTTCGGCGCGACATTCGTGCTCAACCCGTTCAACCTGCAGTCCATAGCGATATTCGCGGTGGCGCCGTTGCTGCTTGCGACCGGACAGACCTTCGTCATCATTTCGGGAGGCATCGACCTCTCGCTGGGCTTCATCATGGGCCTTGCCGCCGTCGTTGCCGCCCACGCCACGAATATGGCGGGAGCGGCAATTCCGCTGCCGCTGGCAATGCTGTCAGGTATTCTGGCTGCCGTGCTCGTTGCCGGCGTGCCGGGCATCATCAACGGCCTGCTGATCTCGCGGCTGAGAATTCCACCCTTCATCGGCACGCTCGGCATGTTCGGCGTGGCGCGTGGCGCTGCCTATCTCCTTGCCGGCGGCACGACGGTGCCGGTCCAGAATTCCTGGTTCGCGCTGCTCGGCAACGGCAAGTTCCATGGGATACCCTATCTTGTGATGATCACCGCAATCTTCGTCGTCGTGATGCACTACATCCTGAGCCAGACCCGGTTCGGCCAGCACAATTACGCCATCGGCGCCAATGTGCAGGCGGCGCGCCGCGCCGGTATCGACATCAGGAGACACATACTGCGTCTCTACGTGCTTTCGGCGATGTGTGCCGGCCTCGGTGGTGCGCTCTACGCTGCGCGCTTCACCGCCGGCGCTGCCCAGGCCGGCGAACCCTTGCTGCTCGACAGCGTCGCGGCCGTGGTGATCGGCGGCGCCAGCCTGTTCGGCGGCTCCGGTACGATCTTCGGCACGGTCGCCGGCGCATTGGTGATCGCGGTCATCCAGTACGGGCTGGTTTTCGTCAATGTCGAGCCGTTCTGGCAGTTCATCGCCGTCGGCCTCGTCATCATCATCTCCGTCCTTATCGACCAGGCGCAGCGCCGGTTCAGTGGAGCTCGCCAGGATGAATAGTTCCGAACAAACCATACCGCTTCTCGAAGTCCGACACCTTTCCAAGCATTTTGGTGCCGTCCAGGCGCTCAATGATTTCTCGATGGCCGTGCGGCCGGGCGAAGTGGTGGCCCTGGCGGGCGACAACGGCGCCGGCAAGACCACGTTGATCAAGGCGATATCGGGGGTGTTTCAGCCAACGGCCGGCGAGATCCTGCTCAGGGGACAGCCGGTAACCTTCGCGACGCCGCAGGAGGCGCGCGAAAAAGGCATCGAGACGATCTACCAGGATCTCGCGCTCGCCGACAATTTGTCGATCGGCGCCAATATCTTCCTGGGCCGTGAACCGATGCGCAAGGCTTTCGGCTTCCTGCCGGTGCTTGATCGCAAGGCCATGGCCGTCGCCGCCAAGCAGACCATGGGGCGGCTGGACTTCCATGTCAGCCGGCTGGATGCCCCGGTCAGCAATTTCTCCGGGGGCCAACGGCAGGCTGTCGCCATCGGCCGGGCCGTCTATTGGGACGCGCAGATCCTGATCATGGACGAACCGACCGCCGCCCTTGGGGTGCCCGAACAGCGCAAGGTCATTTCGCTCATCCACCAGCTCAAGGCGCAAGGGCGCGGCGTGATCTTCATCTCGCACAATCTGCAGGATATCTTCGCCGTGTCCGACCGCATCGTCGTGCTGCGGCGCGGCGTCCAGGCCGGCGAGCGCAAGATCTCCGAAACCAACCATGATGAAGTCGTCAAGCTGATGGTTGGCGGGTAGCTGGGGCCACCGACCACTGCGCACGATGCTAGTCTAGGACTAGTCCATTAGCGCATCGAGACCGCGCACCAGCCCGGTGACTTCCCGCACGCGCCGAATGGCGAGAAGCGTGCCGGCCACGTAAGGTGCCGCGGACGAGCCGGCGTCGTGGCGAATGGTGAGCCGCTCATCGGGCAGGCCGAACAGCGCCTCGCAGGACAGGATGTAGGACGGCAGGCGAAGCGCATGCACCTGCACCCCCTCGCCCGCGCCAACCGCAGCGCCGCGTGTTCCGGGCACGCCCGTCACTTCTGAGACTGGTCTTGCCGTCGAAGCCTTGCGGACATCCGCCAGCGCCTCGGCAAGCTCGCGCGCCGTGCCGGACGGGGCGTCGGGCTTCTTGGCGCTGGCATAGTCGATGACCTCGACATCGGGCACATATTTCGCCGCCATCAGGGCAAAACGCTTCATCAGCGTGGCGGTGATCGAAAAATTGCCGGCGGCGATCACACCGACCCGGTTGGCGCGCGCCGCGGCATCGATTTCGGCATAGTCGGCGGCCCCAAGCCCCGATGTGCCGATCACCACATGGCGCCCCTTTTCGATCGCCAGCAGCGCATGATCCTTCACCACATGCGGTTTGGTATAGTCGACCAGCACGTCGGACGGCCTCTCCAGCGCCTCCGCCAGCGAGCCGGAAACAATCACGTCATTAGCCGGCAGGCCAACCAGCAGGCCGGCATCCTGCCCCGCACCGCTGCGCGAAACCGCTCCGGCCAAATTCATGTCACCTTGCGCCGAGATCGCCGGCACCAGCGCCTTGCCGACCCAGCCGGTCGCCCCGGCCATCACCACTCGTATCGTCATCGCCTGGTCCTCCAATCGCGACTTGAAACGACCAGCGATATGGAAAGAGCCCGGCTCATTCAAGCCAGGCTCTTTCTTGAGTGTTGATCCAGACACCGCGCAGGCAGTCGGATGGCCGGTTCAAACAGCGTTATCTTATGAAATCGTCGAAGCGGCGCAGCGTCACCCGGCGATTGCGCCAGTTCTCGTTCTGCGTCTGCACCAGCAGGAACTCCTCGCCATAGCCGACGGTTTCGAGCGCATGGCCTGGCACGCCGAATTCGCGCACCAGCGTGCGCTTCAGCGAGGCGGCACGCTGCTCCGACAGGATCTGGTTCGACTGGAAGGAACCGACGGCGTCCGTATGACCCTCGATCAGAATGCGGGCGCCGCGGTCACGCCGCAGGATGCGCCGCAGTGCGTCGGCGATGTTTTCGATCTTGCCGTATTGCGACTCGGAAATGGCCGCCGAGCCGAAGGCGAAATTGATCGACTGGATGTCGATCGAGCGGGCCATGCGCCGCAGATCCGGCCGGCGCTTGAATTCGCGGATGGTGACGCGCTGGTTCGGGCGCAGCTTCACCTTGGGCGCCGCTTCGAGTTGCCGCTCGATCGTGGCGGCCGAAGGCGTGGTAGCCTGGGCGGCGGCAAGGGTCGGCATGGCAAGCGCCGCAATCAGCACGGCGGCAAAGGTGCGTCTGGTCAGCATGTCTTTCTCCTTCGGCCCTGCTCTGATGGCCGCATTGATGGTGCCGACAAGATGCCAGAGGCAGTCTGAAGCCTCGATGAACGAAAGGTTCAGTTTTCAGGGCCGCATGACGCTGGCCGAGCGCTCGGCGAAAGCCATCGGATGCACGATCTCTTTCTTCTGCGCCACCGGCGCGAAGCCGAGTTTCTGATAGAGCGGCAATGCCGCCGGATGGTCGAGCGTACAGGTCTGTACCGTCACCCGCTTCGGCCCGTGCGACCAGGCGGCGGCGATCGCCGCCCCCAGGAACCAGCGGCCGATGCCTTGTCCGGTCGCATGTTCCATCATGCCGAAATAGGCTAGCTCCACTTCTTCCGGCAGATGCGGCTTGAGGTCGAAGAAGCCGGCCGGCGCGCCGTCGAGATAAAGCACCCTGATGTCGCGGTCCTCGCGATGGATGCCCGCCGAAAGCTCTTCGTCGTTCAGCCTGAGAACATTGACCCAGTGCCATTTGCGTCCCACCCGATCCATCAGATAGCGATAGAAGTGCAGCGGAATGTTCTTGGTTTTCAGCAGCGCGATCTGGCGGTTGTACGGCACCGGCGGCGAGTAGGCCGGCGGTACATGCATTTCGAGAAACGTCACCGTGACGTCGATGTCTTCCACCACTCCGTTTTCCATGGCCGTCATTCCTTGCCCGTCAAGGCGGGGCCCGTCACGACAGGCGTGTCGGAAAGTCCGCCCCACTCCGTCCATGAACCGTCGTAAAGCCTGTTGTCGGTGTGGCCAAGCGTCTCCAGCGCCAGCGTGATCGCAGCCGCGGTGATGCCTGAACCGCAAGAGGTGACGACCGGCTTCGACAGATCGATTCCGGCGCCCTCGATCACCTTGCGCAAACGATCCTTCGACAACAGTTCGCCGTTCTCGGCGAGCACCGATGACGGCAGATTGTTCGCTCCAGGCATATGACCGGAGCGGATGCCTGCGCGAGGTTCCGGCTCCGTGCCGGCAAACCGGCCAGCGGAGCGCGCATCGGCGATCTGGCTCTCCTTCGTCTCGACGATGCGGCGCATATCGGCAAGGCTGGCGACACGCTTGGCATCGAAGTCGGCGTGAAACACGCAAGGCGCTGTCTTCGTCGGCTCCGCCGTCACCGGTCGTCCCGCCGCTTTCCAATGGTCGAAGCCGCCGTCCAGTATGTAGACTTGGAACACGCCCATGACGCGGAACATCCACCAGGCGCGCGGCGCTGAGAAGAAGCCCGGACCGTCATAGACGATAATGGTGTCGTCCGCCGAAATGCCCATCGCGCCGACATATTGGGCGAAATGCTGCGGCGAAGGCAGCGTGTGCGGTAAGGCCGAATTAGGGTCCGATATCGCATCCTGATCAAGGAAGCGGGCGCCCGGAATATGCGCCGCCTCATATTCGGCGCGCGCGTCCCTGCCTTGCGCTAGCAGATACCAGGACGCATCGACGATGGTCAGGCCCGGTTCGCCGAGGCGCGCCTGCAACCAGTCTGCATCGACGGTGAAAGGGCTGTCTTCGGCCATTTTCGTTCTCCCGCTTCGCCCTAGGCGGAGCTTCTGTATTTTATCAAGCTGCCGGCATCGGTCCAAAGCGTATGCGAAAGCGCCGGTTCTCGCGGCCCTTCTTCTCGATCTTGCCGATATGGATCTCGCCGACTTCACCGGTACTCTTCACATGGGTGCCGCCGCAAGGCTGGCTGTCGATCGAGGCGTTGTCGCCGATGCAGACCAGGCGGATTTGGCCGGTGCCGACGGGCGGTCGCACATTCTTGGATTTGACCAGGCCAGGGTTGGCCGCCAGTTCCTCGTCCGATATCAGCCTGACAAAGATCGGATGGTCAGCCCGCACCAGTTCCATCACCTTTGCCGTCACGTCTTCCTTGGTGAAGCCGGCATCCGGGATATCGAAGTCGACGCGGCTGTCGTCCTCGGAAACCGCGGCACCCGTGATCGGGAACGGGCAGACGACGGTCAGCAGGTGGCAGGCCGCGTGCATGCGCATCAAAAGATGCCGCCGCTGCCAGTCGATGGCGAGCTTGACCCGTTCGCCGACGGACGGAACCGGCTGGTCGGGCGCCGGCACATGGATGATCTCGTCCTTGGTCTCGCCGGTGATGGTGGCGGCAATCGCGATCACGCTGCCGTCGGCGCGCTCGAGCGCACCCGTATCACCCGGTTGCCCGCCCGACGTGGCATAAAAGATGGTGCGGTCGAGAATGACGCCGCCGCGCTCGTTGACGGCGACTATCGTGGCGTCGGCGGTGCGCAGATAAGCATCGTCGCGAAACAGCGCCTGCGTCTTATAGGACATCACGCGACCTTTTCGAACGGCACCGAAATCTCGGCTTTCTCTTCCATCCAGCCTGGCACCGGCAGCTGCTTTTCGCGCAGGAACTGCGGGTTGAACAGCTTCGACTGATAGCGTGTGCCGTAGTCGCAGAGCACGGTCACGATGGTGTGGCCGGGACCCAGCTCCCGCGCCAGCCGGATCGCGCCGGCAATGTTGATGCCGGTCGAGCCGCCGACGCAGAGCCCCTCCTCCTGGATCAGGTCGAAGACGATCGGCAGCGCTTCCTCGTCGGGAATCTGGAAAGAAAAATCCGGCGTGAAACCCTCGAGGTTGGCGGTGATCCGCCCCTGCCCGATGCCTTCGGTGATCGAGCTGCCCTCGGATTTCAATTCGCCGCTGGTATAGAAACTGTAGAGCGCGGCGCCCAGCGGATCGGCGAGCGCGACCTTGATGTCCTTGCTCTTGGCCTTCAGCCCGATGGCGACGCCGGCCAGCGTGCCGCCGGACCCAACGGCGGACACGAAACCATCGACCTTGCCGCCGGTCTGGGCCCAGATCTCCTGTGCGGTGGTACGGATGTGGCCGTCGCGGTTGGCGACGTTGTCGAACTGGTTGGCCCAGATCGCACCATTCGGCTCGGACCGGGCCATCTGTTCGGCCAGGCGGCCCGACAGTTTCACATAATTGTTGGGGTTCCTGTAGGGAACCGCGGGCACCTCGATCAGTTCGGCGCCGAGCAGTTTGATCGTGTCCTTCTTCTCCTGGCTCTGCGTGTCGGGAATGACGATCACGGTGCGGTAGCCAAGCGCCTTGGCGACCAGCGTCAAGCCGATGCCGGTGTTGCCGGCCGTCCCCTCGACGATGACGCCGCCCGGTTTCAAAAGCCCACGCTGCTCGGCGTCTCGGATGATGAACAGGCCGGCGCGGTCCTTGACCGACTGGCCCGGGTTCATGAATTCGGCCTTGCCCAGAATCTCGCAGCCGGTTGCTTCCGAGGCCTTGTTGAGGCGGATCAGGGGCGTGTTGCCGATCGCTTCAATTACAGAACGTGGCATATAGGTTCCCTTATGCGTGCGGCGAGACCCTAGAAACCCACCGCTTCGGTTTCAAGGCAAGATTTCATCTGGTCCAGTCGCATTTCGGGCACTGCAATTCCCTCAAACCGGATACCGCGCTCGGGCATCCATTTAAACCTTGTCTGGAAAAGCACTCTTTTCATTCGATTTCTTCGTCGCTAGAGCACAAGCTAAGAAAGAGTCGCGGGACACGGCATGACACTTTACCGGGCCAACCCGAAGCACGGCGTCGCCTGGATCACCGGCGGCAGCAGCGGCATCGGCCGCTCACTGGCCAAGGATCTCGCAGCCCAGGGCTATGCCGTCGCGGTGTCGTCGCTCGACGACGATCCGATCGACACGCTTGTTGTCGAGACGGCGCAGATGCCGGGCCGCGTCACCGCCTACCCTTGCGACGTCACCGACGAGAAGCGCATGGCAAGGACGGTCGCGGCTATCGAGAAGGATCTCGGCCCGATCGTGCTCGCCGTCTTCAATGCCGGGAACTACATCGCGACGCCGGGCGAGGATCTTACCGTGCGTGGGTTTCGCCTGTCCTTCGAGGTCAATTATTTCGGCATCATCAACGGCCTGGTGCCGGTCGTCGAACGCATGCGCGTGCGTGGGCGCGGCCACATCGTGCTGGTCGGTTCGGTTACCGCCTATTTCGGTTGGCCGACCACGGCGGCCTATGGCGGCACCAAGGCGGCGATCAACATATTGGCGGAATCGCTCAAATATGACTTCGACAAGATGAACGTCCGCGTCCAGGTGATAAACCCGGGCTTTGTCGACACGCCGCTGACCGAGAAGAACCTGCTGCCGATGCCGGGGCTGATGCCCGTGAACCGCGCCTCGCGGCGCATGGCGCGCGGCATCAAGTCCGGCGGCTTCGAAGTCACCTTCCCGCGCCGCTTGAGCTGGGGGCTGAAGCTGCTCAGCATCCTGCCGAGACCGGTCTGCCGGTGGGTCATCAAAACGGCGACGCGCTGGAAGTCACGGCCGCTGAATTTCGACCGCAAGCCGCCGAACGAATAAACTGTCCACAGCGTACGAGTTGCCTGGTTGCAACCGCGGCCATAGGTTGAGAATTGTTGTTTGGAGTCTGCGATGGGGCGGCGGATCGTGCTCGCGGTGCTGGGTCTTGTCGTCATCCTTGTCCTGGCCGTCGTGCTTGGCCCGCGTGTGCCGGTCGACACCACGATCCGTTTCGATCCTTCGGTGATCGGCGACGATCCGCAGGCCTATCTGGCGCGCCAGGAAGCCGCCGCGCCTGATATCCGCGACGGGCTGGAGAAGGAAATCATCTGGGCAAACCCGATGGTTCACGCCAGGACGAAGCTTTCGATCGTCTACATCCACGGATTTTCGGCGTCGAAGGGCGAGGTCCGTCCGCTGCCTGACGAGGTCGCCGACCAGCTCGACGCCAACCTCTTCTACACCCGCCTCACCGGCCATGGGCAGGACGGCGCCGCGATGGCTGAAGGCAGCGTCAACGCCTGGATCAACGACTACGAGGAAGCGCTCGCCATAGGCCGGGCGATCGGCGAGAAGGTAATCGTCATCGGCACCTCGACAGGCGGCTCGCTGGCGGCGTGGGCGGCAACGCAGCCCTGCGCTTCGGACGGCGTTGCGGCGATCGCGTTCATCTCGCCGAATTTCGGCGTGAAGGCTTCCGGCGCCGAGCTGCTCACCAAGCCATGGGGCAAACAGATCGCCGAACTGGTCATCGGCAAGCAACGCAGCTTTGAGACGCGCAATGCCTTGCACGCGAAATTCTGGACACACCGGTATCCGACGGCGGCGACGCTGCCGATGGCGGCGCTGACGGAACTCGCCTATGGCGCGCCGGTGGAGAAGGCGACCATCCCTGCCTTGTTCATCTTTTCGGATTCGGACGCCGTGGTGCGGCCCGACCGCATCCGCGAAATCGCCGGGCGCTGGGGTGCGGCACACGAGCTGGTGCCCGTGGACGACACCGGCGACAAGGACAACCACGTCATTGCCGGCGACGCGCTGTCGCCGTCGACCACGGCTTTCCTGGCGCAGCGGATCGTGGTGTGGGTGGAGGCCGTGGTGCAGTAGAAACGAAAGGGCGATCAGAGCATTGCTCCGATCGCCCTTTTTCATTTATCAGCGATCAAGCCGGGCTCAATCCGCCGAAGTGGCACTCATCAGGCAGCGTGCGTCGCCGGCCGCTTGCCGCCAAAGCGGCGCTTGTTGTTTCCCTTGAACGGCTTGCGGCCTTCCGGGCGGTCGCCTTGCGGCTTGGCCGCGAACGGCCGATCGCCGGCCGGCTTATCGCCGAACCGCTTCTTGCCGAAGCCGTTGTTGCCACCACCGGGCCGCCTGCCGTCGCGACGGCCATTGTGGTCGGGGCGGCTGCTCGCCGGCTCGAAGCGCTCGTTCTTTTCGGCCGGATTGCGCTGCGGATCCGGGCTGCCGAGATGGTCGGCAACGACAGGCAGCTTGGTGCGGATGATACGCTCGACCTGGCGCAGCTTGCTGTTTTCGGAAGGATCGCAAAGCGTGATCGCAATGCCATCCATGCCGTTGCGGCCGGTGCGGCCGATGCGGTGGACATAGCTCTCCGCCTCATCGGGCAGGTCGAAATTCACCACATGGCTGATGCCGGGCACGTCGATGCCACGCGCCGCGATATCGGTGGCGACAAGAATGCGCACCGAACCATCGCGGAAATCGTTCAGTGCCTTCTGGCGGGCGTTCTGCGACTTGTTGCCGTGGATGACGGCGGCCTTGAAGCCGTCGCGCTCGAGGTCCTTGGTCACCCTGTCGGCGCCATGCTTGGTGCGCGAAAAGATGATGACGGACTTCATTGCGTCGTCGGCGAGCATCGTCGACAGCACCTGGCGCTTCTGCTTGGTGCGGGCAAAGACGACGCCCTGCACGATCTCGGCCGCCGCGGTGCTTTGCGGCGCGACTTCGACGCGGATCGGGTTCTTCAGCAGGCCCTTCGCCAGCTCGGCGATTTCATTCGGCATGGTCGCAGAGAACAGCACCGTCTGACGGTCGGGCGCGGTCGCCTTGGCGATGCGCTTGACGTCGTTGATGAAGCCCATGTCGAGCATGCGGTCGCCCTCGTCCAGCACCAGCCATTTGGTGTCGGAGAGGATGAGGTCCCCCTCGCGCACCAGGTCGGTCAGGCGGCCGGGCGTGGCGATCAGGATATCGACGCCGGGCGCAACCTTCTTCACCTGGCTGAAGCGCGAGACGCCGCCAAGCACCAGCGCCGTCGAGACATGCGCGCCCTTTGCGAGGATCTTGATGGTGTCCTCGATCTGCACGGCAAGCTCGCGCGTCGGCGCCAGGATCAGGGCACGTGTGGTCTTCGCACGGCGCTTGGTGCCGAGCGCGATGATCTTCGACAGGATCGGCAGCGCGAAGGCCGCTGTCTTGCCGGAGCCGGTCTGGGCGATGCCGAATATGTCACGGCCTTCCATCTGCGGCGGGATCGCCTGCATCTGGATCGGCTTCGGCTCGGTGAAGCCGGCGCCATGGGTCGCCTTGAGCAGCGCGCCGGTAATTCCAAGGGCTGCGAAACCTGTGAGTTCCGCAGTGCTGCCGGTCGAGATGGTGTTACCGGCAAGGGTGTTTTCGTTGGTCAAAATAGTCTTCTTTCACGCGGCCTGTAGCCGCAAACATCGATGGCGGCAGGGCGCAACCTGCCGTCGAAAAAATTGATATGAAACGACAAGGCGGGCGGACGTAAACGTCCACTCGGCTGCGCTGTCGTGCCCGCAGGCATCATGCCACGGGGCTTTTTCGCCACCTTGCCGATCAACGGGAAAGAGGGAAAACAGACGCAACCAGTCTCATTCGTCGAGAAGGCCGGATCTTGCCCGGCCCAAGCGCCTATGCCGCTGCATATGGCCTAGTTCGCCGCGCAATGCAAGGGGCGTCATGTTGCAGTGCAATAAAACCAGTCAAGATGAGCTGCCGTGCTCAAACGTCGTCCGGCCACTCTCTTGCCCCATGCTGGACGAACAGAAGTGTCCTTCACCCGATACGCCACGACGAAAGGTGTGCCGGAAATTACCAGCTCACGAGTGCCTTCGATTTAACCGATGCGTCCGATGAACGGATTGGCGGACAGCAGCCGAGCAGTCTTTGAATGAATGTCATTGACGACGCGGGCGGCGGCTCGCGGGTTGTGCTGGCCGATATAGTCGCCGATTGATGCTAGCTCGATCAGATAATGTCGGGTCCAGACAATTCGCACAGACCTTTATGCCCGACTGTATTTGTTGAGAACCGCCGCGATCTCTTCTTCGTTTGCGAAGTCGTCACGGTCAGCGGCCTCGATTCCGGCCCGAACACCGGCGACCCACTTTTCCTGCCACGCCAGGGAACGGCCGTGGGACAGTGCATCCTCAATGATCTGATTGCGAGTCAGAGTGGAGCGCGAGGCCAAGATGTCGATCCGGCGACTCAAATCCTCTGATATTTCAATGTTGTTCTTCATAAGTTCAGTCTGCCATATCGGGCGAATTCCTGCAAAGAAGTTTCGCCGCGGGAGAGTCACGCTTGCGCTCCCTTGCCGGCATGATTACCACGAAATGCAGCTTTCCATTTTGGGGATCGACCGATGAAGGACGTGCTGAAGGAACTCGAGCGTCGCCGCGACATGGCGCGCATGGGCGGTGGCCAGGTCCGCATCGACGCCCAGCACAAGAAGGGCAAGCTGACAGCTCGCGAGCGCATCGACGTCTTTCTCGACGAGGGCTCGTTCGAGGAGTTCGACATGTATGTCGAGCACCGCTCGACCGACTTCGGCATGGAAAAAACCAAGATCGCCGGCGATGGCGTCGTCACAGGCTGGGGCACCGTCAACGGCCGGCCGGTCTACGTCTTCGCCAAGGATTTTACCGTGTTCGGCGGCTCGCTGTCGGAGGCGCACGCCGAAAAAGTGGTCAAGGTGCAGGAGATGGCGCTTCGCAACCGCGCGCCGATCATCGGCCTCTACGACGCCGGTGGCGCCCGCATCCAGGAGGGCGTGGCGGCGCTCGGCGGCTATGCCGAGATTTTCCAGCGCAATGTGCTGGCCTCCGGCGTGATCCCGCAGATCTCGGTGATCATGGGGCCCTGCGCCGGCGGCGACGTCTATTCGCCTGCGATGACCGACTTCATCTTCATGGTGCGCGACACCTCCTACATGTTCGTCACCGGGCCGGACGTGGTGAAGACCGTCACCAACGAGACGGTGACCGCCGAGAGCCTGGGCGGCGCCTCCGTCCATACGACGAAGTCCTCGATCGCCGACGGCGCCTACGACAATGACGTCGAGGCGCTGTTGCAGATGCGCCGGCTGGTCGATCTGCTGCCCGCTTCCAACACGGCCGAGATTCCCGAGATCGAATGCTACCAGTCGGTCACCGATCACGATCTGTCGCTCGACCGGCTGATCCCCGACAATGCCAACAAGCCGTACGATATCAAGGAATTGATCCTCAAGATTGCCGACGAGGGCGACTTCTTCGAGATCCAGCAGAGTTTCGCCAAGAACATCGTTACCGGTTTTGGGCGAGTCGAGGGCCGCACGGTCGGCTTCGTCGCCAACCAGCCGATGGTGCTGGCCGGCGTTCTCGATTCGGATGCCAGCCGCAAGGCAGCGCGTTTCGTGCGCTTCTGCGATTGCTTCTCGATCCCAATCGTCACCTTCGTCGACGTTCCGGGATTCCTGCCCGGCACCGCGCAGGAATATGGCGGACTGATCAAGCATGGCGCCAAGCTGTTGTTCGCCTACGCCGAGGCGACCGTGCCGAAGATCACCGTCATCACCAGGAAGGCCTATGGCGGCGCCTATGACGTGATGGCGTCGAAGCATCTGCGCGGCGACATGAACTATGCCTGGCCGACGGCGCAGATCGCCGTGATGGGTGCCAGGGGCGCGGTCGAGATCATATATCGCAAGGACATCGGCGACGCGGAAAAGATCGCGGCGCATACAAAGGCTTACGAGGATCGCTTCCTGTCGCCCTTCGTCGCCGCCGAGCGCGGCTATGTCGACGAGGTGATCATGCCGCATTCGACCCGCCGCCGCATTGCCCGCGCGCTCAGGATGCTGCGCAACAAGGATATGCAGAACCCCTGGAAGAAGCACGATAACATCCCGCTGTGAGATCGCTGGCAGCGCATACGCGGCCACAGCAAAGACTCACTCCGCTTTCGCTGCTCCGAAACCGGCGCCCATGGTGGCGCGGACGGCGCCCGCCCATGGCGTTGCATGATTGTCGATGCGCATCTGGAAGATAAAATAAGTCGGCGAGCAGAAGCCGATCCCTTCCACCTTGGCAGCACCCGGCGTGTCCGGCGGCAGCGACTGGCACATATAATCCTCGCGGCAGAAATGGTCGGCCGAGCAGGCCGGCCGGTTGCCGCGATTGACCGCGCCGCCAAGGCACTGGTCGAAATTGTTGGTCGCCACGCAGGTGTCGAATTTTTTGCCGCCGACCAGCCCGCAGATCTCGTTCGGCATCGGTTTGCCCTGTTTGAAGGCGGCGAAGCTGCGGTCCTTGTCGTCGCAGCCGCGATAGGCGATGCCTGCCGGCACGCCGATCTTCGGTGGCCGGCAGGTGTAGGCGGTGCGCGAAATGCCAGGCGCGAAGGCGGCGAACTGGCCCGATACGCGGTAGCGATCGTTGAAGGGCTGTGCAGGATTGCTGGCGATCGAGCCTGTCAGACATGGATGGCCCGAGAACATCTTTTCGCTGTCCTTGGGCAACAGGCATTGCGCCAGCGTCGTGCGCACGCCTGACGCGGTGGCCAGCGGCGTGCAGACAGTGCCGCCGCCGCATTGCCAGGTCGGGCCGAAGCCATTTGCGTCTTCCGGCGTCAGGCACGGCATCGCCATTTCGGCCGGCGCATAGTCGATCTCGTCGGCATCGTTCCATACGGCAGGCGGCGCGAAGGACAGCGGGCGGAAACGGTTCGGCTCCTTGCCTTCAACCACCTCGCGCAGCCAGGCATCACGCCGCGGCAGTTCGGCGTGGAGATGCGGCGAGATGCCGACCTCGATGCGGTTCAGCGGCGAGGTCGTCTTGTCGTCAAGGCCGATGAAATGGAACCCGGCGGTGGAACCCGCCTGATGGCAACCTTGGCAGGCGCCATTGTCCAGCCGCTCGACCAGCGCCTCCGGCGTGCGCACCAGCCTCAAGGCGGAATAATCGAGCCCGGCAAAATCCGCAGACCGGAATAATTGCGTAAACGGGTGGTTGGCCTGCCTTGCGCTGCCGAACGTCGACCATGAGATGACCTTTTTCGCCAGGAACTCGTCGGGGATCTCGTAGATGCCGAGATCGATCGCGGTGACATTGGCGCTGATATAGCCGGCGAGTTTTCTCTTCAGCGCCGCATTTTCGGCAAGATGCGCGATATCCGGAGTGTTCTCCAACGGCCTCTCGCTTGCACCAGTGCCGTCGATGCCGAAAATCCGCATGAGATAGGCGGCCTGCCCGCCGAATTCGGTTTCCTGGCCGGAGGGAAAGCGCACCACCTGGGCGTTGAGCTCCAGTTGCTTGAAGGCAAGCCCTGCCCTTTCCAGCGGTCCGCCGATGAGCCAGCCGGCATCGACGCTTTCATCGAGCTGCGGCGTCCAGCGTCCGGCAACTCCGACGCAGCCGCCATCGGCATCCGTCGCGACGCTGTAGACGGCGTTGAAATTGAACGGCAGGCGCGAGGCAAGAACCTTGCCGCCTTTCCCAAAACTGTAGGCAAGGCGATAGATGAAACGCACCTCGCCGCAACTCTTGTCGTCCCGCATCTCGGCGAAATCGCGCCGGTCGAGCCGGTTGACGACACCGACGAGGCGAAAGCGCGCGGCGTCGGTCTTCAGCCACCGCATGTCCATGATGCGGCCGACATTGCCGTCGGTGACTTCGTAGAGGGGCCGCCCACCGGCCTTCATCTCGACGCGCAGCGTGGCAACGTCGCCTGCAACGGTTTCAACAATCTGATGATAGGCCGGCGCCTTGTCGTAAAGCGTCTTCAGGTCGCCCTTGCCATCGAGGTCGAAAATACCGGCGAAGCCGAAGCCCTTGGCGTCGAGCGCAGCGAGAATGGCCGGATCGTCGACAACCAATACCGGCCCTTCGGCACGAGCGGCATGCGTTATGAAGAGGGAAAAGATCGCCGCGAGCAGAGCAAATCGGAGGCTCATCGCGCGACCCCGTTGCGCCTGTCGACAAGCTCGCGCAGCACCGGCACCAGCGCCGACGGCAGATCCTCGGCGATCAGCCCTGGCCCAGAACGGCTGCCCGCCTCGGCATGGATCCAGACCGCCGCGCAGGCCGTTTCGAAAGCCGGCATGCCTTGCGCCAACAGTCCGGCGATGATTCCTGCCAGCACGTCGCCGGAGCCGGCGGTGGCGAGCCACGGCGCACCATTCCCGTTGATTGCCGCCCTGCCATCCGGTGCAGCGATCACCGTGTCGGCGCCCTTGTAGATGATGACGGCGTTGGCGCGCTCGGCGGCGGCGCGCGCCCTGGCCAGCTTGGACAGGGTCTTGTCCCCGGCGATATCGGCAAACAACCTGGCGAATTCACCCTCATGCGGGGTCAGCACCAGGGCGGGGGCGTCCGGCAGACGAGCGGCTTCGAAAAGCAACTCAGGCGCGTCGCGAAGTGAGGTGATGCCATCGGCATCGAGCACCAGTCCGTCGATCCCGCCGGCGGCGCCGTGCCGTCCTGCACCTAGTACGGCAAGGGCAAAATCCCGTGCCTTTTCACCGACGCCAAAGCCCGGGCCGAGGACAAAGGCCGAGGGCCGGCGCTCGCCTATGAAGCCGTGCAGGTCGGCAACGGTGTCGGCCTTGCGCAACATGATCGAGGTCAGATGCGCGGCATTCACCTGCATGGCATTGGCCGGCGACAGCACGGTCACCGCCCCTGCCCCGCTTTTGGCAGCGGCCAGCGCCGACAGCCGCGCCGCACCCGTCGCCGAAAGCCCGCCGGAGAAAACACCGACATGGCCGCGCCTGTATTTGTGCGCGTCGACAGCGGGAACCGGGAAGCTACCCACCCAAAGCGGCGGGGTGTTTTCGAAGGTTCGTGGTTCAAGCTGCGCAATGATGCCGTCGCCGATGCCGATGTCGGCAAGCACCAGTTCGCCGCACATCGCGCGCCCCGGCAGCAGCAAATGTCCCGGCTTTTTGCGCGCGAACGTCACCGTGACCTCGGCGCGGAATGCCCGGCCGAGGACTTCGCCACTTGCGCCGGAAACGCCCGAGGGCAGATCGACCGCGACGACGGGCAGGTTCAGTCTGGTCACCCTGTCGACTGCGATTACGGCATCGCCGGCGAGTTGCTTGGACAGCCCTGCCCCATAGAGCGCGTCGACCACGACCGAGCCCGTCTCGGCAACAAACTCGGCCAGCGGACGAGGTTTGATCGGGCACCGCGAAGCAGCGAGCGCCGCATCGCTGCCGGCCCTGGGCGGGCCGGATGCCCAAAGCAGGACCTCGACGGCGCTGGCCCTCAGAATGCCGGCGACGACGTAGCCATCGCCTCCGTTGTTGCCGGGGCCGCACAGGACATGGACGGGGCTCGCCTGGGGATAGCGAGCCAGCACCACGGCTGCGACCGCCTCGCCGGCGCGCCGCATCAGGCCGAAGCCATCGAGTGGCCCTGCCGCAATCGTCAGCCGGTCGGCCTCGGCCATCTCGGTCGGAGACAAAAGTTCATTGCTCATGGATTGCCGACCCGCATTTGCGCAAGCATTGTCCAGTTTTCGGTTTGAGGCAAACATCGCAGAGACAACACAATCCGCCAATGCAACGTTCAAAGCCAACCCTGTGCGTAAGTGCCTATGAAATGTGCTTCCTGCCCCATTATTGTGCGGACGCAGTGATTGGCAATGTGTAGGTTCCGAGCGCCCATGACGCATCCAATGCAGCGGATGACGCGAATTTGCATCCCGGCGCGACATGGCATTGAAATCGCGTAACGCCGCTTCTAACCCTCTCAATTGGCACAGTTCGTGCTTGAAGGAGGCGCAAGCGGGGCTCACAACCCGTCTTTTTGGCAGTGGAGGCCACTTACTACATGAAAAAGATCGAAGCGATCATCAAGCCGTTCAAGCTAGACGAAGTGAAGGAAGCGCTTCAGGAGGCCGGGCTGCAAGGCATTACCGTTACCGAAGCCAAGGGCTTCGGCCGGCAGAAGGGCCATACCGAACTTTATCGCGGCGCCGAATATGTCGTCGATTTTCTGCCCAAGGTGAAAATCGAGGTCGTGCTCGGCGACGATGCGGTCGAAGGCGCCATCGAAGCCATCCGCAAGGCGGCCCAGACCGGCCGTATCGGCGACGGAAAGATCTTCGTCTCCAACATCGAGGAGGTCGTGCGCATCCGCACCGGCGAAACAGGGATGGACGCCGTCTGAGGTTTCTGATTTCAGATTACCGTCTCCTCGAAACGTCACCACACAGGGAAGAAATGACATGACGACAGCCAAAGACATCATGAAGCAGATCAAGGACAACGACGTGAAGTTCGTCGATCTGCGCTTCACCGATCCGAAGGGCAAGCTGCAGCACGTGACGATGGATGTCGTCGAGGTCGAGGAAGACATGTTTGCCGATGGCGTCATGTTCGACGGCTCCTCCATCGCCGGCTGGAAGGCGATCAACGAGTCCGACATGGTGCTGATGCCCGACCCTGAAACGGTGCATATGGACCCGTTCTTCGCGCAGTCGACGATGGTCATCCTGTGCGACATCCTCGACCCGATCTCGGGCGAGTCCTACAACCGCGACCCGCGCGGCACCGCCAAGAAGGCCGAGGCCTATATGAAGGCGGAAGGCATCGGCGACCAGATCTTCGTCGGCCCGGAAGCCGAGTTCTTCGTATTCGACGACGTCAAGTACAAGGCCGACCCTTACAACACCGGCTTCAAGCTGGACTCCACCGAACTGCCGTCCAATGACGACACCGACTATGAGACCGGCAATCTCGGCCACCGTCCGCGCATCAAGGGCGGCTATTTTCCGGTACCGCCGATCGATTCGGCACAGGACATGCGCTCGGAAATGCTGACCGTGCTCGCCGAAATGGGCGTGCGCGTCGAAAAGCACCACCATGAGGTCGCGGCCGCCCAGCACGAGCTCGGCATCAAGTTCGACACGCTGGTCCGCAACGCCGACAAGATGCTGATCTACAAATATGTCGTCCACCAGGTCGCCAACGCCTATGGCAAGACGGCCACCTTCATGCCGAAGCCGGTGTTCGGCGACAACGGCTCGGGCATGCATGTCCATCAGTCGATCTGGAAGGGCGGCAAGCCCACCTTCGCCGGCAATGAGTATGCCGGCCTGTCGGAAAGCTGCCTGTTCTATATCGGCGGTATCATCAAGCACGCCAAGGCGATCAACGCCTTCACCAACCCGCTGACCAACTCCTACAAGCGCCTGGTGCCAGGCTATGAAGCGCCGGTGCTGCTCGCCTATTCGGCGCGCAACCGCTCGGCCTCCTGCCGCATTCCGTTCGGCTCGTCGCCGAAGTCCAAGCGCGTCGAGGTCCGTTTCCCCGATCCGGGCGCGAACCCCTACCTCGCCTTCGCCGCCATGCTGATGGCCGGCCTCGACGGCATCAAGAACAAGATCCATCCGGGCCAGCCGATGGACAAGGATCTCTACGACCTGCCACCGAAGGAGTTGAAGAAGATCCCGACCGTCTGCGGCTCGCTGCGCGAAGCCCTGCAGAGCCTCGACAAGGACCGCGGCTTCCTGAAAGCCGGCGGCGTCTTCGACGACGACCAGATCGACAGCTATATCGAGCTCAAGATGGCCGAGGTGATGCGCTTCGAAATGACCCCGCATCCGGTCGAATACGACATGTATTATTCGATCTGACCAGGCCGGTTCCGAAACAAGAAACCCCGGCGCAGATGACGCCGGGGTTTTTTCATGTCATTCGTCGTAAGAGCCAGGCCACCAAGCGCCGCCGACATGACAGAGCTGCGTCACGGCGCAGACCGCTGAGGTCTGCGCCGTGAGGAATGCTCAGGCAGCGGCCTTCTTCTCAGCCGTGTCGACGCTGGCGATCGTCTTCAGGATCTGCGAAGCGATCTGGTAGGGGTCGCCCTGCGAGTTCGGGCGGCGATCCTCGAGATAGCCCTTGTAGCCATTGTTGATGAAGGAATGCGGCACTCGGATCGAGGCGCCGCGGTCGGCGATGCCGTAGCTGAACCTGTTCCACGGCGCGGTCTCGTGCTTGCCGGTCAGGCGCTTGTCGTTGTCCGGGCCGTAGACGGCGATGTGGTCCATCAGGTTCTTGTCGAAGGCCGCCATCAGCGCCTCGAAATAGTCCTTGCCGCCGACTTCGCGCATATGGGTGGTCGAGAAGTTGGCGTGCATGCCGGAGCCGTTCCAGTCGGTGTCGCCCAGCGGCTTGCAGTGATACTCGATGTCGATGCCGTATTTCTCGGTGAGGCGCTGCAGGAGGTAGCGGGCCATCCACATCTGGTCGGCGGCCTTCTTGGAGCCCTTGCCGAAGATCTGGAATTCCCACTGGCCCTTGGCCACTTCGGCGTTGATGCCCTCGTGGTTGATGCCGGCCGCGAGGCACTGGTCGAGATGCTCCTCGACGATCTGACGCGCGACGGAGCCGACATTGGAATAGCCGACGCCGGTGTAGTAAGGACCCTGCGGCGCGGGATAGCCGCTGTCGGGGAAGCCGAGCGGGCGGCCGTCCTTGTAGAAGAAATACTCCTGCTCGAAACCGAACCAGGCGCCCTCGTCGTCGAGGATGGTGGCGCGCTTGTTGGATGCATGCGGCGTAACCCCGTCCGGCATCATCACCTCGCACATGACGAGCACGCCGTTGGTGCGCGCCGGATCCGGATAGACGGCGACCGGCTTCAGCACGCAGTCGGAGCTGTGGCCCTCGGCCTGCATGGTCGAAGAGCCGTCGAAGCCCCACAGCGGAAGCTGCTCGAGCGCCGGAAACTCGGCGAATTCCTTGATCTGGGTCTTGCCCCGAAGGTTGGGAACCGGGGTGTATCCATCGAGCCAAATATACTCGAGCTTGTACTTCGTCATTCTGACCTCTCGTTGCTTGATAAACCGAACTTCTGGATGACGCCGGCGCAAGCCGAACCACCCAGCAGCCGACCTGCCGGTTCATTAAAATGCAAATCGTGTGCCATTCTCGGCTTGAGAGGTGCGGCAAAAATGGCCCGGCAACCCGGCAAACCCGCCAAGCCGTCTAAGCAATGCGGCAAGATCAATCAAAAGCAGATGTTGCATAAATCTTAGGCAAATACTGATCTTTTCATAGGCATATTGCTTAAATGGATTGCAACACCTATTTTACGAAAAGGTTGAATCGATATCGTTCGGCAGAAGAAAGGAGGCCGGCAATGGAAATCACTCCGACCCGTCCCTCGGCCAAGATCCTGATGTTCCCGGTGGCAGCGCGCACTTCTGCCTCAAATTTAAGCGGAAAGGCTAAGTTCGCGGCAGAGCTTGCCTCCTTGCGCAATGTCAGCGCGGATTTCGGCGACGCCTGGTACCACGAGGCCGCCATCGAGGACGAAGCCAAACAAACTCGAAAGAGTTGAAGCCGCAGAATTATCGTACCCTGAAAACGCAAAAGCCCGGCGCGATCGTTCGCGCCGGGCTTTGTCTTTGAAGGCGGAACAGTCGCCTACTCTTTGGCGTGCAGGTCGGTTCCCAGCGTATCCTTGACGAAGATCATGCCGATGATCAGGGACATCGCCGCGATGATCACGGGATACCAGAGACCATAGTAGATATCGCCCTTGTAGGCGCTGAGCGCGAACACCGTCGCCGGCAACAGGCCGCCGAACCAGCCATTGCCGATGTGGTAAGGCAGCGACATGCCAGTGTAGCGGATGCGGGTCGGAAACATCTCGACCAGGATCGCGGCGATCGGACCGTAGACCATGGTCACGAACAGCACGAGGATGAACAGGATACCGATCGTCATCGGCCAGTTGACCGCGGCCGGGTCGGCGAACATGGCGAAGGCGCCACCGCCCGGTATGTTGTAGACGGTGACCTCGGGCGCACCCGCTGCCTCCTCGGCAGTCAGCAGCTTGTCCCTGATCGCCTGGTCTGTCGGAACCGTCGCCTTCTCGCCAGCGCGGATGGCGGTGGCATCGAGCTTCAGTTCCGGATTGGCCGCGACGAAACCGTCAAGCTTCTGGTCCGGCACCTTGATTGCCGCCCGCTTCAGCGGATAGCCGCCGTCCTGCAAGGACATGTTGACGGCCTTGACGAAGGCGGCGTCCTTGGCTTTCGCCTGATCGCCAGCGGCGATGGCGTCGTAGGACTCTACCGTCTCGTTACCGATCTTGACCGACGCAGCCGTTCCGGGCGCAGCCGTTGCCACCACATCATAAGGCACCGAGTTCTTGGTCAGGAACGAAGTCGCGATATCGCAGGATGTCGTGAACTTCGCCGTGCCGACCGGATTGAACTGGAACCTGCAGTCCCCGGGTGCCGCCGTCACCGTCGCACGCGTGTTCTGCTGCGCGGTGGCCAGCGCCGGATTGGCGGCCCAGGTCAGTGCCTTGAACAGCGGGAAGGTGCAGACAATTCCCAATGCGAGGCCAGCCATGATGATCGGCTTGCGGCCGATCTTGTCGGAGAGCCAGCCGAACACGACGAAGAAGATCGACCCGATTGCCAGCGCAATCGCGATCATGATGTTGACCGACTGCGCATCGACCTTGAGCACGTTGGTCAGGAAGAACAGCGCGTAGAACTGGCCGTTGTACCAGATCACTGCCTGACCGGCGGTGAGGCCGAACAGCGCCAGTATGGCGATCTTGGCATTTTTCCATTGGCCAAAGGCTTCCGTCAGCGGCGCCTTGGAGCCTTTGCCCTCGTCCTTCATGCGCTGGAAGGTCGGCGATTCAGACAATGAAAGCCGGATCCAGATCGAAATGCCAAGCAGCAGGAAGGAGACGATGAACGGAATGCGCCAGCCCCAGGCGGCGTAGGTTTCCTTGGCCATCGAACCCTGGACGATCAGGATGACGATCAGCGATAGGAACAGGCCGAGCGTTGCCGTCGTCTGGATCCACGACGTGTAGTAGCCGCGGCGGTCGTCCGGCGCATGCTCGGCGACATAGGTTGCCGCACCGCCATATTCACCGCCGAGCGCCAGGCCCTGCAGCATGCGCAGGACGATCAGGATGATCGGCGCGGCGATGCCCAAAGTCGCATATCCAGGCAGCAAGCCAACCAGGAAGGTCGACAGGCCCATGATCGTCATGGTGACAAGGAAAGTATATTTGCGGCCGACAAGGTCGCCGATGCGGCCGAATAGCAGCGCGCCGAACGGACGCACCAGGAAGCCGGCGGCGAACGCCAGCAGCGCGAAGATATTGCGCGTGGCTTCCGGAATGGTTGGACTGAAGAAAGTCGAACCGATGAACACTGCCAGAGAGCCATAGAGATAGAAATCGTACCATTCGAAAACGGTGCCGAGCGAGGAAGCGAAGATGACCTTCTTCTCCTCCCGCGTCATGCCGCGGCTTACGCTGCCGGCGGTCGATGCCATTGCCATTGATATGTCCTCCCGTGAGATTCCGGCTGTCTTCGATGCTGCGCATCATGTCCGCGTTCTCTTCCGAAAGCGGAACGGCACGGCCATCGGCGGAAGAAATGACAGAAAGTGCCGTCCGGCGGCAGACCAACCTTGGGATTATGACTTTGGTCGAATGCATCGGCCCGAATATCGGAACGATCTTCGGAAAGCACGATGCATAGATTCAAAAATGTTAGAGCGTACTTAGTGCGTCCAACCGGACGCACGTCGCTCTAACGCATCGGCGCGAAAGCCCGCGCCGCGGTGAACGCTTCAGCCCTTGAGCGCTTCAAGCAGGCTGACGGCCGCCATCATGTCGCGCTTGCGGGCCGAGCGGCGCGCGACGGCTTCCGCATCCTGGCCCCAGTGCTCGGCCTGCCAGTCCTCGTCGACATGGCCGGCGGTCCAGGCCGCCTCGCCGTCGAGTTCGCCGAAGTCGACCGCCAGCGCCAGCAGCGCCGATCCCGTCAGCGAGGTCATGACGTGGATCGACGCCAGCCGCAGCGGATCCTTGCGCTGGGCAAAATGGACGCCCAGCACGGCGATTGTCTCGCGCGGCTGCTCGACATGGATCACCCCTTCGGCGAGATGGAACCGCGCACCGAGCGCCGTCCGCGCCCAGTCGATGACTGGATCCCAATGCTCGTTCTGCCGGTCGACGAGCCCTTGCGGTGCGTCGGCGCGATAGCAGAGCAGGTCGGACGAGGCGAAGCGCAAGATGTCTTCCAGCACCGCCTGCGGGTCGCTGGCGACACCGTCTATGGCCGTGTTGACGAGACGCATGACCGGCATGGTCACCGGGTCGATGGTCTCGCCCTGCACGGCGAATTCGTCGGCGACCAGGCGGGCAGCCTTTTCGTTTGGCAGCACCAGAAGCGCCTTGCCCGGCGTGCGCACCGGCTTGCCGTCGAGATGAACGGCAAAACCGTCGTCGAGCGGTGCGACCGAGACGGCTTTGTAGAAGCGTTTCGGCAATTGCGTCTTCATCTGGATCTGGGCGCGGCGCACCGGATCCGGATCGGAAAGCTGCTTTGCCGCTTCAAGGTCGTTGAGGATATCGCGCATGGAAGGTCTCTCTTACACGGGTGCCAGCTTGCGCGCGGGCCGGTTGACGATAATCAGGCCGGCGGCGATCAGACCGAGCGCCAGGAAAATGCGGACGGTCAGCGGCTCGTTCAAGATGACGGCGCCACACAGCACACCGAACACCGGCGACAGGAAGGTGAAACTCGACAGGCCCGATGCCGGATAGCGCCTGAGCAGCCAGAACCAGAGAACATAGGTGAAGGCGACGACGTAGACAGCCTGGAACAGCAGGGCCAATGTCGGCAAGGCAGCAAAGTCGCGGACGGGCGGGCCGGCGAAAGGCAACACCAGGACGCCGACCAGGATGGCGCCGGCCAGTTGATAGAGCAGCAACTTCTCGGCGCTGGTCTCGGCCAGTTTCGAGCGCTTGATGACGATGCTGGTCAGAGCCCAAAGGATGCCGGCGCCAAGGCTGAGCAGGTCACCAGTCAATGTCACGCCGTTGCCGGCGCCCGCCTTGTCGGAGAATACGGCGACCAGACCGGCGAAAGCCAAGAGAAGACCAAGGAGCTTGCGGGTCGTTATGCGCTCGTCCAGCAGGAAATGACCGCCGACCAGCACCCAGAACGGCATGGTGTTGACCAGAAGCGTGTTGCGGGCAACCGTCGTGTGTTCCAGCCCGACATAAAGAAACAGAAACTCGATGCCGAAGAGCACACCCACCACGATGCCCGCGACAAGGGTCTTGTCGGGCGTGAACAGCTTGATGCCGCGCCAGCAGCACCAGCCAAAAACGCAAAGACCACCGATGATGGAGCGCGCGACCGACAGGAAAACGGGATCGTAGCCAGCATACGAGATCTTGGCGGCGACATAATTCAGGCCCCAGGAAAACGTCAGCCCGACCATGATCGCGGCCGCCGCCATGTCGATCGCGTCGCGGCGGTCAAGCGTGTCGGTGGCGACGCCCACTGCCCTACTCCTCCGCGCTGGCGTCGTCGAAGCCGATCAGGTTCCAGCTCTGGCGCATATGCGGCGGCATCGGCGCGGTCACATCGATGACGCCCTTGTCGGGATGCGGAATGACGATGCGGCGCGCATGCAGATGCAGGCGGTTTTGAATGCCGCCGGGGAAATCCCAATTGGTATCGGCCTCGAAATATTTGGGGTCGCCGATAATCGGGCAGCCGATATAGGCGGCATGGACGCGAAGCTGATGGGTGCGGCCGGTATAGGGTTCCATTTCAAGCCAGGTCATCGTCTGTGCCGCCTGCTCGATGACGCGATAGTACGACACCGCGTGGTCGGCGCCCTTCTCACCATGCGCGGCCACGCGCACGCGGTCGCCGTCGGGCGTCGGCTCCTTGATCAGCCAGGTCGAGATCTTGTCCTCGCGCTTCGGCGGCACGCCCTTGACCAGGGCCCAATAGGTTTTCTTGGTCTCGCGCGCCCGGAACGCCTCGGAAAGCTTCATGGCCGCAAGCCTGGTACGGGCAACGACAAGCACGCCCGACGTGTCGCGGTCGAGCCGGTGCACCAGTCGCGGTTTTTCGCCCTTTTGATTGCGCCAGGTTTCGAGCATGTCGTCGACATTGCGGGTGACGCCCGAGCCGCCCTGAACGGCGAGGCCCGCCGGCTTGTTGAAGACGAAGACCTTCGGGTCCTCATGGATCAGCATTTTGGCGAGCACGTCGGCATCGCCCTGGTTGCGGATCGAGTGGCCGGTGAGCGGGCTCTCGCCCTTCTTGTCGACTTCGAGCGGCGGCACGCGGACCATCTGCCCCGGTTCGACGCGGGTGTCGGCCTTCACCCGGCCGCCGTCGACGCGGATCTGGCCGGAGCGCAAGAGCTTTTGCAGATGGCCGAAGCCGAGACCCGGGAAATGGGTCTTGAACCAGCGATCGAGCCGCATGCCCGCCTCACCGGCCTCCACTGTGATCTGTTCAACGCCTGCCATTTTTCTCGCTTTACCCCGTTTAGAACGGGGGCAATAGCATTAAGGCAGGCTTCTTGCGAGCCAAAGACCCAGAAACAGGGCGATGATCGCGCCAAGGACGCTGGCGAGCGCATAGCCGAACGCCGGCAGCGCAGCGCCCCGCTCCCATAGCGTCGCGAAATCGAGCGAGAAAGCCGAGAAGGTGGTGAAGCCGCCCAGGATGCCGGTGGCGACAAACAATCTGAGTTCGGCTGATCCGCCACGCCGCATCATGATGGCGATGAACAGGCCCATGACGAAGGAGCCGACGATGTTGATCGCCATCGTGCCCCAGGGATAATTCGGGCCGACAAGCCGCAGCGCACCCATGTTGGTGAGATGGCGGATACCGGCGCCAATTCCGCCACCGACGACAACGAGAATGAGATTGAACATTGCCGTCTACTGCCCCTGCCCGATCGCCGGGTCAATCCCTGCTGCTGGCGGCGGAAACCGTTCCGCCGATTACCTGTCTCAGTTCGCCTCGACCTTCTTCGGCTTGCTCGAGCCGATCATCTTCCAGTTTTTGTAGAACATGGAATTGAACCGCTCGACGCTGACCGAGACGATGGCGAGAAGAGCGGCGATGAGGCCGGGGAATGGCGACGGCCGGATGATGTCCATGAAGACGCAATAGCGGGGCCCATCATATTCGTTGACCGAGCGATGCAGCAGCGTGTCGTCGAAAATGTAGAGCGGATTGTCGTGCCAGTAGTTCCTGGCGTTGTTGCACTCGACGAAAACCTCGGCCTTCACCGGAAGAAGATTGTAGAGAATGCGCAGGCTGAGCCGCAGCGGTCCGAAATGCCAGGAGGTCGATTCCTTGCCCTTGAACACCGACACGGCGATGGTCTTGATGTATTTGAAGTCCTTGTTGAATTCCGCGACGTTGTCGATCTTGTGCTTGCCGTACCACTGGTAGACATACATGCCGCGCCGGCCGGTGCCGAAATTGGCGTCGATATCGGCGATGATCTCATCCTTGCGCGCCTTGAAGACGTCGAGAACCTCGTTGACTTCGCGCTGATAGTCCGGCGGAAACTGCTCCAGCTTCCAGACGCCCGGGTTTCTGTAGCACAGCAGATCGACCAACAGGTTGAAGGGCGACAGCAGCCAGGTGAAGATGCCATTGCCGAGAAAATAGCCGCGGAACAGCGACAGATTCTTATTGTGATTGCGCAGCACGTCGATCAGGCCGCAGACGATCCAGATCATGGTCAGGATCGGGATGAAGTAGAAGCCGAGCGCAAGCAGCGGAGCGGCAATAGCAAACTGCCGAAGGGATTTGCGAAGTTTCTTGGTCATTTTTCCACGCGCTATGCGCGATCCTTCTTCGAAAAATGGTCTTGGCCAAATCTGGCCCAATCTGGCGGCGCACCCCGGCCGGCCGCGCGCTTTGATAGAATTTTTTATTCCACGGTACACATCACACTACTGTGACTTGCCGGCGACACTGTACCTGATCGGCTCAGATTCGGCATCCCGTGTCGGAACACATGTCAATGCACCGCTGGCAGGCCGAGCTCGTCCCACTTTTCACGGGACACGGGATCGCCGACCAGGAACGCGAAGCCGGTGACGCTTTCGCCATCCCGTGCCAGCTCGCATGTGAACTTCAGCGCGTACCAGTTCCTGCGGCTGCGGAAGGCTGCTCCGTTGGCGGTGATGGAGGTTGCGGAGATCGTCTCCTCGCCCATCGCGTAAGGCACCACCCGTTCCGGCTGGAAATCAGCCCGCCATTTGCGGATCTGATCCATTGCCTCGAGATTGCAGAGCTGCACCATGCGCTCGTCGGAGGCCAATGTCGCAAGATCGGCGCGCGCCTGCCTGCTGCGTGGATCGGCGAGCGTCTTTGCCGACAGCATTTCCGTCGGACGGATCATGGCCGGAGGCGCTGTCGCTGGCGGTAGCGCCTCCTGCAAAGGCGCCGCGGTGACAGGGGAAGGAACCGGCGCAGCGGCTGCTGCTGGCGCAGGCTTCGCATCTGTTGGCGGCTGGAGTTGTTCCGGCGTCAGTATCTCGACCGAAACCCGTTCCTCCTGCAGCTGTTTCGGGCGCTTCGGCATCGGCATCAGCGCCAGCGTGGCGGCGAGCATCATGTGCAGGACGAGCGAAGCCGAAATGCCCCAGGGCAGGTTGTCGCCCCAGGGTGCAATGACGGGCGCAAGGACGGCCGCGCGCGCCAAGCCTACTTTTCCCGCTCGCTTCTCAGCTTCGCCCAATAGTCGAGACGCTTCCTGATATCGCGCTCGAACCCACGCTCGGGCGGATCGTAGAATGTGCGCCGGCCCATCTTTTCCGGGAAATAATCCTGGCCGGAAAATGCGTCGGGCTGGTCATGGTCATAGCGATATCCCGCGCCGTAGTCCTCCTCCTTCATCAGCTTGGTCGGCGCGTTGAGGATGTGCTTGGGCGGCAGCAGCGATCCGAATTCCTTGGCGGCCCCGGTGGCGGCCTTGAAGGCCGTGTAGACGGCGTTGGATTTGGGAGCGGTGGCGAGATAGACGGTGGCTTCGGCGAAGGCAAGTTCACCCTCCGGTGAGCCCAGATAGTCATAGGCATCCTTGGCGGCATTGGCGATGACCAGGGCCTGCGGGTCGGCAAGCCCGATATCCTCCATCGCCATGCGTACCAGCCGACGGCCGAGATAGAGCGGATCCTCGCCGGCGTCGAACATGCGGGCGAGATAGTAGAGCGCTGCGTCGGGATCAGAGCCGCGCACTGATTTATGCAGCGCCGAGATCAGATTGTAGTGGCCGTCCTGGCCCTTGTCGTAGATCGGCGCGCGGCGCTGTACGATGCGCTGCAGGCCCTCGGCGCCGAACACCTCGCCTGACTTGGCCGCCCGCCAGACTTCCTCCGCCAGCGTCAGCGATGCACGGCCGTCGCCATCGCTCATGCGGATGAGCATCGCCCTTGCTTCATCGTCGAGCGGCAGCGCCCTGCCCTCGCTCTCCTCCGCCCGCGCCAGGAGTTTGGCTATGCTGTCCTCACCGAGCGAATGAAAGACGAGCACACGCGCGCGTGATAGAAGCGCGGCATTCAGTTCGAAGGACGGATTCTCGGTGGTGGCCCCGACCAGCACCACAGTGCCGTCTTCCATGACGGGCAGGAAACTGTCCTGCTGGGCGCGGTTGAAGCGATGGATCTCGTCGACGAAGAGCAACGTCTGACGGCCATTGGAGCGGCGCAACTTTGCCGCCTCGAACACTTTCTTCAGGTCGGCGACGCCGGAAAACACCGCCGATATCTGTTCGAAGGCAAGGCTGGTCTCGCCGGCAAGCAGCCGCGCGACCGTCGTTTTGCCCGTGCCGGGCGGCCCCCAGAAGATCATCGAGCCGAGCGAGCCCGAACCGATCAGCCGTGTCAGCGCGCCGTCAGGGCCGGTGAGATGCTCCTGGCCGACGACCTCGCCGAGGTTCTTCGGACGCAAGCGGTCGGCCAGCGGCCGGCCGGGCGGCGCCTTCTCAGGTTCATCGACGCTGAACAGATCGGCCATGCATTTCTTTTGGTTTGGAGCGCGATCTCGTTCAGAGAGGCGGAGATCGGGCTCAGTAACGCAACACCTGGCGCATTATCTGCCCGCCGCGCTCGACGGTAAAGCGCCACCAGCGCGTATCCTGCTGGGCTACTTGCGCCAGCGTCGCGGCGGTATCGATGGTCGTGCCATTGACCTCGCGAACGATATCTCCCGGCTGGAAGCCGAAATCGGCCGCGGGTGAATTGCGGTTGATGTCGACCACGGTGACGCCCTTGACGCCGGTGCGGACGCCGAGCCGCTGGGCAAGCCGCGGCGACAGTTCCGCAACCTTGGCGCCCGAAAACGGGCTGCGGCCGCGCAGCGTCACTTCCGAGGACTTGGCACCTTCCAGCGCGCGCTCCAGCGCGATGTCCATCGTCGCCTGCTGCCCCTTGGTCAGCACGGCGAAACTGGCATTGGTGCCGATCGACAGCGTCGCCATGCGGTAATCCAAAGCCTCGATGCCCTCGATCGGCTTGCCGTTGAGCGACAGCACGACATCGCCGGGCTTGAGCCCGGCCTTGGCGGCCGGTCCGGCCTCTTCGACCGACGAAACAAGCGCGCCGGTCGGCTTCTCCATGCCGAGCGATTCGGCGATCTGCGGCGTTACACGCTCGAATTCGGCGCCGACATAGGGCCGCTCGAAGAAGGTGAGCCCGGCCTTGGCGGCGTCGACGAAAGCGCGAACCATGTTGGAGGGGATGGCAAAGCCAATGCCGATCGAACCGCCGCTGCGGCTGTAGATCGCCGTGTTGATGCCGACCAGCTGACCGCCCATGTTGATCAGCGCGCCGCCGGAATTGCCGGGGTTGATCGCGGCGTCCGTCTGGATGAAGAAGCCGGAATCGGAAACGCCGATATGGCTGCGGGCAAGTGCCGAAACGATGCCGCTGGTGGTGGTCTGACCGACACCGAAGGGATTGCCGATGGCCAGCAACAGATCGCCGACCTCGAGCGCATCGGAATCGCCGATGGCGATCACCGGAAACGGCTTGTCGGAGGAGATCTTGAGCACGGCGAGATCGAGCGTCTCGTCCTTGAGCAGCACCTTCGAATCGAATTCACGGCCGTCCGCGGTCGCGACCTTGACCTGATCGGCGTCCTTGACGACGTGGAAATTGGTGACCACCACGCCGGTCGGGTCGACCAGCACGCCGGAGCCGAGCGAAGACTGCGCGCGCGGCTGCGAACGGCCGAAGAATTCCTCGAAGAACGGATCGCCGTCGAAAGGCGACACCACCTTGGCGGTCTGCGAGGCATACACGTTGACCACCGCCGGCGCCGTCTGCTTGACCAGCGGCGCGAAGGACAGTTGCACCTCCTCGCGGCCGAACGGCACGCGCTTGTCGGGTCCGGAAGTGGCGTTTTCACCTTCAACGCCGTGTAGCAGGTCGGTCAGCACGTCGGACAGGCCGGGATCGGTCTTGGCGGCGTCTTCGGCCAGCGCCTGCCTGATCACCGGCGCGGCTGTGAATGCCAGCATGGCGCAGAACAGAACAAGGGACAGCCGTTTGATGCGCATTCCGAATCCTCCAAGGCAAGTTCGGGCGCATTGTCCCGACGATTGTGCAGAATGAAAGGCTAAGGCGCTGAAATCTGATTATTTTGGGCAATCGGCGACAAAACCGGCCGCCAAAGGCAAGCAAGCGCTCGTCGGGAGCCCTCGTGACAGCAAAAGGGGCCCGCAGGCCCCTCAAACTCACTCAGGAAAACCGGGCCTTATGCTGCCGCGGCTTCCTCATCGATGCCTTCGGCCTCGATGCGGGCACGGTCGCCCGCGCCCTTGGCCGAGGTGTCGCGATCGACGAACTCGATGACCGCCATCGCGGCATTGTCGCCGTGGCGGAAGCCCGCCTTCATGATGCGCAGATAGCCGCCGTTGCGGGTGGCGTAGCGCGGCGCGATGGTGTCGAACAGGCGCTTGACGACGCCTTCATTGCCGATCTGGGCAATCACCTGGCGGCGGGCGTGCAGGTCGCCACGCTTGCCAAGCGTCACCAGCTTCTCGACGATCGGACGCAAATCCTTCGCCTTCGGCAGAGTGGTGACGATCTGCTCGTGCTCGATGAGCGACACGGCAAGATTGGCAAACATCGACTTGCGATGGCTTATGCTGCGGGCGAACCGGCGGCCTTTAAATCCGTGGCGCATGGCTCTTCTCCTTCATTGCGGGTTCAGAGGCAAACGCCTCAATATTGATCTTCGTAACGCTTGGCGAGGTCTTCGATGTTTTCCGGCGGCCAGTCCGGCACTTCCATGCCGAGGTGCAGGCCCATCGCCGCTAGGACTTCCTTGATCTCGTTCAGCGACTTGCGGCCGAAGTTCGGGGTGCGCAGCATCTCGGCTTCGGTCTTCTGGATCAGGTCGCCGATATAGACGATGTTGTCGTTCTTCAGGCAGTTGGCCGAACGCACCGAAAGCTCGAGTTCGTCGACCTTCTTGAGCAGTGCCGGGTTGAAGGCCAGCTCGGTGACGGCCTCCGTGGCGACTTCCTTCTGCGGCTCGTCGAAATTGACGAACAGGCCGAGCTGGTCCTGCAGGATGCGGGCGGCGAAAGCCACCGCGTCCTCGCCCGAGATCGAACCGTCGGTCTCGATGGTCATGGTCAGCTTGTCATAGTCGAGAACCTGCCCCTCGCGGGTGTTCTCGACCTTGTAGGAGACCTTCTTGACCGGCGAATACAGGCTGTCGACCGGGATCAGGCCGATCGGCGCGTCCTCGGCGCGGTTGCGCTCGGCCGGCACGTAGCCCTTGCCGGTGTCGACGGTGAATTCCATGCGGATCTCAGCGCCTTCGTCCAGCGTGCAGATGACGTGGTCGGGGTTGAGGATCTCGACATCGCCAACCGTCTGGATGTCGCCGGCGAGAACCGCGCCCGGTCCCTGCTTGCGCACGACCATGCGCTTGGGGCCATCGCCTTCCATGCGGATGGCGATTTCCTTGATGTTCAAGACGATGTCGGTCACGTCCTCGCGCACGCCGGCGATGGACGAGAATTCATGCAGGACGCCGTCGATCTGCACGGCGGTCACAGCCGCGCCGCGCAGCGAAGACAGAAGCACGCGACGCAGCGCGTTGCCGAGCGTGAGGCCAAAGCCCCGCTCCAGCGGCTCGGCGACCAGCGTGGTCAGCGTCTTCTTCTTCGACGAGAACTCGATCTTGTTCGGCTTGATCAGTTCCTGCCAATTTTTCTGGATCATGATGCTTTCCTTCCGTTGACCCGCCACCATCCAATCGTGGCGGGCGACCTGGAATGCCGTGGAGGAGCGCCGTAGAGGCGCTCGCGCGGCGTTCGGTAATTTAGACGCGGCGCTTCTTGCGCGGGCGGCAGCCATTGTGCGGGATCGGCGTCACATCACGGATCGAGGTGATGGTGAAGCCGGCCGCCTGCAGGGCGCGCAGCGCCGATTCACGACCGGAGCCGGGTCCGCAGACCTCGACCTCGAGCATGCGCATGCCGTGTTCCTGGGCCTTCTTGGCGACGTCCTCGGCGGCCATCTGGGCGGCGAACGGGGTCGACTTGCGCGAACCCTTGAAGCCCTGAGCGCCGGCCGACGACCAGGCAATCGAATTGCCCTGCGCGTCGGTGATGGTGATCATCGTGTTGTTGAAGGTCGAATTGACGTGGGCAACGCCCGACGAGATGTTCTTGCGTTCGCGACGGCGAACACGAGCGGCTTCCTTGGCCATGATGGTCCTTTCAGTTGATCTCTACACCGCCGTAATGCCAGCGGCTCCACCAGGGAGAAGGCAGTAGGGGAATATGGCAGTAGGGCAGTATGTCTGCCGATCCTATTGCCTTACTGCCCTACTCCCTTACTGCCCTAAATTACTTTTTCTTGCCGGCGATCGACTTGGCCGGGCCCTTGCGGGTGCGTGCATTGGTATGCGTGCGCTGGCCGCGAACCGGCAGCGAGCGGCGATGGCGCAGGCCGCGATAGCAGCCGAGGTCCATCAGCCGCTTGATGTTCATCGACACTTCGCGGCGCAGGTCGCCTTCGACCTGGTAGTCGCGGTCGATCGTCTCGCGGATCTGCAGGACTTCGGCGTCGGTGAGCTGGTTGACGCGGCGCTCGGCCGGGATGCCGACCTTGTCGACGATCTCCTGGGCGAACTTCTTGCCAATGCCGTGAATGTACTGAAGCGCGATGACAACGCGCTTGTTGGTCGGAATGTTGACGCCGGCTATACGAGCCATGTTCTTCTCTTCTCCATATGGGCCGGCCAACCCTTGGAAACAAGGTAGGCTCGGCGCTGTCAAAGTTGCCCCGCGTCCGGTGGAGGCCGGCCCTTGCGGGAGTTTCCAGTTCAAAGCGGGCCGCCTTGCCCTTGCGGACAAGCAAAGCCTGCGCATGACCCCTAAAACCGAAATCGGTTTTAGGAAAGGATCATGCGCCAAATCAAAGTGCTACAGCGTCCTTTGCGCGTCCAAAAGACGCGCGGCGCTGTAGTGCCCTGATAGGAAGACGGGCCGCCATACCCCAGCGGACCGCTCCAGTCAAGCGCAATCGTCTACTTTCTCTAGGCAGCCTCTTGGGTGGCCGACTTGAGCACGGTTTCTATCTGTTCGGTGACCGCATCGATGCCGGCCATCCCGTCGACGCCTCTGAGCTTGCCCTTGGCGTAATAGTAGCCGATCAGCGGCGACGTTTTCTTGTAGTACTCCCTTAGGCGTTCTTCGAACACCGTCGGATTGTCGTCCTTGCGCACGGGCTGACCGGCGGCCTTGGTCTCCTCGGCGCGCTTGACGATACGACCGACCAGCGCCTTGTCGTCGACGACAAGTTCGATGACGACGTCGAGAGCGAGGCCGCGCTCCCTGAGCATCGATTCGACCGCGTCCGCCTGCACCAGCGTGCGTGGGTACCCGTCGAGGATGAAGCCCTTGGCGCAATCGGCCTGGTCGATGCGCTCGGCCACAATGGCGTTGACGATGGCGTCGGAAACCAGCTCGCCGGCATCCATCACAGCCTTGGCGCGCTTGCCGACTTCGGTGCCGGCCTGGACGGCCGCGCGCAGCATGTCGCCGGTGGAAAGCTGGGGTATGCCGTGCTTTTCTACCAGTCTTTGTGCTTGTGTCCCCTTGCCCGCTCCTGGCGGCCCAAGCAATATCAACCTCATCTGGCCTTCTTCCCCCCGCGCAGCTTCGACTTCTTGATCAGGCCCTCATACTGGTGCGCGATCAGGTGACCCTGAATTTGCGCCACCGTATCGAGCGTTACACTGACCACGATCAGAAGCGATGTGCCACCGAGGTAGAATGGTACGCCAGTCGCAGAAATCAGGAACTCGGGCAGCAGACACACCAGCACCAGATAGATGGCGCCGACGACGGTGATGCGGGTGAGAACGTAGTCGATGTAATCGGCGGTGCGTTCGCCCGGACGGTAGCCCGGAATGAAGCCCGAATGCTTCTTGAGTTGGTCGGCGGTGTCCTTCGGGTTGAAGACGATCGCCGTGTAGAAGAAGGCGAAGAACACGATCATTGCCGCGTAGAACGCCATATAGAGCGGTTGGCCATGGCCGAGCGCCGCCAGGACGGTGCTGGCCCAGGCAGGCATGTTGGTCGTCTGCGAGAAGCCGGCGACGGTCGCCGGCAGCAACAGCAGCGACGAGGCGAAGATCGGCGGAATGACGCCTGCCGTGTTGAGCTTCAGCGGCAAATGCGAGGTGTCGCCCTGGAACATGCGGTTGCCGACCTGGCGCTTCGGATACTGGATCAGCAGGCGGCGCTGGGCGCGCTCGAAGAACACGATCAGCGCGATGACGACGACAGCGAGAACGATGATCGCGAGGATAAGACCGGTCGACAGCGCACCGGTACGGCCAAGCTCCAGCGTGCCGGAGATGGCGTGCGGCAGGCCGGCGACGATGCCCGCGAAGATGATCAGCGAGATGCCGTTGCCGATGCCGCGCGCGGTAATCTGCTCGCCGAGCCACATCAGGAACATGGTGCCGCCAACCAGGGTGACGACGGTCGAGATGCGGAAGAACATGCCGGGATCGCTGACGATGCCGTTGCCGCCCTCCAGCCCGACCGAAATGCCATAGGCCTGCACCAGCGCCAGCAGCACGGTGCCGTAGCGCGTGTACTGGTTGATGATCTTGCGGCCCTGCTCGCCTTCCTTCTTCAGCGCTTCCAGCGACGGGATGACCGAGGTCATCAGCTGCATGATGATGGAGGCGGAGATGTAAGGCATGATGCCCAGCGCGAAGATCGCCATGCGCTGCACGGCGCCGCCGGCGAACATGTTGAACATGCCGAGCACGCCCTTGCTCTGCGACTGGAAGGCCTGCGCGAAAGCGTCGGGATTGATGCCGGGAAGCGGGATGTAGGTGCCGAGGCGGTAGACGAGCAGCGCGCCGATGGTGAACCAGATGCGTTTCTTCAGGTCCTCCGCCTTGGCGAAGGCCGAGAAATTCAGATTCGAGGCCAGTTGTTCAGCAGCCGAAGCCATGCCTGATTCTCCGCTAGAGCATGATGCCGAAAAGTGTGAAGCGGTTTTCGGGTAACATCATGCTCTACTTCTTTGATTTCTATGTCACGCTCAAAGGCCCGCAGGACAGGCGGCGCGTATCACCGAAACTCACGAGATAAGCTCCGGACCGTAAACATGCAAGCGGCCGCGTTGACGCGGCCGCCATATTGGTCAAATCAAAGCGCAATCGAAAGCAAAACCGGGTCGCACCTTTGCCGATCGCGCTTCAAATCGTCGTTACTCGGCGGCTGCCTTTTCCGGCAGCTTCACGGAACCGCCGGCCTTTTCGATCTTCTCGATTGCCGCCTTGGAGGCGCCGGCCACGTCGAAGGCAAGCTTGGCCTTGATGTCGCCATCGGAGAGGATGCGCACGCCGTCCTTGACGCGGCGGATGACGCCGGCCGCGACCAGCGCTTCGGCCGTCACCGTCGCCTTCGCATCGAGCTTCTTGGCATCGAGCGCGGTCTGGATACGGGCCAGCGACACGACGACAAAGCTCTTGGCGAAGATGTTGTTGAAGCCGCGCTTCGGCAGGCGCCGGTAGAGCGGCATCTGGCCACCCTCGAAGCCGTTGACGGCGACGCCGGAGCGCGCCTTCTGTCCCTTGACGCCGCGACCGGCGGTCTTGCCCGAGCCGGAACCGATGCCGCGGCCGAGACGCTTCTTGGAATGCGTGGCGCCGTCCTTGTCACGCAGATCGTTGAGTTTCATCTTCGTTCTCCTGCGCTTTTGCTCAGCCCTCGTCCACGACGCGGACGAGGTGCTGGACGGCAGCGATCATGCCGCGCACGGAGGGCGTATCCTCCAGCGTGCGCTGCTTGTGCATCTTGTTGAGGCCGAGGCCGACCAGCGTCGCGCGCTGCTCCTTCGGCCGGCGGATCGGCGAGCCGATCTGCTCGACGGTGATGGTCTTTGTTGCTTTCTTGGCCATGGTCAAAATCCCTGGTCAGATCGACTATTCTTCGGCCGCAACGGCGGTGCCGCGGCGGGCCTGAAGCGTCGAATACTTGATGCCGCGCGCTGCGGCCACATCCTTGGGATGCATCTGGCTCTTCAACGCGTCGAAGGTGGCGCGAACCATGTTGTAGGGGTTCGACGAACCCATCGACTTGGCGACCACGTCATGCATGCCGAGCGTCTCGAAGACGGCGCGCATCGGGCCGCCGGCGATGATGCCGGTACCTTGCTTAGCAGCGCGCAGCAGCACGCGTCCCGCACCCCAGCGTCCCTCGACGTCGTGGTGCAGCGTGCGGCCCGAGCGCAGCGGCACGAAGATCATGTCGCGCTTGGCCGATTCGGTCGCCTTGCGGATCGCCTCCGGCACTTCGCGCGCCTTGCCGTGGCCGAAGCCGACGCGGCCCTTCTGGTCGCCGACGACGACGAGCGCTGCAAAACCGAAGCGACGGCCGCCCTTGACGACCTTGGCGACGCGGTTGATGTGGACGAGCTTGTCCACCATGCCATCGTCGCGCTCTTCGCGATCACGGCCGCGGCCGCCATCCCTACGTTCCTGTGCCATATCCTGTTCCTTGTTTTTTTCCGGAAGCACGGTTGATGATGATATCCGGCGCCTCTGTGGGTTACCGGGGGCGAAAGTCTTTAGAAGCTGAGACCGCCTTCACGGGCGGCTTCGGCCAGCGCCTTGACGCGGCCGTGATAGATATACGGGCCGCGGTCGAAGACGACTTCCTTGACGCCTGCCTTCGAGGCGCGCTCGGCGATCAGCTTGCCGATCGCGGCGGCGGCCGCGGTGTCGGCGCCGGTCTTGAGCGAACCCTTGAGGTCCTTCTCCAGCGTCGAGGCGGCAGCGATGGTGTGGCCCTTGGCGTCGTCGATGACCTGCACGTAGATGTTCTTCGACGTGCGGTGGACGGACAGACGCGGACGCTCGCCCGCGACCTTCTTGATCTGGCGGCGGACGCGCTGAGCGCGGCGCTGGGTGGATTCTTTCGAGCCCATGATGTCAGTTCCTTGCCTTCAAAAAACGGGGACAACCATATGCGGTAGGCGAAAGCGCCTCCCGCGGCCGTGCCCCGCGGCGTTACACTTCTTTGGCTTGGCCCTTTCCGAAAAGTCTGCAACTTTTCGGGGCCAAGCCCACTACTTCTTCTTGCCTTCCTTGCGGACGATCTTCTCGCCAGCGTAGCGCACGCCCTTGCCCTTGTAGGGCTCCGGACCGCGATATTCGCGGATCTCGGCGGCGACCTGGCCGACCATCTGCTTGTCGATGCCGGCCACGGTGATTTCTGTCGGCTTCGGCACGGTGATCGTGATGCCTTGCGGCGTCTCATAAACGACGTCATGGCTGAAGCCAAGCGCGAGCTGCAGGTTCTTGCCCTGCATGGCGGCGCGGTAGCCGACGCCGGTGATCTCGAGCTTCTTTTCGAAACCGTCCTTGACGCCCTGCAGGATGTTGACGATCTGCGTGCGCGACATGCCCCATTTGGCGCGGGCGGTCTTGGTCTGGTCGCGCGGCTGGACAGCGATCTCCGAGCCTTCCATCTTGACCAGCACTTCGTCGTTCACCACGAACTTCAGCTCGCCCTTGGGGCCCTTCGCCGTCACGGTCTGGCCGTTGACGGTCGCGGTCACGCCCTGCGGCAGCGAAACGGGTTTCTTTCCAATACGAGACATTTTTTTGTCCTCGTCACTTCTCTTGTTTCAGGTCTCTGTCTTCGGGAACGATCCGAAGACCGGATTCCACTTTGCGATGAGCTGCCAGATCAGAAGATCTGGCAGAGGATCTCACCGCCGACATTCTGTTCGCGTGCTTCGTGGTCGGCCATCACGCCCTTCGGTGTCGAAAGGATGGCGATGCCGAGACCGTTGGCGACGTGCGGGATCGACTTGGCCGAAACGTAAACGCGACGCCCCGGCTTCGAGACGCGGGCGATTTCGCGCACGACCGGCGCGCCGTCGAAATACTTCAGCTCGATCTCGATTTCGGACTTGCCGTTGTCGAAGTCGGTCTGGCTGTAGTCGCGGATATAGCCTTCAGCCTTCAGCACGTCGAGGACGCGGGTACGCAGGCGCGAGGCCGGCGTCGAAACGCTCGACTTCTTGCGGCCATAGGCATTGCGGATGCGGGTCAGCATATCGCCGAGAGGATCGCTCAATGACATGTTATGTCCTCCTTACCAGCTCGACTTGACCAGGCCCGGGATCTGGCCGTTATTGCCGAGATCACGAAGCGCGATGCGCGATACTTTGAGCTTGCGATAATAGGCACGCGGACGTCCCGTGACTTCGCAGCGGTTACGGATGCGGATCTTGGCCGAGTTGCGCGGCAGGGCAGCAAGCTTGAGCTGGGCGCGGAAGCGCTCTTCCATCGGCTTGGACTGATCCATGATGATCGCCTTGAGGGCCTTGCGCTTGGGACCGTACTGGTCCGCAAGCTTGCGGCGCCTGTTGTTCTTCTCGACTGAGCTGGTCTTTGCCATTTCAGATTTTTCCTTTTCTCGCTGCCGTTACTGGCGGAAGGGGAAGTTGAAGGCCTTGAGCAATGCCCTGGCTTCGTCGTCCGTCTTCGCAGTCGTACAAACGATGACGTCCATGCCCCAGATCTGATCAACCTTGTCGTAGTTGATCTCCGGGAACACGATGTGTTCCTTGATGCCCATGGCGTAGTTGCCACGGCCATCGAAGCTCTTCGGATTGAGCCCGCGGAAGTCGCGGACGCGCGGCAGCGCAATGTTCACGAGGCGGTCGAGGAACTCGTACATGCGTTCCTTGCGCAGCGTGACCTTGGCGCCGATCGGCATCTTCTCGCGGACCTTGAAGCCGGCGATCGAATTGCGGGCGCGGGTGACGACGGCCTTCTGGCCGGCGATCATCGCCAGGTCTTCGGCCGCGATCGAAGGCTTCTTCGAATCGCCGGTCGCTTCGCCGACGCCCATGTTCAGCACGATCTTGTCGATGCGCGGAACCTGCATCTCGTTCTCGTAGCCGAACTGCTCCTGCAGCGCCTTGCGGATGGTCTCGTTGTAGACCTGCTTGAGACGCGGCGTGTTCTGGGCAGTCGCCTGCTTGGTTTGAGCCTTAGCCATTGATGACTTCTCCCGAGCGCTTGGCGACGCGCACCTTCTTGCCGTCCTTCTGGAAGATGAAGCCGACGCGGGTCGGCTTGCCATCCTTGGGATCGGCCAGCGCGATGTTCGACAGCTGGATCGGCGCTTCCTTGGTGATGATCCCGCCCTCTTGGGACTGGGACTGCTTCTGGTGACGACGGATCATGTTGACGCCGCGCACCAGCGCGGTGTCATCCTTCGGCTGTACCGAGAGGACTTCGCCCGAACGGCCCTTGTCCTTGCCGGCCAGCACGACGACCTTGTCGCCTTTTCTAATCTTTTGCATTGGTCCGGCTCCTTACAGCACTTCAGGCGCGAGCGAGATGATCTTCATGTGGTTCTTGGCGCGCAGTTCGCGCGGAACCGGTCCGAAGATGCGGGTGCCGATCGGCTCTTTCTTGTTGTCGACGAGAACGGCCGCGTTCTTGTCGAAACGGATCACGCTGCCGTCCGGGCGGCGGATGTCCTTGGCCGTGCGAACCACGACCGCCTTCATCACATCGCCCTTCTTCACGCGGCCGCGCGGGATGGCTTCCTTGATCGACACCACGATGATGTCGCCCACGGAAGCGTATTTCCGCTTCGAGCCGCCCAGCACCTTGATGCACATGACACGACGGGCGCCGGAATTATCCGCGACGTCGAGGTTTGTTTGCATCTGAATCATGACTGGCCGCCTTCTTCTTTTCTAACGGGACAGGCTCGAAGCCCCTCCCCGGTCTGTCCAAAATTCGTTGTTTTACGCCTGGTCCGAGGCCACGACGATCCAGCGCTTGTCCTTGGAAATCGGCTTCGATTCCTGGATGAACACCTGATCGCCGACCTTGTGGGCGTTGTTCTCGTCGTGCGCCTTGTACTTCTTGGTCATGCGCACGGTCTTCTTCATCACGGGATGCGTGAAGCGCCGTTCGACCTTGACGACAACCGTCTTCTCGTTCTTGTCGCTGACGACGGTGCCCTGCAGAATGCGCTTTGGCATGGTTTTCGTCCTTAAGCCTTCTTGGCCGCGGATTTTTCCGCGGCGATGGTCTTGATGCGCGCAATGTCCTTGCGGACCTGCCTCACGCGCGCGGTCTTTTCGAGCTGGCCGGTGGCCTTCTGGAAGCGCAGGTTGAACTGCTCCTTCTTCAGGCTGGCCAAATCGTCGGTCAGCTGGTCCTGGGTCTTGGTCCGGATGTCTTCGGCTTTCATGATCAGCCCGTCCTTATTCTGCGATGCGCTGTACGAAGCGCGTCCTGACCGAGAGCTTGGCCGCGCCGAGACGCAGCGCCTCACGGGCGGTTTCCTCGTTGACGCCGTCGATCTCGAACATGATGCGGCCTGGCTTGACGCGGGCCGCCCAGTAATCGACGGCGCCCTTGCCCTTGCCCATGCGCACTTCGGTCGGCTTCGACGTCACCGGCACGTCCGGGAAAATACGGATCCACACGCGGCCGGCGCGCTTCATCTCGCGGGTGATCGCGCGGCGGGCCGCCTCGATCTCACGCGCGGTGACGCGGTTCGGCTCAAGCGCCTTCAGCCCGAAACCGCCGAAATCCAGGTTGGTGCCGCCCTTGGCGGTACCATGGATGCGGCCCTTGAACTGCTTGCGGAACTTTGTGCGCTTTGGCTGCAGCATCGTTCTAACTCCAAATTCCTAAATGTCTTACGCGTTTTCGCGACGGCGACCGCGTTCGCGCTCACCACCACCGCCATGCGCATCGCCTTCGGTCGCGCGGCGCTCCGAAGCCATCGGGTCATGCTCGAGGATCTCGCCCTTGAACACCCAGACCTTGACGCCGCAGATGCCGTAAGCCGTATGCGCTTCGGCCGTGCCGTAGTCGACGTCGGCGCGCAGCGTATGCAGCGGCACGCGGCCCTCGCGGTACCATTCCATGCGCGCGATCTCGGCGCCGCCGAGACGGCCGGCGCAATTGATGCGGATGCCTTCGGCGCCGAGGCGCATCGCCGACTGCACGGCGCGCTTCATGGCGCGGCGGAACGCGATGCGGCGCTCGAGCTGCTGGGCGATCGACTGGGCGACCAGGGTCGCGTCGATCTCGGGCTTGCGCACTTCGACGATGTTGAGGTGCGTCTCCGACTTCGTCATCTCCATCAGCTTCTTGCGAAGCTTCTCGATGTCGGCGCCCTTCTTGCCGATGATCAGGCCCGGACGCGCCGCATGGATGGTGACGCGGCACTTCTTGTGCGGACGCTCGATCACGACCTTCGAGATCGCAGCCTGCTTGAGTTCCTTCTCAAGATATTTGCGGATCTTGATGTCCTCGTGCAGCAGCTTGCCGTACTCGCCGGTGTTCGCGAACCAGCGCGAATCCCAGGTGCGGTTGATGCCGAGACGCAGACCGATCGGATTGACTTTCTGGCCCATTATGCGGCCTCCCCTTTTTCTTCGACTTCACGAACGACGATCGTGAGGTGCGAGAACGGCTTCTCGATACGGCTGGCGCGACCGCGGCCACGGGCATGGAACCGCTTCATGACGATCGACTTGCCGACATAGGCTTCCGCCACGATCAGCGCATCGACGTCGAGGTCGTGATTGTTTTCCGCGTTGGCGATCGCCGATTCCAGCGTCTTCTTGACCGTGCCGGAAATCCGCTTGGCCGAGAATTCGAGGTCGGAGAGCGCTGTCGCGACCTTCTTGCCGCGGATCAGCGCGGCAACCAGGTTCAGCTTCTGCGGGCTGATACGGATCGTGCGCAACACGGCGCGCGCTTCGTTGTCAGCAAGCCTGCGCGGAGCTTTGGCCTTGCCCATGATTATTTCCTCTTCGCCTTCTTATCCGCGCCGTGACCGTAATAGGTCCGGGTCGGAGCGAATTCACCGAACTTGTGGCCGACCATGTCCTCGTTCACCGAAACGGGAACATGCTTCTGGCCGTTGTAGACACCGAAGGTGAAGCCGACGAACTGCGGCAGGATGGTGGAGCGACGGCTCCACATCTTGATCACCTCATTGCGACCGCCTTCACGAACCTTGTCCACCTTCTTGAGAAGGTAGCCGTCGATGAAGGGGCCTTTCCAAATAGAACGAGTCACTTGGCGTTACCTCTTCTTAGCTCTTGCGCTGATGGCGCGAGCGCAGGATGAACTTGTCGGTCGCCTTGTTGGACCGCGTCTTCTTGCCCTTGGTCGGCTTGCCCCAGGGCGAAACCGGATGGCGGCCACCCGAGGTGCGGCCTTCGCCGCCGCCATGCGGATGGTCGACCGGGTTCATGGTCACGCCGCGATTGTGCGGGCGCTTGCCGCGCCACACCGTGCGACCTGCCTTGCCGTCGTTGATGTTGCCGTGGTCGGGGTTCGACACGGCGCCAACGGTGGCCATGCAGGAGCCGTGCACGACACGCTGCTCGCCCGAGTTCAGGCGCAGGATGGCCATGCCCTGGTCGCGGCCGACGAGCTGGGCGTAGCCGCCCGCCGAACGGGCAACCTGGGCGCCCTTGCCCGGCTTCAGCTCGATGTTGTGGACGATCGTGCCGACCGGCATCGAGGCCAGCGGCATCGCATTGCCCGGCTTCACGTCGACCGCTTCGCCAGCCACGATCTTGTCGCCGGCGGCAAGGCGCTGCGGGGCGATGATGTAGGACAGCTCGCCATCGTCATATTTGATCAGCGCGATGAAGGCGCTGCGGTTCGGATCGTACTCGATGCGCTCGACCGTGCCGACGACGTCGAACTTGCGGCGCTTGAAGTCGATGATGCGGTACGTACGCTTGTGACCGCCGCCGATGAAGCGGGCCGTGATGCGGCCGTAATTGTTGCGGCCGCCCGACTTGGTCAGGCCTTCGGTCAGGCCCTTGACGGGCTTGCCCTTGTAGAGGCCCGAGCGGTCGACGATGACCAGCTGGCGGGTGCTCGGCGTTACCGGGTTGAATTTTTTAAGTGCCATTGTCCTGTCCTCGCGGCCTTGCTCAGAGACCCGTCGCGACGTCGATCGACTGGCCGTCGGCCAGCGTCACAACCGCCTTCTTGACGTCGCTCTGGCGGCCGATCGTGCCGCGGAAGCGCTTGATCTTGCCCTTGCGGACAAGCGTGTTCACGGCCATCACCTTGACGCCGAACAGCGCTTCGACGGCGGCCTTGATTTCCGGCTTCGACGCCTTCTTGGCGACGTTGAAGACGACCTGGTTCTGCTCGGAAGCCATGGTCGACTTTTCGGTGATCGCCGGCGAGACGATCACGTCGTAATGACGAAGGTCGGTCATTTAAAGCGCTCCTCGAGAGCCTCGACGGCGGCCTTCGAAAGGACCAGCGTGCCGCGGCGCAGAATGTCGTAGACGTTGATGCCCTGGATGGGCAGCACGTCGATGTTGGGGATGTTGGTCGCCGCCAGCTTGAAGTTCTTGTCAAGCTCGGCGCCGCCGATCACCAGGGCGTTGGACAGGCCCAGCGTCGCGAAATTCGCGATCAGCGCCTTTGTCTTGGCCTCGGTCAGCTTCAGCTCGTCGATGATGATGATCGACGCGCTCTTGGCCTTGGCCGAAAGAGCATGCTTCAGACCGAGCGCGCGCACCTTCTTCGGCAGGTCGTGCTCGTGGCTGCGAACGACCGGGCCGTGAGCCTTGCCGCCGCCGCGGAACTGCGGAGCGCGCGCCGAATGGTGACGGGCGCGGCCCGTACCCTTCTGCTTGTACATCTTGGCGCCGGTGCGCGCGATCTCGGCGCGGCCCTTGGCCTTGTGCGTGCCCTGCTGCTTCTTGGCGAGCTGCCAGCGCACGACGCGCTGCAGGATGTCCTCGCGCGGATCAAGGCCGAAAATCTCCTCGGAGAGTTTCACCTTGCCGGCGTCCTTGCCGCCCAGCGTTGTGATCTTGAGGTCCATTATTCCGCTCCCTCTGTGGCCGGGGCATCGTTCTTGGCGCCACTTTCGGCAGCTGCACGGATCGCGGCAGGCTTCGGCGCATTGGCCGGCAGCGCAACCTTGGCGGCGTCGCGGACCAGGATCCAGGCGCCCTTCGAACCGGGAACCGCGCCGCGGATCAGGATCAGGCCGCGGTCGGCGTCGGTCGAAACGACCTCGACATTCTGCGTGGTGACGCGGGTGTCGCCCATGTGGCCAGCCATATGCTTGCCCTTGAACACCTTGCCCGGGTCCTGGCGCTGGCCGGTCGAACCGTGCGTGCGGTGGGAGACCGAGTTACCGTGCGTCGCACGGCCACCCCCCATGTGGTGGCGCTTGATGACGCCCTGGAAACCCTTGCCGATCGTCGTGCCCGTCACATCGACCTTCTGGCCGGCGACGAAATGCTCGACGGTGATCTCGGCGCCGACATCGATCATGTTGTCGGCGGAGACGCGGAACTCGGCAACCTTGGCCTTCGGCTCGACGGAAGCGGTCGCGAAATGGCCGCGCATCGCCTTCGACGTGTTCTTCACCTTGGCAAGGCCAACGCCGAGCTGAACGGCGGTGTAGCCATTCTTCTCCTGCGTGCGCTGCGCCACGACCTGGCAGTTCTCCATCTGGAGAACGGTGACGGGAACATGTTCCCCGGCATCGTTGTAGATGCGGGTCATTCCCACCTTCTTTGCAATCACACCTGAACGCATCGGTTCAATTCCTTTAGAGTTCCGGGCCGGGGCACCGCCCCCACCGCGCTCTCAATCCCTTAGAGCTTGATCTCGACGTCGACGCCGGCGGCCAGATCGAGCTTCATCAAAGCATCGACCGTCTGCGGGGTCGGATCGACGATGTCGAGCAGACGCTTGTGCGTGCGCATCTCGAACTGCTCACGGCTCTTCTTGTCGACGTGGGGCGACCGGTTGACCGTGAATTTTTCGATCCGCGTCGGCAGCGGAATGGGGCCGCGGACGTTGGCGCCGGTGCGCTTGGCCGTCGACACGATTTCCCGCGTCGAGGCGTCAAGCACCCGGTGATCAAACGCCTTGAGGCGGATGCGGATATTCTGACCGTTCATTCGTCAATTCCTTGTTCTGGCGCGGCGCGGGCATCCCGCGCCCGCGACAGATCGGTTTAAGTCCAATTACTCTTTGATGGTGACGACGATGCCGGCACCGACGGTGCGGCCGCCCTCACGGATGGCGAAGCGCAGCTTCTCTTCCATGGCGATCGGCACGATCAGCTCGACATCGACCGTGATGTTGTCGCCAGGCATCACCATCTCGGTGCCTTCCGGCAGCGACACGATGCCGGTCACGTCCGTCGTGCGGAAGTAGAACTGCGGACGGTAGTTGGTGAAGAACGGCGTGTGACGGCCACCCTCGTCCTTGGTCAGGATGTAGGCTTCGGCCACGAACTTCTTGTGCGGCTTGACCGTACCGGGCTTGGCCAGAACCTGGCCGCGCTCGACACCTTCACGGTCGACACCGCGCAGCAGCGCGCCGATGTTGTCGCCGGCCTGGCCCTGATCGAGCAGCTTGCGGAACATCTCGACACCCGTGCAGGTCGTCTTGGTCGTCGGACGGATGCCGATGATCTCGAGCTCCTCGCCAACCTTGACCACGCCGCGCTCGACGCGGCCGGTCACCACCGTGCCACGGCCCGAGATCGAGAACACGTCCTCGATCGGCATCAGGAACGGCTTGTCGAGCGGGCGAACCGGCGTCGGGATGTAGGCGTCGACCTGAGCCATCAGCTCGCGGATCGCGTCCTCGCCGATCTTCTTGTCGGAATCTTCCAGAGCGGCCAAAGCCGAACCCTTGACGATCGGAATGTCGTCGCCGGGGAACTCGTTCTTGGTCAGGAGCTCGCGCACCTCGAGCTCGACCAGTTCGAGCAGCTCAGCGTCGTCGACCTGGTCGACCTTGTTCAAAAACACCACGATCGAGGGCACGCCGACCTGGCGGGCCAAAAGGATGTGCTCGCGCGTCTGCGGCATCGGACCGTCGGCGGCCGACACCACCAGGATCGCGCCGTCCATCTGCGCCGCACCGGTGATCATGTTCTTCACATAGTCGGCGTGGCCGGGGCAGTCGACATGGGCATAGTGGCGGTTGGCCGTCTCGTATTCGACATGCGCCGTCGAAATCGTGATGCCGCGCGCCTTCTCCTCGGGCGCCGCATCGATCTGGTCATAGCGCTTGTATTCGCCAAAATACTTCGTGATCGCCGCCGTCAGCGACGTCTTGCCATGGTCGACGTGACCAATCGTGCCGATGTTCACATGAGGCTTAGTGCGCTCGAATTTACCTTTTGCCATGTGATGTCTCCATTCCTGCTCGCCCGTGCGGGCTTTGAATTAAGTTAGCGCTGCAACCCGTGCGGGTTACGCGTATTTCTTCTGGACTTCCTGGGCGACCGCGGTCGGCACCGGCTCATAGTGGTCGAACTGCATCGTGTAGGCAGCGCGCCCCTGGCTCATCGAGCGCAAATTGTCGACGTATTTGAACATGTTGGCGAGCGGCACCATGGCGTTGATGACCACGGCAACGCCGCGGGCTTCCTGGCCCTGGATCTGGCCGCGGCGGCCGTTCAGATCGCCGATGACGCTGCCGACGTAGTCTTCCGGCGTCACCACCTCGACCTTCATGATCGGCTCGAGCAACTGCACGCCAAGCTTGGGCGCTGCTTCACGGAAGCAGGCACGGCCGGCGATTTCGAAGGCGAGCACCGAGGAGTCGACATCGTGGTAGGCGCCGTCGATGAGCGTCGCCTTGACGCCGATCATCGGGAAGCCGGCAAACGGACCAGACGTCATGACGCTGTTGATGCCCTTTTCGACGCCGGGGATGTATTCCTTCGGCACCGCGCCGCCAACGATCTTCGATTCGAACTCGAATTCGCTGCTTTCCGGATTCGGCTCGAAGAGCAGCTTGACGCGGGCGAACTGACCGGTACCGCCGGTCTGCTTCTTGTGCGTGTAGTCCTGCTCGTGCTTGCGGGTGATCGTCTCGCGATAGGCCACCTGCGGCGCGCCGACATTGGCCTCGACCTTGAACTCGCGACGCATGCGGTCGACGATGATGTCGAGGTGAAGCTCACCCATGCCGGAGATGATGGTCTGGCCCGATTCCTCGTCGGTCTTGACGCGGAAGGACGGATCCTCGGCGGCCAGGCGGTGAAGGGCGAGGCCCATCTTTTCCTGGTCGTTCTTGGTCTTCGGCTCGATCGCGATCTGGATGACCGGGTCTGGGAATTCCATGCGCTCGAGGATGACCGGATGCAGCGGATCGCTGAGCGTGTCGCCGGTGGTCGTGTCCTTGAGACCGGCAAGAGCGACGATGTCGCCGGCAAAAGCCTCCTCGACGTCGGCGCGCGAATTCGCATGCATCTGCAGCATGCGGCCGATGCGCTCCTTCTTGCCCTTGACCGTGTTGTCGAGCGAGACGCCCTTGGTCAGCTTGCCCGAATAGATGCGGGCAAAGGTCAGCGAACCGACGAACGGGTCGTTCATGATCTTGAAGGCGAGCATCGACAGCGGCTCGTTATCGTCGGCGTGACGCTCGATCTCGGCGTCGGTCTTGGCATCGACGCCCTTGATGGCTGGAACATCGGCCGGCGACGGCAGATATTCGACGACGGCGTCGAGCAGCGGCTGGACGCCCTTGTTCTTGAAGGCCGAGCCGCAGAACATCGGATAGAACTTGACCGCGATGGTGCCCTTGCGGATCAGCGCGCGGATCTCATCGTTGCTCGGCATCTTGCCTTCGAGGTAATTCTCAAGCGCCGTCTCGTCCATTTCGACGGCGGCCTCGATCATCTTCTCGCGATATTCCTCGGCACGGGCCTTGAGGTCGGCCGGGATCTCGACGACGTCCCAGGCAGCGCCCAGCGTTTCGTCGCGCCAGACCAGCGCGTTCATCTCAACGAGGTCGACGACGCCCTTGAACTCTGTCTCGGCGCCGATCGGCAGCTGCATGACGACGGCATGCGCACCGAGGCGCGAACCAATCATCTCGACCGAGCGGTAGAAGTCGGCGCCGATCTTGTCCATCTTGTTGCAGAAGATCATGCGCGGCACGCGGTACTTGTCGGCCTGGCGCCAGACGGTTTCCGTCTGCGGCTCAACACCGGCATTGGCATCGAGCAGCGCAATGGCGCCGTCGAGCACGCGCAGCGAACGCTCGACCTCAATGGTGAAGTCGACGTGGCCGGGGGTGTCGATAATGTTGAAGCGGTACATCTTGCCGTCACGACCCTTCCAGAAGGTCGTGGTCGCGGCCGACGTGATGGTGATGCCGCGTTCCTGCTCCTGCTCCATCCAGTCCATGGTGGCAGCACCGTCATGGACTTCGCCGATCTTGTGCGACTTGCCCGTGTAATAGAGGACGCGCTCGGTGGTCGTCGTCTTGCCGGCGTCGATATGCGCCATGATACCGAAATTGCGGTAGTCTTCGATTTTATATTCGCGGGCCATCGTAGCTGCCTCTCAGTCTCGTTCGCGCTTTACCAGCGGTAGTGCGCGAAGGCGCGGTTGGCTTCTGCCATCTTGTGGGTGTCTTCACGCTTCTTGACGGCGGTGCCGCGGTTGTTGGCCGCGTCCATCAGCTCGCCGGAGAGGCGGTCGACCATGGTGGTCTCGTTGCGGTTGCGGGCGGCGGCGATCAGCCAGCGGATGGCCAAAGCCTGGCGGCGCTCGGGGCGCACGTCGACCGGAACCTGGTAGGTGGCGCCGCCGACGCGACGCGAGCGCACTTCCACATGCGGCGCGACATTGTCGAGCGCCTGATGGAAGACGGTGACCGGCTCCTGCTTGGTCTTCGACTGGACCTGGTCGAGCGCGCCATAGACGATGGTCTCGGCAACCGACTTCTTGCCATCATACATGACGGCGTTCATGAACTTGGTGACGATCAGATCGCCGAACTTGGGGTCCGGATTGATCTCACGCTTTTCTGCACTGTGACGACGGGACATGGCTTTTGTCTCTCAATCTCTCATAGCCCGGCGCAGTCAAAAAAAGCGCCGAAGCCGGAAAACCTTACTTCGGACGCTTGGCACCGTATTTCGAACGGCGCTGCTTGCGGTTCTTCACGCCTTGCGTGTCGAGCACGCCACGAATGATGTGGTAGCGCACGCCCGGAAGATCCTTGACGCGGCCGCCGCGGATCATCACCACGGAGTGTTCCTGAAGGTTGTGACCTTCGCCGGGGATGTAACCGATCACTTCAAAACCATTGGTCAGGCGGATCTTGGCCACCTTGCGCAGCGCCGAGTTGGGCTTCTTCGGCGTCGTTGTGTAGACGCGCGTGCAGACGCCCCGCTTCTGCGGGTTCTGCTGCATGGCCGGGACCTTGTTGCGCTTCACCGGCGCAATGCGCGGCTTGCGGATCAGCTGGTTGACGGTAGGCATTAAACCCTCTTGTCTCTCAATCCGTGTCTCGCCCGGTCAGGGCCGCTCAAAGCGTCATTTCCATACGCAAATTCGGGCCACAAACCGCGCCTCGCGGTCTTGCCCGAACAAATGGCAGAGGAAGCGGAAGCCGCTTCATGCACGCCGGAAATGTCTTTTCGCTCGTAAAACGAACCCTGTTTGAGGCAAACTCCAAAGCGTGTCGCTTCGGAAGGGAGAGCCTCACATCGGTTCTGACTGGGCGGCTTCTACTCGCAAGCCTGTTGTCCGTCAACCCCGCAGCGCCAAATATTGCGCGCCAACCGGAGCTTGGCAGCCATGCGAAAAACGCATGTAATTTTCTTTCGCCATTTTGCAAGGGCTGGGAAGAAAGTGACCGGCTTTTGGCTGTCATGCGGCCATGCTTCATGCGAAAAAGTCGGCATGAACGGCGCAATCCCCCGCCCGCCAAACCTATACAGAGGAATCGGCCCGTGAACGACAATGAGGAGCGCCCGGTCACCATCATCACCGGCCGGGTGTGGAAAAGAAAAGGCGGTAAGCCGGAAGGCGTCCACGTCATGCTGGTCGCGCCCGACGACGATTCGGCGGTGCGGCGCACTCTCGAATCACTGGCGGCCGAAGGCTATGCCGAGGCCGAGCTCGATCAGATCGGCGACATGGAGGGCGTCCCCGACGACGAGCCGCACCTGTCGGCCTATCAAGGCGCGCTCGAGGGCGAAGTCTCGATCGTCACCTTCGACGTGCCGCTCTGACGCAGAGCAGATCCGGGCGAATGGCTAAGCGTTCCACCTGCACCGAGGCTTGCCCGGCATCGGTTCTCTGCTAAGAACCAATCTTTCCAATCGTCGGAGCCTCCATGTCCAGGAATAGCGAGCCCATCAAGATCGGCATTGTCGGGGTGGGCAAGATCGTCCGCGACCAGCACCTTCCAGCCTTGGCCAAGGACAAGGATTATAGCCTGACCGCCGCTGCCAGCCGGAATGGCAAGGTCGACGGCATTCCGAATTTTCCTGATATCGAAGCGATGCTCGAGGCGGTGCCTGAACTTGAGGCCGTATCGCTGTGCATGCCGCCACAATACCGCTACGACGCGGCGCGAACGGCGCTGGCGGCGAAGAAGCATGTCTTTCTGGAGAAGCCGCCCGGCGCCACGGTCAGCGAGGTCGAAGACCTCAAGACTCTGGCGGCGGCAAACGGCGTGTCGCTGTTCGCCAGCTGGCACTCGCGCTATGCGCCGGCGGTCGAGGCCGCGCGCGCATTCCTCGGCTCGGCCAAAATCAAATCGGCGGCCATCAACTGGAAGGAAGACGTGCGCCGCTGGCACCCGAACCAGGAATGGATCTGGGCGCCGGGCGGCTTCGGCGTCTTCGATCCCGGCATCAATGCGCTGTCGATCGCAACCCACATCTTGCCGGCGATGTTCATCACCTCGGCGGTTCTGGATTTTCCCGAAAACCGCGCGTCCCCGGTCGCGGCACATGTCGCCTTCCGCACCTCTGATGGATTGCCGGTGACGATGGAACTCGACTGGCTGCAGACCGGCCCGCAAAGCTGGGATATCGTTGCCGAAACCGACAAGGGCCAGATGGTGCTTTCCGGCGGCGGCACGAAGCTCGCAGTCGACGGCAAGGTGATCCATGACGAGCCGGAAGCCGAGTATCCGATGCTCTACAGGCGCTTTGCCGAGATCGTGCGCGCCGGCACCTCGGACGTCGACCTCGCCCCGCTCCAGCATGTCGCCGACGCCTTCATGCTCGGCAAGCGCAATGTGGTCGAGGCTTTCTTCGACTGATCAGTAGGCGTCGGCCGGATCGCAGGTCCGGCCGCTCACCGCGCAAGTTCAATTGACGATCGCTATCGCAAAGCCGTCATAGCCCTTGGCGCCGACTGTCTGGATGGCGGTGCCGTCCAGGCGCTTGTCGCCGCCGATGAACGAGAGCGCCGCACGTGCGCCTTCGACGTTGACGTCACGGCCATCCTCATCCAGCACCGCGCCGTCACGGATGACGTTGTCGCAGACGATGACCGTTCCCGGCCGCGACAACCGCATGGCCCATGACAGATAGTTCGGGTTGTTCGGCTTGTCGGCGTCGATGAAGATCAGGTCGAACGGACCGGCGTTTGCGCTGCCCAGCGCGGCGAGCGACTGAAGCGCCGGACCGGTGCGTAGGTCTACCCGGTCCGAGACCCCTGCCCGCTCGAAGTTCGACCGCGCGACCCTGGCATGATGCGGGTCGAGTTCGAGGGTCACGATCTTGCCGCCGGCGGGTAATCCCCTTGCCATCCAGATGGTGGAGTAGCCGCCAAGCGTGCCAACCTCGAGCACCTTCTTCGCGCCGCCGATGCGCACCAGCAGCGACAACAGCTTGCCTTGCGCGGCCGAGACGTCGATGGCCGGCAGGCCCTTGTCGCGGTTTGCTGCCAGCACCGCGTCAAGCACGGGATCCGCTTCGAAGAGAGAGGAAACGATGTAGTCGTCGACATCAGTCCAAATCTTCTTGCTCATGTTCTTCTCGATCCCTGGGAAAGCCAAAATGCGAAAAGGGGCCGCTTGGGCCCCTTTCCTTCTTCTCTTTCATCCCGCGCTTACTGCGCGGCGGTGACCATGTCGGTCAGCATCGGCTCGGCGACCTCGACGCCCGAGGCCTTGCGGCGCTCGTCGATGATCAGCTCGTCGCGCGAGGTGGCGATGCGCCGGATCGCGCTCATCGTGCCGCCGGTGCCGGCCGGGATAAGCCGGCCGACGATGACGTTTTCCTTCAGCCCCTGCAGCATGTCGGTCTTGCCGGCAACCGCCGCTTCGGTCAGCACCCTGGTCGTCTCCTGGAAGGAGGCGGCAGAGATGAAGGACGGCGTCTGCAGCGAGGCCTTGGTGATGCCGAGCAGCACCGGCTGACCTTCGGCCGGCTTCTTGCCGTCCTCGATCAGGCGCTCGTTGACCTCTTCCAGCTCGATCACGTCGACGTGGTCGCCCGGAATGTAGGTCGAATCGCCCTGCGTGGTGATCTCGACCTTCTGCAGCATCTGGCGAACGATCACCTCGATGTGCTTGTCGTTGATCGACACGCCCTGCAGGCGGTAGACTTCCTGGATCTCGTTGACGAGGTAGGAGGCAAGCGCCTCCACGCCCTTGATCGCCAGGATGTCGTGCGGCGCCGGGTTGCCGTCGAGGATGTAGTCGCCCTTCTCGATGACGTCGCCGTCCTGGAGATGGAACGGCTTGCCCTTCGGGATCAGGTACTCGACCGGCTCAAGCGTCGAGTCATGCGGCTCGATGATGATGCGGCGCTTGTTCTTGTAGTCGCGGCCGAAGCGGATCGTGCCATCGATCTCGGCGATGATGGCGTGATCCTTCGGACGGCGTGCCTCGAACAGTTCGGCAACACGCGGCAGACCGCCGGTGATGTCCTTGGTCTTGGCGCTTTCCATCGGGATACGCGCCAGCACGTCGCCGGGCTTCACATGCGCACCCGGCTCGACCGAAAGAATGGCCTCGACCGAGAGCAGGAAGCGGGCGTCGCCACCCTTCGACAGCTTGCCGACCTTGCCCTTGGCGTCGTGGACGACCATCGCCGGCTTCAGGTCGTTGCCGCGTGGCGTCGACCGCCAGTCGATGACCTCGCGCTTGGTGATGCCGGTCGACTCGTCGGCCGTTTCCTGAACGGAAATGCCGTCGACCAGATCCTCGAACGCCACCTTGCCCTCGATTTCGGTGAGGATCGGGCGGGTATAGGGATCCCACTCGGCGATGCGCTGGCCGCGCTTCACCTTGTCGCCATCGTCCACGAAGATGCGCGAACCATAGGTGACGCGGTGCGTGGCGCGCTCCTTGCCGGCCTCGTCGAGGATCAGCACCGCCATGTTGCGGCCCATGACCATCTGCTGGCCGTCGGAGTTGCGCACCACGTTGCGGTTGCGGATCTCGACCTTGCCCTCATACGAGGCTTCAAGGAACGAGCTATCCACCACCTGCGCCGTGCCGCCCATGTGGAAGGTACGCATGGTGAGCTGGGTGCCCGGCTCGCCGATCGACTGCGCCGCGATGACGCCGACGGCTTCGCCCTGGTTGACCGGGGTGCCGCGGGCCAGATCGCGTCCGTAGCAGACCGCGCAGACGCCGACCCTGACCTCGCAGGTCAGCGCCGAGCGGATGCGGACCGACTGGACGCCGGCCTTTTCGATCTGCTCCACGTCGCGTTCGTCCATCAGCGTTCCGGCCTTGACCAGAACCTCGCCCGACACCGGATGGGTGATGTCGTCGAGCGACGTACGGCCCAGCACGCGCTGACCGACCGAAGCGACGACCTGGCCGGCATCGACGATCGGCTGCATGGTGAGGCCCTTGTCGGTGCCGCAGTCGAGCGAGTTGACGATGCAGTCCTGCGCCACGTCGACCAGACGACGGGTGAGGTAACCCGAGTTCGCCGTCTTCAAGGCGGTGTCGGCCAGACCCTTGCGGGCGCCGTGGGTCGAGTTGAAGTACTCGAGCACGGTCAGGCCTTCCTTGAAGTTCGAGATGATCGGCGTCTCGATGATTTCACCCGACGGCTTGGCCATCAGGCCGCGCATGCCGGCGAGCTGGCGCATCTGGGTGGGCGAGCCACGCGCACCGGAGTGCGACATCATGTAGATCGAGTTCATCGGCTTCTGACGGCCATTGTCCTCGAACTCGACCGCCTTGATGCGGGCCATCATCTCGTCGGCGACCTTTTCCGAGCACTTGGCCCAGGCGTCGACGACCTTGTTGTACTTCTCGCCCTGCGTGATCAGGCCGTCATTGTACTGCTGCTCGTATTCCTTGGCCAAAGCCTCGGTGTCGGAGACCAGCTTGATCTTCGCATCCGGGATCAGCATGTCGTCCTTGCCGAACGAAATGCCGGCGCGGCAGGCGTGGCTGAAGCCGAGCGCCATGATGCGGTCGCAGAAAATGACCGTCTCCTTCTGACCGCAATGGCGGTAGACGGTGTCGATCATCTTGGAGATGTTCTTCTTGGTCATCTCCTGGTTGGCCGTCTCGTAAGGCACGTTGACGTTCTTCGGCAGCAGTTCGCCGATGATCATGCGGCCAGGCGTGGTGTCATGGATCTTCGACACGACATTGCCTTCGGCGTCGACCGTGCGGAAACGACCCTTGATCTTGGAATGCAGCGTCACCGCCTTGGTCTCGAGCGCGTGCTGGAGCTCGCCCATGTCGGCAAACACCATGCCCTCGCCCGGCTCGTTCTGGTTGACGATCGAGAGATAGTAGAGACCGAGAACCATGTCCTGCGACGGCACGATGATCGGCGCGCCGGAAGCCGGGTGCAGGATGTTGTTGGTCGACATCATCAGCACGCGAGCCTCGAGCTGCGCTTCCAGCGACAGCGGCACGTGAACCGCCATCTGGTCGCCGTCGAAGTCGGCGTTGAAGGCCGTGCAGACCAGCGGGTGAAGCTGGATCGCCTTGCCTTCGATCAGGATCGGCTCGAATGCCTGGATGCCGAGGCGGTGCAGCGTCGGCGCGCGGTTCAACAGCACCGGATGCTCGCGGATGACCTCGTCGAGGATATCCCAGACCTCCGGACGCTCCTTCTCGACCAGCTTCTTGGCCTGCTTGACGGTCGAGGAATAACCCTTGGCATCAAGGCGGGCATAGATGAAGGGCTTGAACAGTTCGAGCGCCATCTTCTTCGGCAGGCCGCACTGGTGCAGCTTGAGCTCCGGACCGGTGACGATGACCGAGCGGCCGGAATAATCGACGCGCTTGCCGAGCAGGTTCTGGCGGAACCGGCCCTGCTTGCCCTTGAGCATGTCGGACAGCGACTTCAGCGGACGCTTGTTGGCGCCGGTGATGACGCGGCCGCGGCGGCCATTGTCGAACAGTGCGTCGACGGCTTCCTGCAGCATGCGCTTTTCATTGCGCACGATGATGCCGGGCGCGCGCAGCTCGATCAGCCGCTTCAGGCGGTTGTTACGGTTGATGACGCGCCGATAGAGATCGTTGAGGTCGGACGTGGCGAAACGACCGCCGTCCAGCGGGACAAGCGGGCGCAGGTCCGGCGGGATCACCGGAACCACCTTCATGATCATCCATTCCGGACGGTTGCCGGACTCCATGAAGTTCTCGACGACCTTGAGGCGCTTCAGATACTTCTTCTGCTTCAGCTCGGACGTGGTCGAAGCCAGCTCCGAACGCAGGTCACCGGCGATCTTCTCCAGATCCATGCCGGCCAGGAGGTCATGGATGGCCTCGGCGCCGATCATGGCGGTGAAGCTATCCTCGCCATATTCGTCGACGGCGATCATGTACTCTTCCTCGCTGAGGAGCTGGTGCTCCTTCAGCGCGGTCAGACCGGGCTCGGTGACGATGTAGTTCTCGAAGTAGAGGACGCGCTCGATGTCCTTCAGCGTCATGTCGAGCAGCGTGCCGATGCGCGAGGGCAGCGACTTCAGGAACCAGATATGGGCGACGGGCGCGGCGAGCTCGATATGGCCCATGCGCTCGCGGCGGACGCGCGACAGCGTGACTTCGACGCCGCACTTCTCGCAGATGACGCCCTTGTACTTCATGCGCTTGTACTTGCCGCACAGGCACTCATAGTCCTTGATCGGACCAAAAATGCGCGCGCAGAACAGGCCGTCGCGCTCCGGCTTGAAGGTGCGGTAATTGATGGTCTCCGGCTTCTTGATCTCGCCGAACGACCAGGACAGAATCTTCTCAGGGCTGGCGAGCGAAATCCGGATGGAATCGAACACCTGCGCCGGCGCCTGGGGATTGAAGAGATTCATGACCTCTTGGTTCATGCCGTTCTCCTTTTCGGGGTCCTCGAAAACCCCTTGCATCTAACGCGAGCCGAATGCCCGCTGAGTGGTCGGCCCACCGGCCGAAAATTTCTGCACCCGGTCGCGAGAGCCATCTCCCGCGACCGGATGTCTTGTTTACTCGGCCGCGCCTCTATTCGGCAGCATCGGGCAGCCGGACAGGGTTGTCGTCGAGCTTGGTGTTTTCCAACTCGACATTGAGGCCGAGAGACCGCATTTCCTTGACCAGAACGTTGAAGCTCTCCGGAATGCCGGCCTCGAACGTGTCGTCGCCTCTGACGATCGCCTCGTAGACCTTGGTGCGGCCGGCGACGTCGTCCGACTTCACCGTCAGCATCTCCTGCAACGTGTAGGCGGCACCGTACGCTTCAAGCGCCCAGACCTCCATTTCGCCGAAGCGCTGGCCGCCGAACTGCGCCTTGCCGCCCAGCGGCTGCTGGGTAACGAGCGAGTACGGTCCGATCGAACGCGCGTGGATCTTGTCGTCCACAAGATGGTGAAGCTTGAGCATATATATGTAGCCCATCGTCACTTTGCGATCGAACGGCTCGCCGGTGCGCCCGTCATAGAGCTGCGACTGACCGCTGGTGTGCAGGCCCGCCTGCTCCAGCATGATGTTGATGTCAGCCTCGTGCGCGCCGTCGAACACCGGTGTCGCGATGGAGACGCCGCGGCGCATCTGTTCGCTGAGGCGAACGACGCTCTCGTCGTCATACTCGCGGATCGGCTCGTTGCGGTCGTTGGCCGGCATGAAGCTCTCGAGCGTCTTGCGCAGCGGCTTGATGTCGCCGCCTGTCTTGTACGCGTCGATCAGCTCGCCGATCTTCCTGCCCATGCCGGCGCAAGCCCAGCCCAGATGCGTTTCCAGGATCTGGCCGACATTCATGCGGCTCGGCACACCCAGCGGGTTGAGCACGATATCGGCATGCGTGCCGTCCTCGAGGAAAGGCATGTCCTCGACCGGAACAATGCGCGACACGACACCCTTGTTGCCGTGGCGGCCGGCCATCTTGTCGCCGGGCTGCATCTTGCGCTTCACGGCCACGAAGACCTTGACCATCTTCATGACGCCCGGAGGCATTTCGTCGCCGCGCTGCACCTTCTCGACCTTGTCCATGAAGCGCTGTTCGAGCGCCTTCTTGGAATCGTCGTACTGGCCACGCAGCGCTTCCAGTTCGCTCTGGAGCTTTTCGTTCTCCACGGCAAACTGCCACCACTGCGAACGCGGATACTCGTCGAGCGTGTCCTTCGACAGCTTCGAGCCCTTCTTGAACCCCTTCGGCCCGGCGATCGCCTCCTTGCCGACGAGAACGTCGGACAGGCGCGAATAGACGTTGCGGTCGAGGATCGCCTGCTCGTCGTCGCGGTCCTTGGCGAGGCGTTCGATCTCCTCGCGCTCGATCGCCATGGCGCGCTCGTCCTTTTCGACGCCGTGACGGTTGAAGACGCGCACTTCGACGACGGTGCCGAAAGTGCCCGGAGGCATGCGCATGGAGGTGTCGCGCACGTCGGACGCCTTTTCGCCGAAGATGGCGCGCAGCAGCTTTTCTTCCGGCGTCATCGGGCTTTCGCCCTTCGGCGTGATCTTGCCGACCAGGATGTCGCCGGGCTGCACTTCCGCGCCGATATAGACGATGCCGGCTTCGTCGAGGTTCTTCAGCGCTTCTTCCGAGACGTTCGGGATGTCGCGCGTGATTTCCTCCGGACCGAGCTTGGTGTCGCGCGCCATGACCTCGAACTCCTCGATGTGGATCGAGGTGAAGACGTCGTCGGCGACGATGCGCTCGGACAAGAGGATGGAGTCCTCGTAGTTGTAGCCGTTCCACGGCATGAACGCGACCAGCACGTTGCGGCCGAGCGCCAGATCGCCGAGCTCGGTCGAGGGACCGTCGGCAATGATGTCGCCCTTGTTGACCCGGTCACCCATGCGCACCAGCGGACGCTGGTTGATGCAGGTGTTCTGGTTCGAACGCTGGAACTTCATCAGCCGGTAGATATCGACGCCGGACTTGCCGGGATCGAGATCTTCCGTGGCGCGGATGACGATACGCGTCGCGTCCACCTGGTCGACGACACCGCCGCGACGAGCGCCGATGGCAGCGCCCGAGTCACGAGCGACGATCGGCTCCATGCCGGTACCGACGAACGGCGCCTCGGCGCGCACCAGCGGCACGGCCTGACGCTGCATGTTCGAGCCCATCAGCGCCCGATTGGCGTCGTCATTCTCGAGGAACGGGATCAGGGCAGCTGCCACCGACACCATCTGCTTCGGCGATACGTCCATCAGATCGACGTTTTCGCGCGGCGCCATCATCACTTCGCCGGCGCTGCGGCAAATGACGAATTCGTCGACGAAACCGCCGTTCTTGTCGAGCTCGGCATTGGCCTGCGCAACGTGGTGCTTGGACTCTTCCATAGCGGAGAGATAGACGACCTCATTGGTCAGCTTGCCGTTGACGATCTTGCGGTACGGGCTCTCGATGAAGCCGTACTTGTTGACGCGCGCGAACGTGGCCAGCGAGTTGATCAGGCCGATATTCGGGCCTTCCGGCGTCTCGATCGGGCAGATGCGGCCGTAATGCGTCGGGTGCACGTCGCGCACCTCGAAGCCGGCGCGCTCGCGGGTCAGACCGCCCGGTCCAAGCGCCGAAAGGCGGCGCTTGTGGGTGATCTCCGACAGCGGGTTGGTCTGATCCATGAACTGCGACAGCTGCGAGGAGCCGAAGAACTCGCGCACGGCGGCGGCCGCCGGCTTGGCGTTGATCAGGTCCTGCGGCATCACCGTGTCGATCTCGATCGAGGACATACGCTCCTTGATCGCGCGCTCCATGCGCAGCAGGCCGACGCGGTACTGGTTTTCCATCAGCTCGCCGACCGAGCGCACGCGGCGGTTGCCGAGATTGTCGATGTCGTCGATCTCGCCCTTGCCGTCGCGCAGTTCGACCAGCGTCTTGACCACGGCCAGGATGTCGTCCTTGCGCAGCACGCGCACGGTGTCCTCGGCCTTGAGCTCGAGGCGCATGTTCATCTTGACGCGGCCGACGGCCGACAGATCATAGCGCTCGCTGTCGAAGAACAGCGAGTTGAACATGGCTTCGGCGGTCTCGAGCGTCGGCGGCTCGCCGGGACGCATGACGCGGTAGATGTCGAACAGCGCGTCCTGGCGGCTCTCGTTCTTGTCGACGTTGAGCGTGTTGCGGATATAGGCGCCGACATTGACATGGTCGATGTCGAGAACCTTGATCTCGTCCTCGCCGGTACCGAGCAGCACCTTCAGCGTCTTGTCGTCGATCTCGTCGCCGGCTTCGAGGAAAATCTCGCCGGTGGCGTAGTTGACGATGTCCTCGGCGAGGTAGTTGCCGAGCAGATCCTCGTCGGTCGCCTTGATCGCCTTGAGACCCTTTTCGCCCAGCGCCCTGGCCTGGCGTGCGGTGATTTTCTTGCCGGCCTCGACGACGACCTCGCCGGTGTCGGCATCGACCAGGTCGCCAACGGCCTTGAGGCCGCGGAAACGCTCGACGTTGAAGGGGATGCGCCAGTGGTCGCCGGCACGCTTGTAGGTGATCTTGTTGTAGAAGGTCGACAGGATCTCCTCGCCGTCCATGCCAAGCGCCATCAGCAGCGACGTCACCGGAATCTTGCGGCGGCGGTCGATGCGGGCGTGCACAACGTCCTTCGAATCGAACTCGATGTCGAGCCACGAACCGCGATAGGGAATGACGCGCGCGGCAAACAATAGCTTGCCGGACGAGTGCGACTTGCCCTTGTCATGGTCGAAGAAGACGCCCGGCGAACGGTGCATCTGCGAGACGATGACGCGCTCGGTGCCGTTGACGATGAAGGTACCGTTCAAGGTCATGAGCGGCATGTCGCCCATGTAGACGTCCTGCTCCTTGATATCCTTGATCGACTTGGCGCCGGTATCCTCGTCGATATCGAACACGATGAGGCGCAGCGTCACCTTCAGTGGCGCGGCATAGGTCAGGTCGCGCTGACGGCATTCGTCAACGTCGAATTTCGGTCCTTCGAACTCGTACTTCACGAACTCCAGCATCGAGGAGCCGGAAAAATCGGAGATCGGGAAGACCGACTTGAAAACGGCCTGCAGTCCCTCATCCGGACGCCCGCCCTTGGGCTCGTCCACCATCAGGAACTGGTCATAGGATGCCTTTTGAACCTCGATGAGGTTCGGCATCTCCGCAACTTCCGGGATCTTACCGAAGAACTTGCGTACGCGTCTGCGGCCATTGAAAGTCTGGGTCTGGGCCATCGTCGCTCCTTAGCTCTAAACTCGGGACGAACCTCGCCGCGGTTCGCCTTGCATTCGCGGCCACCTCGGCGGCGGCCCTTCAATCGGTTATCCGGCCGCCTGTCGGCGGTCGGCTAGAACGGGAGAAAACCCGTTTCCTGAAGGCCGGTTTCAAGGCCTTCAGGAAAGAGGTTTTCGTACGTCTCGCGTAACTCTGGCCTCCCTTCACGCGAAGGGAGTGGCGGACGGCGCGAGGCCGCCCGCCGCTTTAGACAACGCTTACTTCAAGTCGACCTTGGCGCCGGCTGCTTCGAGCTGCGCCTTGAACTTGTCCGCGTCGGCCTTGGAAACGCCTTCCTTGACCGGCTTCGGAGCCGCCTCGACCAGGTCCTTGGCTTCCTTGAGGCCAAGACCGGTGATGGCGCGGACTTCCTTGATGACGTTGATCTTCTGAGCGCCTGCCTCGGTGAGGACGACGTCGAATTCCGTCTTTTCCTCGGCCGGAGCAGCAGCGGCCGCAGCGCCGCCAGCGGCGGCAACCGCCACCGGAGCAGCGGCGGAAACGCCCCACTTTTCTTCCAGAAGCTTCGACAGCTCGGCCGCCTCGAGGACGGTCAGCTTCGAAAGGTCGTCTACGATCTTTGCCAGATCAGCCATTTGAATGTTCCTTCATAAGGTTCGAACGTGTGTTTGTGATAGCGAGGAACGGCCTCATGCCGCCTCGTCCTTCCGGGCGTAAGCGCCGATGACGCGCGCGACCGAAGCCGCTGGCGCATTGACGATCTGGGCGATCCGGGTAGCCGGCGTGGCGATCATGCCAACCAGCCTGGCGCGCAGCTCATCGAGCGACGGAAGTGTGGCGAGTGCCTTCACACCGTCGGCGTTGAGCGAGGTTGTGCCCATTGCGCCGCCGAGAATGACGAGCTTGTCATTTCCCTTGGCGAAATCGGACGCGACCTTCGGCGCCGCAATCGGATCCTCCGAATAAGCGATCAGCGTCTGTCCCTTGAACAGCTCGATGATCGATGCGGAGTCCGTGCCCTGAAGAGCGATTTTGGCGAGACGGTTCTTCGCGACTTTGACGGTGCCACCGGCGGCGCGCATTTTCGACCGAAGGTCGTTCATTTGCGCGACGGTGATACCGGCGTAGTGGGCCACGACAACTGAACCAGCGCTTGAAAACGCATCATTCAGGCCCGTGACGAGTTCGCGTTTTTCCGCTCTGTCCACTGCCTATCTCCAGTTGACCCCTGCCCTTTCAATGGGAACATTCCCATTCACGAGGACAGGCGTCGGGTTGCCTTTTGCCGGCCGGGCCATCCAGTAACGGATCTCCCGAACGACGCTCGAGGATCCTGCCCCCTTTCGCCACATCGACGGCCAAGCCGGCGATGCGCAGACAAAAGGCAAACACGGTTCGAACCTTTCATTGGAGCTTGCGGCTCCGTTGTCCGGTCTTCACCCGTCTCATGCAGGCCCACATGAATTAAGGCCCCCCTTTTCAAACCAAGGCTCGGGCCGCCTGCAATCTCGGACAGGATGTCCGGAAGCCTTCCGACTTCCGGTACCGGGCCGCCGACAGGTCGGAGGCCCGGAATTCTTTTTCGGATCAGCCCTTTAGCGGCCGATCCGGGTCATTCGTATCAGGACGCCGCGAGCGTCGAGACGTCGAGCTTGAGGCCCGGGCCCATCGTCGAGGTGACCGACACCTTCTTGACGTAGTTGCCCTTGGCGCCAGCCGGCTTTGCCTTGGTCACCGCGTCGGCGAAGGCGCGGACGTTCTCTTCCAGCGCCGTCACGTCGAACGAGACCTTGCCGACGCCGGCATGGACGATACCGGCCTTCTCGACGCGGAATTCGACGGCGCCGCCCTTCGATGCCTTGACGGCGGCGGCCACGTCGGTGGTGACGGTGCCGACCTTCGGGTTCGGCATCATGCCGCGCGGGCCGAGCACCTTGCCCAGACGGCCGACCAGCGGCATCATGTCCGGCGTGGCGATGCAGCGATCGAAGTCGATCGTGCCCTTCTGGACGATCTCGACCAGATCCTCGGCGCCAACGATATCGGCGCCGGCAGCCTTGGCTTCCTCGGCCTTGTCGCCACGTGCGAACACGGCGACGCGGACCGAGCGGCCGGTGCCGTTCGGCAGGTTGACCACGCCGCGGACCATCTGGTCGGCATGGCGCGGGTCGACGCCGAGGTTCATGGCGACTTCTATGGTCTCGTCGAACTTCACCGAGGAGCGATCCTTGAGCAGCTTCAGCGCTTCACCCAGCGCGTAAGCCTTGTTGGGATCGATGCCTTCGCGGGCCTTCGATACGCGTTTTGCAATCTTTGCCATGATCTCAGCCCACCACTTCCAGGCCCATCGAGCGGGCGGAGCCCTCGACCATGCGCATGGCCGCCTCGACGTCGTTGGCGTTCAAATCCTTCATCTTCTGCTCGGCGATGGCGCGCACCTTGTCGCGGCCGATCGTGCCGGCCTTGACCTTGCCCGGCTCCTTCGAGCCCGACTTCAGGTTCGCGGCCTTCTTCAGGAAGTAGCTCACCGGCGGCGTCTTCATGACGAAGGTGAACGACTTGTCCTGGTAGTAGGTGATGACGACCGGGATCGGAGAACCTTTTTCCATTTCCTGGGTCTGCGCGTTGAACGCCTTGCAGAACTCCATGATGTTGATGCCGCGCTGACCAAGCGCCGGGCCGATCGGGGGCGACGGCGTAGCCGAGCCCGCGGCAACCTGGAGCTTGAGCTGGCCTGCAACTTTCTTAGCCATCTCTATTCCTGCCTTTGTCTCATGCCGGCCCCACTATCGGGGAAACGCCGGCGGTTGCAGTCTGGTGGTGCGGTTCGTGCGGCCGGCTAAAGCCGCATTCGCCTCCCACCCGTTCAGGCCGCGCGTTTTTTCCGCGCCGCCTCCTTGCCGCCAACCGGCGGCGAGGATTTCGGATCAGCCCTTCTCGACCTGTCCGAATTCGAGATCGACGGGCACGGCGCGCCCGAAGATCGAAACTTCCACCTTGAGCCGCGCCCGCTCCTCGTCCACTTCCTGGACGAAACCGTTGAACGAGGCGAACGGACCGTCCGAAACGCGGATCGCCTCGCCGATCTCGAAGGTGACCGAGGGCTTGGGCCGCTCGACGCCTTCCTGCACCTGGTTCAGGATGCGCTGGGCCTCGGCTTCGGTGATCGGCACCGGCTTGGAGTCGCCCAGGAAGCCGGTGACCTTCGGCGTGTTCTTCACCAGCGAGAAGATCGCATCGGTCAGATTGGCCTTCAGCAGCACATAGCCCGGGAAGAACTTGCGCTCGGCATCGACCTTGCGGCCGCGGCGGATCTCGACGACCTTCTCGGTCGGCACCACGATCTGCTCGATGTCGGCGGACAGGCCCTTCTGCTTGGCCTTGTTCTCGATATCCTCGGCGACCTTCTTTTCAAAGTTCGAATAGGCGTGGACGATGTACCACCGCGCAGTCATCTCAAGACTTCTCCGTAATCGCCGGACTTAGCGTCCAAGGCTCAGAATCCACTCGATCGCATAGCCCATGGCCACGTCGGCGCTGAAGAAAAAGATCATCGCAATCAGGGCGAACGCCAGGACCATCACCGTCGAGATCATCGTTTCGCGACGCGACGGCCAAGTCACCTTGGCGGTCTCCGAGCGAACCTGCTGGAGAAAGACGAAAGGATTTGTGGTTTTCGAAGCCATGTGCCGCTCTGTCTTCAAGACCCGTTGGCCGGGTCTCCTGGATGATCCCGCTGGCCGGGACGTGCCGCCTGAACCTCATGGCCGCGCCGAATCAGCGCAATCATTTCGCCCATGCAAATCGGACGCGTAAAGCCGGCTTCCCAGCTCCACGCGTCGCGTGTCTGTTTCGTCTACATAAAACCGATTCTTGATCCACGCAAGTGGCAAGTGTCCGCTTTATGACCAAACGCCGCCTCGGAACCATCCAGTCGTCCCGTCCCGGCTATGGGGTTCTTATGCCTCAACTCAGCCTATATGGCAAGTCATCGGCCGATTTTCAAAGGCCGGTTCCTGGAAACCGGGCTTTTTCCGAGAAATCGCCATTTCGCAGAAATGGCACGGGCAGCAGGGCTCGAACCTACGACCTGCGGTTTTGGAGACCGCCGCTCTACCAACTGAGCTATGCCCGTATCGTGCGCATGTCGGCGCAGCAGGCGCTTCCTAAAAGCTTCCGCGCGCGCTGTAAAGAGCGGCGTGTGGCCATGGGCGGTGGAAAACAGGGGGCAGCAGCCTGCTCCACTATTGGACGCCCGGCTGATGGGCAGGGACGATAGCGGAAGGATCGTGGCGAACTCAACCTGCCTCGATGGCTAGTTTGGTCGGCGACGCTACAGCTTCGGGGGCGTTGCGGCCTCGGCATTGGCCGACGGCGTGACCCTGCAATTGTCGGGCTTCGGCACCGATCTGCAGATGGTGGCGCCGGTCAGTTCGTCCACCGATTGGCGTCCCGTCGTCAACCCGAGCTTCAGCATCGTGTCAGGTTCGAGTTGGTGCTGGGCTGAGTGGCGCTGAATTGCGGTGAACAGATCCCGGCCAATCGCCATGTCGTCGAGATAGGCCTCAACCTGCCGCGCTTGCCCCACTGACTGGATGCTGAGGCGTGCTCTGGGGCCGACAAGGCGCCTGACACCGCCGGCGACCATGATCGCACAGGCCGAGCTACATTCGCCACCTGAATCGATGGTAAGCCCGGCATGGATGCCATCCAGCCCGGCATGGACTCCATCCGCGGCGATGCAACCCACCGCCCGGGGATCACAGTCGACGAAATCGGTTCGGGCGACGGAAACGTCGAGCTTTTGCTCCCGGATCAGCCGGCCGGCCGCAATGGCGCCGAGCACGTCGCCTCCAGGCGAGCTGATCACCACGGGCAGTCTTCGCCCACTGAGGGTATCGAGCAACTTGCGCAGCCTTTCAGGGGTCCCCGCAGTGATCGTGCCTTCCGCCGAAATCCACTCCGGGCAATCGGGATTGCACAGCGGGTTGCTGCCGCGAACGAGGGCGAAGCGCATCTCCGCCTCTTCCTTTGGCGGCACGGTCGCAGCCGGCTGCGGAATCTCGGGCTTGGCTTCGGCCGTCGGCACGTCGGCCGGCTCTGCGCCCTTGTTCGCCGGTATTTCCCGGCAATTCGCCGGTACCGGAGTTGCCTTGCATATGGTCGGCGTGGTCAGGAGGTCGAGGGAATCGAGGCTGGTGACCAGGTTCGTCTGCAGCATGTCGTACGGGGCCAGTTGCTGGATGCCGCTGGCCGGGGTGTTCTTCATCGTTTCGAGCACGCCGAGGCCGACGCCCATTTCCTTGAGATAGGCCGCCAGCTTCTTCTCCACCGCCTTGCTCATCTCGTAGGTCTTGTAGCTGCCGGCGTTCTTGCGGCTGACGATCTTCTTGTCGATGATCTTCTTCTTGCCTCTCACGACGCGATAGGTGGTCCGGTACTGCAATTTCGTCCGGATGTAGGTCGTGGTGATCTGATGGACGCCGAGATAGGCCCACTGCCCTACAACGCGCCTGATGCCACCGGCAAACATCAACGGGCAGGCTGAATTGCAGATAGCGCCGTTGGCATAGGGATTGCCGAAATAGCGGGCGCCCTTGCCGTCGTTTTCCTTGCAGTCCTTGGCATCCGGCTGACACCCAGTGAACCGGGTCTTGCCAACCGCGATATCGAGCTTGTTCTTACGGATCAGTCGGCCAAGCGCCAGCGCCGCCTCGACGTGGCCGCCGGGAGAATCCACGACGACAGGCAGCTTTCGGCCGCGGAGCGCCTTGAGCGTGCGTTTGAACCGAACCGGCGTGCCGGCCTCGATCGTGCCCTCCGCCGATATCCATTCCGGGCAGGTCGGCTCGCAACCCGGTGCATTGCTGCGGACGACGACAAACCGCATCGTCGGACCAAGATCGGGCACGGGCTTCTTTGTCTTCGCCGCGAAGGCGGCGTGCCCGATGACACAGAACGACACCAGGCAGATCAGCCTGAGCGACCACCATGTCCGGCCATTCAAACGATGCCACCAACCCATTTGGGCAAGCCCCCTCGATACAACCTATACTAGTTGCGGTGGCGGCGCTTGCAACAGGTTTTGAAATGACGGCTTGCCCGCTTCCAAGAGGCTGTAACGCAAGGCCACAATGCAAAAAGGGCGGCCCGAGGACCACCCTTTCTGTTTGGATTCCGGCGAAGGCCGGCGCCAATTACTCTTTGATGGTGACGACGATGCCGGCACCGACGGTGCGGCCGCCTTCACGGATGGCGAAGCGCAGCTTCTCTTCCATGGCGATCGGCACGATCAGCTCGACATCGACCGTGATGTTGTCGCCAGGCATCACCATCTCGGTGCCTTCCGGCAGCGACACGATGCCGGTCACGTCCGTCGTGCGGAAGTAGAACTGCGGACGGTAGTTGGTGAAGAACGGCGTGTGACGGCCACCCTCGTCCTTGGTCAGGATGTAGGCTTCGGCCACGAACTTCTTGTGCGGCTTGACCGTACCGGGCTTGGCCAGAACCTGGCCGCGCTCGACACCTTCACGGTCGACACCGCGCAGCAGCGCGCCGATGTTGTCGCCAGCCTGGCCCTGGTCGAGCAGCTTGCGGAACATCTCGACGCCCGTGCAGGTCGTCTTGGTCGTCGGACGGATGCCGATTATCTCCAGCTCCTCGCCGACCTTGACCACGCCGCGCTCGACGCGGCCGGTCACCACCGTGCCGCGGCCCGAGATCGAGAACACGTCCTCGATCGGCATCAGGAACGGCTTGTCCAGCGGACGAACCGGGGTCGGGATGTAGGCGTCGACCGCAGCCATCAGCTCGCGGATCGCGTCCTCGCCGATCTTCTTGTCCGAATCTTCCAGAGCGGCCAAAGCCGAACCCTTGACGATCGGAATGTCGTCGCCGGGGAACTCGTTCTTGGTCAGGAGCTCGCGCACCTCGAGCTCGACCAGTTCGAGCAGCTCAGCGTCGTCGACCTGGTCGACCTTGTTCAAAAACACCACGATCGAGGGCACGCCGACCTGGCGGGCCAAAAGGATGTGCTCGCGCGTCTGCGGCATCGGACCGTCGGCGGCCGACACCACCAGGATCGCGCCGTCCATCTGCGCCGCACCGGTGATCATGTTCTTCACATAGTCGGCGTGGCCGGGGCAGTCGACATGGGCATAGTGGCGGTTGGCCGTCTCGTATTCGACATGCGCCGTCGAGATCGTGATGCCGCGCGCCTTCTCCTCGGGCGCCGCATCGATCTGGTCATAGCGCTTGTATTCGCCAAAATACTTGGTGATCGCCGCCGTCAGCGACGTCTTGCCATGGTCGACGTGACCAATCGTGCCAATGTTCACATGAGGCTTAGTGCGCTCGAATTTACCTTTTGCCATAGTCTCTTTCCTTGGACGGCCTGGACCTTCAGTTCAGTCGAATGCGGGGCGATTAGCGACAACGGCCGGAAAACACAAGTGCCTTGTGGCGAAGCGCTTACCCGCCCGGTCTGAACCCATGATCCGATTTTCGGGGGATGTGGCGCGGATATAGGAACGCCAGCCGGGAAATGAAATAGGCAGGCGCCCGACCCGTCGAAGGCCGCATTGCCACCTGCCCTTGCCGGAATCACAGCGCAAGCCTGGCCCATTGCCGCCGCGGCATCCGTCTGATTTGTTCGACCGATGCAGTTCATTCCCAGCTCCATTCGCGGCCCGCTGTTCATGATCGTCTCGACCGGGTCGTATCTGGTCAACGATACGATGATGAAGCTCGCCACCGTTGGCCTGCCGCCCTACGAGGTGCTGTTCCTGCGCGGCATGGCGGCCACGCTGTGGGGCATGCCGCTGTTGTTCCTGCTCGGCTATAGCAGGCAGATCCCGCTGATCTTCGACGGGAAGGTCCTGCGCAGGAACCTGCTCGAGCTGGGGGCGATCCTTTGCTACGTGGTGGCGCTCGCCAACATGCAGATCGCCGATTCGACCGCGCTGGGGCAGATCACGCCGCTGCTCATGCTGGTCGGCTCCTCGATCCTGTTCGGCGAGCGGATCGGCGGCATGCGCATGGCGCTGATCGGGCTAGGCTTCATCGGCGCGCTCATGGTGGCGCAACCGACGATGCAAGGCATCTCGGTCTATGCGGCGCTGGCGCTCGGCAATGCGGCGCTCGCCGCCGCGCGCGATCTCGCCGGGCGCAAGGTCGCCGCGGAAGTGCCAGGCATGATTGTCGCCATTTCCGCCGTCGTGGTGGTGCTGGCCGGCTCGGGCATCGCGCATGTTGCGACCGAGCAATGGGCGGCGCCCGCGGGCCGTCATCTGCTGCTGATCGCCGGCGCCGGGCTGTTCCTGATCTTCGGCCATTTCTTCATCTTCATGGCCTATCGCGTCGGGCCCACGAGCGCGGTGGCGCCATTCTATTACAGCTTCACCGTCTGGGCGGTCATTTCGGGCCTCGTGGTGTTCGGTCAGTTCCCGAATGCGCTGGCGGTCTGCGGCATCCTGCTGGTGGTGGCCAGCGGGCTGACCATCGTGTCGCTCGACGAGCGCAAGCGCCGGCTGGCCGTCGTCGCCTAGGCTGTGCTCAGCCATGCGGTCGATTAGCTGAATGGAGAGGCCAGTGACCAGCCAGAAGAATGCCAGCAATCACACGCTCACCGGAAAATGCCTGTGCGGCGCCGTTCACTACGCGGTGGCGGACGAGTTCATCTACGCCGCGAACTGCCACTGCTCGAACTGCCGGCGCACGACCGGCTCTGCCTTCAAGCCGTTTGCCGGTATCGAGCGGGAGAAGCTCAGCCTGACCAGGGGCGAGGACAATCTGCTGATCTTCGGCGACGAAACCAACCATAATGTGCACTGCAAATCATGCGGTTCGCTGCTCTATTCGGTCGTCCGCGACGGCGTCTTTGTCCACGTCGCGATGGGGACCCTCGTCGACGAACCGGCCATCCGCCCGACGCAGCATATCTTTGTCGGCTCCAAGGCAAAGTGGTTCACAATCACCGACGACCTGCCCCAATATGAAGAACATGTGACGGATAGCTAGGGCAAAGCGGCCTCGGCGGTCGTCAAAAAAACGAGTGTTGAAGCTGTCATGTGCAGCATGTAGGCGGCGATGTAGTCGGGAACGGGCGCTGGGGTAGAACCTTGCCCGTGGCCGCTGAGTTTGTTCCGACCTGTCGGAATACTACTCTCCAACAAAGAGCGCAGAGAGGTTAGCTGGGTTTGCCAAAATGATGGCACCAACCCGTTGTCGAAGCACACCTGAAGAAGTTTGCTGGCTGTGTCAGATGGGCTGTACTGCCAGCGTCGTTTGTCGCAAATGGCTTTCATTGTACTCTCAAAGGACTTTAGGCAGTCGTTTAGAGCTTCCTTATTTTTTCCGTGCCGGTAGTGATCGTATGCACTTATGAACTCCTCATGGGCACCTTTATACATGCGGGTGTTCAGAAGGCGAAGAGCCGGCTTCACTGCCTCTGCATGAATCAGCTCGGAGTCGACTCTGATGATTTCTCCATCAATAAACTGGAAACCAACTCCATGCTCCTTAAATCTTGTGTTAAGTTCGGCAAGCGCTTCGTCTGCAAGTTCCGAATAGTTTGGACGGTGCAAATACTCCCACTTGCGGGTCAGTTTGTCGACAACTTTAAAGCTTATTTCAATAACATCTAAAGCTTTTTCGTTGTCACTCGCATTCATAAAAAATGTTAATAATTCCTCCATATAGTTTGTGATTCTTCTGTTAGTAGTAGGAGGGAGAGTAAATATACCATACTCCTTGCATAGTATTTCTACTATCGCCTTGTAGGTCTCCAGCGGAGCGCCTTCATGCAAATCCGATCCGCTGCCGAGAGTCGCTGACAGAATTTGTACAATTTGGACCCGTAGTCCGTTTGGGATCGAATCATACTGATAGATGTCAGGAAATTCGCCGCGTATCCGCTTCTGGCGTTTCGAGAAAATGTCAAAGACCCCCATCGAACTTCCCCTAGGCCAAACACGCTACAATACCACAATACACCCTGTTTATTGATGTTTCGCGTTGCGCGCATAACTTCCCACAACCTTTGGCACCCAGTGCGACATCCACTTGGTCACCTTGCAGCCAAGCCCCCCAAGAGTAGCTGCTGAGTATCAAGTGTTAGAAAAGCTCAACCAAATTATCGTTTCGTTTTCGCATTCTTCTTCAAAGAAATTATAGTGATTCCGTTCGCCAGATTTGTTGCGGGGATTTGCTGTGGCGCTGCCGCCGGACTGGATCCCCAACGTTCCGATGAAGCGGGTCGTCTGCCATTGGACGGCCGGCTCGCATTCGGCGTGCGAGACCGACAAGGACGCCTATCATATTCTGGTCGAGGGCAATGGCGGCCTCGTCAGGGGCCGGCCTTCCATTGCGCTCAATTCCGGCAGGGTAAAACCGGGGTACGCTGCCCACACGCTCAACTGCAACAGCGGCTCGATCGGCGTTTCGCTCTGCTGCATGGCCGGAGCGGAGGAACGGCCATTCAGCGCCGGCCGCTACCCCATGACGAAGACACAGTGGGATGCGCTGGCCATCGTCGTCGCCGAGCTCTGCAAATATTATCGCATCAAGGTCACGCCCAGGACGGTGCTCTCCCATGCCGAGGTCGAAAGCACGCTGGGCATCAAGCAGCGCGGAAAATGGGATTTTGCCCGGCTGCCCTTCGACCCGTCGGTCGTCGGCCCGAGAGCCTGCGGCGACCGGTTGCGCAAGGATGTGATGGCGGCAATGGGCGCGATGCCCAATCTGCCGGTCAGACCCGGGCGTGACACGGCCCTCGAAACAGCCATCAGGCGCCTGCTCGATGAATTGTGGCCAATCCTCGCCAAAGGGCTCGCCGCCGGCTTCAACACGCTGGTGCGGGAGATCTTGAAGCGGATGAGGTAGACAACGCCAATGATCTGGGCAATGCGCTGGGTCCACAGATCATCCGCGAAATCGCGCAAAGGTCGGGGATGAGCGAGCAGGATGTGCTCAAGCAACTGTCCGCTGCCTTGCCTGGCATCGTCGACAAGCTGACGCCGAACGGACAGGTGCCGCCGCAGCATCAGGTTGCATCCGCCTTCAACAGCTAGAGCACGCCTTGATTTTGTAATGGGAAACTGGAGCGGGTAGCGGGAATCGAACCCGCATATTCAGCTTGGAAGGCTGCTGCTCTACCACTGAGCTATACCCGCGCCTTGTACTGAAGTACCGGATTCACCCGAAAAGCGCCATGCACTTTCGGTCCGATGCTTTCACGTTTCAGGGCTTCCGGGCCGGCAGTGGTGGAGAGGGTTGGATTCGAACCAACGTAAGCTAAGCTAACGGATTTACAGTCCGTCCCCTTTAACCACTCGGGCACCTCTCCAGTCTGCCGCCGGAGCCATGCAACGAGGCATTCTCACCGATCAGGGAGGAAACCTCTGGTTTTCTCCGAAATCAGCGAAGCGCCTTATGGCGGCAAGGCCATTGGGTGTCAACCGCGCAGCCAGGCTTTTTCGCTGTTGTCCGGCATCCGCGGCGACGTGCCATATCCTTAGCCGAAAGAGGCGGTTATAGAAGCCAGCCATGAGCAACAAGACCGGCACCCCGAAAGACACCCATTACGCCAAGCTGCGCCGCGCCCACCGCGACGAGAAGGCCGGCGCCCCGGCATTCCGGCCGCGCCAACCGGTGCCGCCTGGCGAAAGCGTTGGCGACGGGCTGGTGCGGCTCTACGGCCTGCACACGGTGCGGGCGGCGCTCGACAATCCGCGCCGCAAGATCAGGAAGATGCTGGTGACGCGCAACGCCGCCGAGCGGCTGGCGATCGCCGATCTCGCCGCCTTGCCCTTCAAGGCCGAGCTGGTCGAGCCCAGGGAGATCGACAGGATCACCGGTTCGGACGCCGTGCATCAGGGCGTGCTGGTCGAAGCCGAGCCGCTGAAGCCGAAACGCCTCGATGCGCTCGGCGACACCCACCTGGTGCTGGTGCTCGACCAGGTCACCGATCCGCACAATGTCGGCGCAATCCTGCGCTCGGCGGTCGCTTTCGGCGCCGGCGCACTCATCACCACCGCGCGCCACAGCCCGCAGGAATCCGGCGTGCTGGCGAAATCCGCCTCCGGCGCGCTGGAGCATATCGACCAGATCGAGGTGAAGAACCTCGCCGATGCGCTTGGCCAGCTTCACGAGGCCGGATTCCAGACCATCGGTCTCGATTCGGATGGACCGGCGGAGCTCGAAAAGAGCTTTTCCGGCGACAGAATAGCGCTGGTGCTCGGCGCCGAAGGCAAGGGCCTGCGCCAGAAGACGCGCGAGACGGTGACGACGCTGGCCCGGCTCGACATGCCCGGCGCCATCCGCTCGCTCAACGTGTCGAACGCCGCGGCGGTGAGCCTTTATGCGGCGAGGAAGTTTCTTGGGTGAATAGTGAATGGTGAATGGTGAATGGTTGCTAAGACCAGATACGTTTCTGTCTAGCTATTGATTTCTATTCACTATTCACCATTCACCATTCACCATTCACTATTCACTATTCACTATTCACCCACTTCATGCCCCGCCATCCGCTCCAGTGCCCTGACCAGTGCCGAATGGTCTTCCTTTGCTCCACCGTTCGCCGCGCAAGAGTTGAACAATTGCTGGGTCGTCGAGGTGTTGGGAAGTGCTACGCCAAGCGCCTTTGCCCCTTCCAGCGCGAGATTGAGATCCTTCTGGTGCAGTTCGATGCGGAAGCCCGGCGCGAAGGTGCGCTTGACCATGCGCTCGCCATGCACTTCGAGGATGCGCGAGGCTGCCAGCCCACCCATCAGCGCCTGCCTGACCTTGGCCGGATCAGCGCCGGCTTTTGACGCAAAAACAAGCGCTTCGGCGACGGCTTCAATGGTCAACGCGACGACGATCTGGTTGGCGACCTTGGTGGTCTGGCCGACGCCGTTCGGTCCCACCAGGGTGATGTTCTTGCCCATCTTCTCGAAGACGGGCCTGGCGCGTTCGAAGGCCTTTTCCTCGCCGCCGACCATGATGGTCAACGACGCCGCCTTGGCCCCGACCTCGCCGCCGGACACCGGCGCATCGAGATAGTCGCAGCCGAGATCGTTGATCTTGCTGGCAAATTCCTTGGTCGCGATCGGCGAGATCGAGCTCATGTCGATGACCAGCCTGCCCTTGGCGAGGCCGGACGCGACGCCCTTGTCGCCAAACAGCACGTCGGCCACCTGCGGGGTGTCAGGCACCATGGTGATGATGATGTCGGCGGCTTTGGCCACGGCATCGCGGCCGGTGACGGTCTTCAGGCCTTTGACAACGAGCTCGGCCGGCGGCTTAGAACGGTGGTCGCTTGCCACGACTGTGTAGCCGGCATCCAGCAAGTGCCCCGCCATCGGCGCGCCCATGATGCCAAGGCCGATGAAGCCGATGGTTTCCATCTCTAGTCTCCTGAAAATCTTTGTTCGAATTCATTCAGAGGTCGGCGCTGCCCCTAATCCGCCTGCCGGCACCTTCTCCCCGTATAGTGACGGGGAGAAGGGTAGCGCTCCAACGCTGGCGCCCCCTCTCCCCGTCTCTATACGGGGAGAGGGTAAGGGTGAGGGGCAGCGCAAACGTTGAAGCAAATCCCAGCACTTAAACCGCAGCACTCCCCTGCCCGGCCAATTCCTTGAACCAGGCCAGCCCGGCTTCCGTCCCGGCCTTCGGCTTGTACTCCGCGCCGACCCAGCCGGAATAGCCAATGCGATCTATGTGCTCGTACAGGAAAGGAAAATTGATCTCGCCCGTCCCCGGCTCGTGACGGCCGGGATTGTCCGCAAGCTGGATATGGGCGATGCGGTCGAGATTGGCCTCGATGGTACGGGCGAGATCCCCCTCCATGATCTGCATGTGATAGATGTCGTATTGCAGGAACAGGTTCTTCGAACCAATGCGGTTGATCAGCGCCAGCGCCTGGTCCGAATAGTTGAGAAAAAAGCCCGGAATGTCGCGCGTGTTGATCGGCTCGATCAGAAGGCGAATGCCGGCCTGCTCCAGCTTCTCAGCCGCGAAGGCGAGGTTGTCGGCAAAGACGTTTTCCAGGACCACACGATCGGCGCCCTGTGGCGCGATGCCGGCGAGGCAGTTGACCTGCTCGCAGCCGAGCGCATGGGCATAGGTGATCGCCTTGGCGATACCTTGCCGGAATTCCGGCACGCGATCCGGCAGCACGGCGATGCCGCGCTCGCCTTTTGCCCAGTCGCCGGCCGGCAGGTTGAACAGCACTTGGCTGAGGCCGTTGTTCTTCAGCCTGGCCGCAACGACATCGGGCGCATGGTCATAAGGGCCGACATATTCGACCCCCTTGAAGCCGGCGCGGGCGGCCGCGTCGAAGCGGTCGAGGAATTCATGCTCGCCAAAGAGCATCGATAAATTGGCTGAAAAACGCGGCATTCTTTTTCTCCTTTTCTCCGCAGATCTTAGTCCAACATCACAATCGCGGTTGGAGCATCCTCATGGCTTTCGGCAAGCTCCTCGAATTCGGTAATCTTGTCGATTTCGGTGCCCATCGAAATATTGGTAACGCGTTCGAGGATGAATTCGAGCACGACCGGAACCTGATGTTCCTTCATCAGCCGCTGCGCCTGCTTGAAGGCCGAAGCGAACTCTTCCGGTTTGCGCACCCTGACCGCCTTGCAGCCCATCGCCTCGGCAACGGCTACATGGTCGACGCCATAGCCGGCCTCGGCATCGTCCTTCCGGTTGATGTTCTCGAAGGCGAGGCTGACCTCGAAATCCATGGAAAAGCCGCGCTGCGCCTGGCGGATCAGGCCGAGATAGGCGTTGTTCACGACGACGTGGATGTAGGGCAATCTGTGCTGCGCGCCGGCGGCCAGCTCCTCGATCATGAACTGGAAATCATAGTCGCCGGACAGCGCCACGATGGTGCGGTCCGGGTCGGCGGCGCGCACTCCAAGCGCGGCCGGCAGCGTCCAGCCGAGCGGCCCGGCCTGACCGCAATTGATCCAGTTGCGCGGCTTGTAGACATGCAGGAACTGCGCCCCGGCGATCTGCGACAGGCCGATCGTGGTGACATAGGTGGTGTCGCGGCCGAATGCCTTGTTCATCTCCTCATAGACGCGCTGCGGCTTCAGCGGCACCTGGTCGAAATGCGTCTTGCGCTTCATCGTCTTCTTGCGCTGCTGGCACTCTTTCGCCCAGCCCGACCAGTCGCGCAGCTTTCCGGCCGTCTTCCACTCGGTGGCGACATCGAGCAGCATCTTCAGCGCAGCACCCGCATCCGAGACGACGCCGAGATCCGGCGCGAAGACACGGCCGATCTGCGTGGGTTCGATATCGACATGGATGAATTTCTTGCCCCTGGTATAGACGTCGACCGAACCGGTGTGGCGATTAGCCCAGCGGTTGCCGATGCCGAAGACGAAATCGGCTTCGAGCATCGTCGCATTGCCATAGCGATGCGAGGTCTGCAGCCCGCACATGCCGGCCATCAGCCGGTGGTCGTCGGGGATCGCGCCCCAGCCCATCAGCGTCGGGATGACAGGCACGCCGGTGATCTCGGCGAATTCGATCAGGAGATCGGACGCGTCGGCATTGATGATGCCGCCACCGGCGACGATCAGCGGCTTTTCAGCTGCGTTGAGCATCGCCAGCGCCTTCTCGGCCTGGGCGCGCGACATCGCCGGCTTGAACGGCGCCAGCGGCTCATAGGCGTCGATGTCGAACTCGATCTCGGCCAGTTGCACGTCGACCGGCAGGTCGATCAGCACCGGTCCCGGTCGTGATGAACGCATCAGGTGAAACGCCTTCTGCAGCGCCATCGGCACCAGATAGGGCTCCATGACGGTGACAGCCCATTTCGCCACGGGCGCCGCGATCGCGGCGATATCGACGGCCTGGAAATCCTCCTTGTTGAGCCGCGCCCGCGGCGCCTGGCCGGTGATGCACAGGATGGGGATCGAATCCGCCGCCGCCGAATAGAGCCCGGTGATCATGTCGGTGCCGGCCGGGCCGGAGGTGCCGATGCACAGACCGATATTGCCCGCCTTGGCCCGCGTATAGCCTTCAGCCATATGCGAAGCGGCCTCGACATGGCGCGCCAGGATGTGGCGGATCGAGCCCCTCGCCTTCAGCGCCGAATAGAGCGGGTTGATCGCCGCGCCCGGCACGCCAAAGGCACAGGAAATGCCTTCCTTTTCGAGAACGAGAACCGCAGCGTCGACAGCGCGCATCCTGGCCATAGCAAGCCTCCGCAAATGTGTTGATGGCCAAGGATGACAGCGCTCCCACTATTTTTCAATTTTTTCAGAATATTTTTTCATTTCTAAGAAGATGACAGTATCCACTGATTTTATTGTGCTTTCCGTTTTCCAGAAATCGATCTGCCCTGGCCGGTGAAAAACTTTTTCATTGCGTGTTTGGCGAGATTTGGCGACAATGACGCCATGGAAACGAGCGAAAAACGTCAGCGTGGCCGGCCCCGCTCCTTCAATGGCCCCGCCGAGGCCACCTCGGTGCAGTCGCTCGACCGGGCGCTGCGCATCCTTGCCATCGTCGCCGAAGGCAGCGGCCTGTCGCTGAGCGAGATCGCCGCCAGTTCCGGCCTGGCGGCGTCCACCGCCTACCGCATGCTGACGACGCTGGAGAACCACGGCATGGTCGAATTCGACGGCACCGACCAGCTCTGGTCGATCGGCGTCGAGACCTACCGCATGGGCGCGGCGTTCCTGCGCCGCCGCAAGCTGGTCGATCGCGCCCGCATCGTCATGCAGGAACTGATGGAGAAGACCGGCGAGACCGCCAATCTCGGCGTCGCCGAGGACGATTGTGTCGTCTTCGTCAGCCAGGTCGAGACGCATCAGGCGATCCGCGCCTTCTTCCGGCCGGGCACGCGCAGTTCCTTCCATGCGTCGGGCATCGGCAAGGCGGTGCTGGCGCATCTGGATCCCGACCGTGTCGCCACCATCCTGCGCAAGGCCGGGCTGGAGCGCTTCACCGAAAACACGCTTTCCGACATCTCCGCGCTGGCGCACGATTTGGTGAGAATCAAGCTGCGCGGCTGGTCGGTCGACGACGAGGAACGGCATCCGGGCATGCGCTGCGTCGCCGCCGCCATCTTCAACGAGTTCGGCGAGCCGATCGGCGGCGTTTCGGTCTCGGGCCCGACGGTGCGGGTGACGCCGGAGCGGCTGGCCGAGATCGGCCCGCTGGTGCGCGAAGCCGCAACGGAAATAACCAGGATGATCGGTGGCCTGCCGCCCCCTTCTTCACCAAGCCGCGCCGCCGAACCGGCTTCACTCTTCGAGATTGGCGCAGCGCGTTCGCCTTGACAGCGGCCCGGCTACGGCCAAGGTTGCGTCCATCTTCCGCCAGCCGAAAAGACGCATGAGCCTCCAGTCCGTCAAAGCCTTCTTCGCCGAACATGCCCCCGACATCGAGGTGATCGAAACGCCGACAAGCTCAGCGACCGTCGCGCTCGCGGCCGAGGCGCACGGCGTCGAGCCGGGGCAGATCGCCAAGACCATCTGTCTGCGCGTCGGTGACCGCGTCATGCTGGTCGTCGCCCGCGGCGACGCGCGCATCGACAACCGCAAATCTCGCGATGCATTCGGCGGCAAGCCGCGCATGCTCGATGCCGGGCAGGTGGCCGAGATCACCGGCCATCCGGTTGGCGGCGTCTGCCCCTTCGGCCTCGCCTCGCCGCTGCAGGTCTATTGCGACGTATCGCTGCGCGCCTATGACCAGGTCGTGCCGGCGGCCGGCGCAACCAATGCGGCGGTCAAGATCGGCGTCGAGCGCATGGCCCGGCTGGTCGGCGCTGAATGGTGCGACATCTGCCAGGATGGTCGGAGCTAGGCCCCGGGCACGGCGCTCCTGGTCGATAGGTCGTAGAAGTCAAGCAGCATCGCCAGCCCAACTCCGCAGGCGGTGAAGATGAGGCCGGCGATGAAGATGCGGTTGGCGCGTTCATAGACGCGTCGCTGTAGGGCCGTTGTGTCGAGCAGCAACCGCAGCGCTCGTATCTGCAAGGCAATGCCGATCAAAATCGGCACGACGGCTGCCAGGTGATAGATTTCCCAAGGGATCGGGTTGGCGGCCCAATGCGTGATGAAACCCAGCGAGAAAGCCAGTAGAATGCCGACGGTGGTGATCGTGCCGTTGCGGAAAAGCGTCTCAATCCGCTCTTCCTTGGGTTCGTGCTCGTCCAAGCGTCCCTCCCCCTCTTGTGGCTTCATCGCCAGACTAAGCTGTCGAAAAATCCCTGTACATCCCTCGCTGGAACCGGTTGCGGTGCCGGGTTCAACATCGCAACCCAGACTGCAGAAAAGGGGCAGCGGGGTGCCCCTTTTCTTTTGCCTGAAACGGTCCACCTCTCTCTCAAAGCCGGCAATAGCGGCGATAACCGTCGTAGCCGACATAGGTGTCGGTGTAGGGATCGTAGCTCTGGTAGCGATCGAGGCAGCGGCGGACATGCCAGGAACCGCCCTCTTCCTCGATATAGACGGTGCGCGGCTGGGCAATTGCTGTGCCGAGCAGGAAGCCGCCGACGCCGGCGGCGATGCCGATGCCAAGGTGCCTTCTGTGATGACTGCCATGAGCAGCCGAAGGCTGAATGGTGCCGGCCAGCATGGCGGCGGCGACGGAGGTGGCGATGAGGCCGGAAATGAAAGTGCGCATGATGGTCTCCTTGCTTCGTTGCGAGAGGCGATCCATCCGCCCCTTGACCATCAGTCGTGTCGGCAAGGAAAAAGGTTCGAAGAGTTTTTGGAGATTTTTTCGAACGGAGAAAATCGACCGGCCCGAGGTCGCGCTGACGGCAAGGTTAGTTTGACCACGCAACAGATTGGCGAGGGCGTTGATCACGGCCAATCTCCCCCCTTGCGGGGGAGATGTCCGGCAGGACAGAGGGGGGTGCTGTCCCGCCGACCTGTAAATCAATCGTAGTTACATCCTTCGGGTTCTCTTGGCGAAGCCTGGATCTCGAAAGTTAGCGATCCTTCCCACCCCCCTCTGCCCTACCGGGCATCTCCCCCGCAAGGGGGGAGATCGGCAGCTTCACCGGCGGCGCCAACCCGGACGCAAAAAAAGGCGGCCGAAGCCGCCCTTTCACGAACCGGGTCACCTGATCAAGGATGATGATCACCTTGCCGTGCTTGTGGTGCTGGTGCGTGAGTAGTGAGATGCGTGCCATGACGCGCTGCGATTCACTACCGACTACCGACTACTGACTCTTTTCACCGCTTCATCCCATGCCGGTGACGTGGCGCAGCCAGAAGGCGAGCGCGATGAAGCCGACGATCGTGGTAACCCCGGTCCAGTCGATATTGGCATTCTTCAGGTCCCGGATGAGTTTCACCATGAGAAGCCAGGCCACCACGACGATCGGCAGAATGATGATGAGTCTGATCATGCGACACCCTCGCGCAAGCGATTGCACCTCAACCAGATATAGGAAGCGAATGCCGTTTTCAGGATGCCCTCCCCGGCGGCTCATGCACCACTGCCGATAACCGAAAATGGAGTTTTGTCTTTACTCGCGCAACAAATATGCTACCGGAGCGCCGTGCCCTTGTAGCTCAGCTGGTAGAGCAGCGGTTTTGTAAACCGAAGGTCGGCGGTTCGATTCCGTCCGGGGGCACCAGTAAAATCAATAAGTTAAGTGCGATAATTGCGTACGACAGATATGAGAGGATGTGCCCACGGGTATCCTCAGGGGTGAACGCCGCATTGGCTCGACCGATACAGAACCTCATTGAAAAGGAACTCCCGCTGGCGGCACCAAATGGTCTGCAATTACCGAAGCGAAAGCTACAGAAGCAATAATCCAGACACGCCCCACAAAAAACGAAAGCCTGCAGCAAGGCTGAAAAAAAGCGCCGCCGAGCAAAGCATCGCTACACCTCTTACGCGCACAACATTAGTAGTTGGTGCGTGGTGAGGCAGAACCCCAAATGCATAAAGAGCAATTGCTAAGGCGAATACCGCCCAAAGCGCCGACAAGAACAGGCTGTATCTAAGCGAGAACTCCATCGCTCCATTCTTCAACGCAATGAAAGCACCAAGACCTGCAAGAATAACCGACGCCCCTGTTATAACTGCGCTTAGCTGTGCTGATATGAAGCTTGCGCCGAGCGCTCTTTCATCAACAGTCTCAGCCTGAGTGGGAGGAACGTAAGAAAGCCAGTGCCAATTTAGCAGCAAAAGCCACAAGACGGCTGCGCCAACGTCCCAGTATGGAAAATTGTCAATAATTGAAGCAGCAGTCATTTCACGTTGTCCAATGCCTTAAGATTAATAACCTCATCGAAATAGCCCTTACTGTCTGTCGGCCAAGTCGACTCAACCGCTTTAGTTCCGTCACCACTATCGATGAGGCTAGGAAGTTCGATTGCGAGCGGCCCTACTGCAGTGCGTATCTCGTGGCGGACCATTCCGTTGCCGAACGCTCGGAAAGCTTGGGGCCAATATGGTTCCGCCAATGGCGGCTTATTCGGTGGGAAGACGCACCAAGCAGAAAAGGCCGCACGGAAATCTGAATCCGATGGATTTTCTCTGCCATTTTTCAAGGCTATCCCTTTTGCGGCCTCACCTACAGCCGCAATCAGTCCCACGTATTTTCCAACTTGCTCCGGAGTTGCGGCGCCCCACTCTATCCCAAGGCGATCTGCCACTGGATACTCGGCTGCAATCCTCTGAATTTGTTCGGAAATAATGATTGGTCCGTTTTCTTGCGCGGTTGCATCAGACATAACAGCAACCCAAGACAGGACTAGTGCCACTACTTTCCATAGCATCTATCGCCCTCCACGATTAGATTACATGTTCTACCGGTTAGCCTATGGAGTCAATTTGTCCGCTCGAGGAATGCAAATTCTGCTCATCTTTGATGACTTCGCAATTGGCCAAAGGCCGAACACCTGGCTATGGTGCAACACAGATCAGGAGGTTCAAAATGTCAGACGACATTCGGAGAAGCGAAAAGGGGGGCAACACTGCCTATCTCAACATTGGCGCGTGGTACGACGCAAGCACTGGTCACATACATCTGACCTTGCCGCATTCAGGATGGTTTCATACCACGGTCAGTGGCGACCCCACGAGCAAACGGGGTCATCCGAATCTATTCGCAAAGCTAGCTCGTGCATTGAGTGAGGCTGGCGTACCCGGTCCTGAGACAACTGGCGCAGAACAGAATTGACGCTGCAACGATTCCGTCGCCTCATCTGCGACGTGCAATGTCTATGGAATGCGGTTCGGCAAGAAATTCAGAGGTTTTCGGGTTCTATAGCCCGAGCCGCCGAAGCCTTTCTCGAAAGACGAGGGCGCCGTCAGCTACGACTGCATCCAGCCCCGCCATTCAATACCATTCGATTAAATTTCTCCTGTGTATATTAGTAGTCGCTCAATTTAGCGCGCTGACAATATCCGTGCGGCGGCCAAACCATGGGTGAACCAATGGGTGTTGTCATGCGAAGTGACTTCGCAGCAGCGCGCGAGCTTTTGGAGTGCGCGCAAAACCGCCTCAGTGGCATCGACGAAACGAGCCAACGCGTCAGCCAGGCGCTGGATGCGCTGATCGAGGAAATAGCCATCGCCGAGTTCCGCAAGGCGCCAGTGACGATCGTGCCGTTTCCCCGTGCGCGGCCGCCCAGGCATGCCCGCTAAAATCGCGATTGCACTTGCGGGAAGTCAGCGCAGGCGTTTTCGCGATCGTCCCCTCAAGCGTCGTTGAAACAGCAGTCCCTTTGGCCGTATGGTGGCGAGTGCGGCACCGGGATGCGCCGGTGTTCCGAGCTACGAGCTCATCATGTCACGCTGTGGGGATGTCTACGAGAACAAGGTGACTGGCGAGTTTGCCGTGATCCTGCGCGGCACCGAAGACCGCGGCCAGGGACCAGGCATCGCCCATTTGACCGCCCGGCCGGGGGCCGCGGTGGTCGGCGAGCACTTCCACCCGAACATGATCGAACGGTTCACCGTTTTCAGCGGCCGGCTCGACGCCCGCATCGCCGGCAAGACTTTCTCCCTGGAGCCCGGCCAATCCGCAACGGTGGAGGCTGGCGTGGCGCACGATTGGTGGAACAGCAGCAAGACCGATGAGGCGCATGTCCTGATCGAATTCGACCGGGCGCCTGGCGCGGACCACATTGACCCGAACCGTTTCGAGCTGCTGATCGGCATGCTCTTCGGCCTGGCCAATGCCGGCAAGGTGGACAAGAAAGGCAGGGCGTCGCCGCTTCAGGCGGCAGTGATCGCCAGGGAATTTGCCGACGTGATCGTCTTCACCCGGCCGTCACCCGCGATCCAGAAGGTGGCGCTAGGAATCCTGGCGCCGCTCGCCAATCTGCTTGGCTATCGGGCGATCGACCCAAGCTACTGCAAACCGCACGGACATATCACGCCAGCCCCTGAAATCCTCGCTCTGGCAGGTCTGCCGGCTGATTGATTTCGATCGGATGCAGGTAGTGGTCGCTTCGGAGTTGCCAATGCCGCTGACGATCTCCGCGCCTTTGTGGCGCGTCATTACCCGCGTCGAGCGGCAGTGGTCGCAACCGCATTTGGGTCATAGGCCTTCCAGGTGCCCCGGCCTCTTGCCTTGGCCTGATAGAGCGCCTTGTCGGCATTCCTAAGCAGCCCTTCCGGATCTGCCTGATCCCTGGGAAAGACGGTATAACCGATGGTTCCGCCGGGAAGCAGGGTGACATCGTCCATCTTCAGCGGCTGTGTCAGGTTCTTCATGATCCGTGTCGCCAGGCTGACGTCGCCGGTGCCGTCCGTGGGACCATACATCAGCACGGCGAATTCATCGCCACCCAGTCTCGCAACCATGTCACCGCGCCTGATCGCCTTCTCGAGACGCCGGGCAATCTCGACCAGAAGCCTGTCCCCCACGGCATGTCCGAAATTGTCGTTGACCTCCTTGAAGCGGTCGAGGTCGAGAAGCATGACGACAAGCTCGCCGCTCTCCGATCGCGCCTTGTCGACCAGCCTGTTGAGTTCGCGGTTGAAGAAGGCGCGGTTTGGCAAGCCGGTGAGAGGATCATGCAGCGCCTGGCGTTCGAGACTCTTCTCGAAACTGCGCCGCTCCGTTACATCAGAGATCGTCTGCACGGTGCAGCCATTGGCCAGGACCTTGGTGCGTAAGGCGAATGTTCTGCCATCGCCGAGTTCGACCAGCTTCTCGCCGTCCTCGCGAAGCGTCGCAAGTTTTTCGGCCAGATGATCGTCCAGGCTTTTGCGAGCACCAAGCGGCTCCTCGCCAAGCTTGACCGACGCCCGAATGATATCGGCGAAGCTGGAACCCGGCATCCGCAGATGTGCAGTGAGAGGAAACAATTCCCTGTAGCGATTGTTGCAGAACAGAATCACGCCATCTGGATCGTACATCGCCAACCCGTCATTCATGTTCTCAAGCGCCTGATCCAGATAGGCCTGGGTCTCTTCGAGCTTTGTTTGCAACGTCCTGCGCAGCGTGACATCTCGATTGTGCGTGATCAGCCCGATGACATCGCCCACATCGTTCGTCATCGGCGCCTTCAAGGTCGACAGCCAACCTGTCGAGCCACCGGCAAAAATGCCTGGCTGCTCGATGGTGGCATGCTTTCCCTCCCGCAGCACCGCCAGTTCGTCGTCACGAAACTGTTTCGCGAGTTCCGGCGGATAGAAATCGAAATCGGTCTTGCCGAGAAGGTCGTCCGCGCTCGCCGCTCCCATCAGTTTCGCCGTGGCCGGATTTGCCGCCAGAAACCGGCCATCGACACCTTTGATGTTCAGGCAATCCGGCAAGGCGTCGACCATGGAGCGAAAAAGCTGGTTGGCGACGGACAGTTCGCGACGCCGCATTTCCTGGAGAAGCAGAACGCCCAGCAGCAGGGTGGCCACAAACGCCAGCAAAACACGCTGCCCAAGCTGCGATATCAGGACAGCCTGCTTTTCCATGGGAAGCGTCAGCACAAGCAACGAACTCAACGTCGCAATCGCGGCAGCCATGAATATGAGGTCGAGGTATCGGATGCGCCGGGATCTACGCAGAGCATAGCCAAGCAATCCGATGGCCGTCGCAAGCATAATGCTCAAAACGCCCGAGAAGACCGCTCCGCCAAGATACAGGCGATACATCAAGGCCGCGCCGGCTGCCATAACGGCTGCGGGCACCCCACCGAAAAGGCCTGTCACGGCGATCATTGGCCCGCGAAAATCATTGTAGACGCCGGGGGAAGCCTCGAAGGCCATCATCATCGAGCCGACGGTGCCTGCGGTCATCACCACGCCAAACAGCAGCCTTTGGCGCGTCTCGCTCAACCGGGCCACGAAATCGCCCACAGAACTCCAGGCAACCAGCATGACAGCGGAGGCGGCAAGATTCGCAAAGAGAGGTTGCCAGATAGCCACCACGAAACCTTTCGGCATAAAGACCGGACGGCATTGTCGACGGCGGCGAATTTCTGATTGGTTACTTCGACTTATTATCTGATGGAATGGTGAATTTTGTTCCCTATGGCGGATTTTCAAACCGCAATCGCCGCCACCAGAATCCGGTTCTGCCGGCGTATCGCCGCGCGCAATTCCGCGATCCTCGCCTCGTCGCGCTTCACGAATTCGATGAACATCATGTTCATGTTGTTGAAGATGAGTTCACCGAGCGCCGGCCCGTCGATGTCGCGGCGCGCCAGGCCGATCTCTTGCAGTCGGGCAATCAGCGCGCGGATCTGTTCGGTCAGCGCCCGGTCGAGCCCGGTATAGGCCTGGCCGAACGGACTTTCGGGAAGCTGCGTCGAGATTGCCATCGCCTGCCGCCACATCTCCTTGCTGAGATAATGCAGCGAGTGCTCGATATAGATGCCAAGCAGCGTATCCAGCGCATCGCCGACATTGGCCGGCGGGTTGGCAACGACGCCGCGCCCGGCATTGAGTACCTCGTTGACCTCCATCGAAACGACGGCGCCAAGGATGTCGCCCTTGTTCTCATAGTAATTGTAGATCGTGCCGATCGACACTTCGGCCTGAGCGGCGATCGTCTCGATCTTGGCGCCCTCATAACCGGCCTCGCGGAAAAGCGCCGCCGCCGCCTCGATGATGCGGCGGTGCCGGTCCGCCTTTTGCCTTGCCCGCAATCCACTCATATCGGCTGTTTGCCACAAAAACAGAATTGACTCAATTTTAGAATTGGTTCAATTTTTTGCAAGAAGCCACAAAGGCAAGGGAGAACACTCGATGTCCATGAATTTTACGTCCGTTCTGAAAATCCATCTGCGTGCCGCAACAGCGGCCGCGGCCCTGCTGCTCGCGACCGGCGCCCAGGCCGCGGATCTCAACGCGCTGATCTGGTGCGATCATGCCGACCCGGCGCTGCTGCAGCCTTTCGAGGAAGCCAATGGCGTCAAGGTCAACGTCAAGGAATTCGAAGGCACCGGCGCCGGCCTGGCGATCGTCGAACAGTCGCAGCCCGGCGATTGGGACGTGATGGTGATCGACAGTATCGACATTCCGCGCGGCGTCGAAAAAGGCCTGTTCGAACCCTTGCCCGAAGACAAATTGCCTGTCGCTGATCTCTTTCCCGAGGTGAAGATGGACAGTTCCACCATCGTCGATGGCAAGCGCTACGGCATCACCGAAAAGTTCGGCTACAACACCATCGGCTACAACAAGACCAAGGTCGATCCGGCCGACATGCAGTCGATGGCAGCCCTCACCGGCGACAAGTACAAGGGCAAGATCGCCATCTACGACTATTATCTGCCGGTCATCGGCATGGCGGCGCTGGCCATCGGCAAGAAGACAGCGGAGCTGACCGAAGCCGACCTTCCCGCCATCAAGGCCGAACTTCTCAAGATGAAGGCCAACGCCAAGCTGGTCGGCGAAGTCACCGCCAGCCAGACCGCGCTGGCCACCGGCGAGGTCGACATACTGGTCGGCGGCGGCGAATGGGTGACGGCAGGGCTGGCCAAGGAAAACCCGGCGCTCGACTTCTCCATCCCGAAGGAGGGTGCGGTGCTCTGGTCGCAATCGCTGGCGATGTTCAAGGATTCCAAAAACAAGGACATGGCGCTGAAGTTCATCCAGTACATTATGAGCCCGGAAGGCCAGGCGCGGCTTGCCACCTCCTCCTGCTATTGGGGCATGCCGGCGAATGCCAAGGCAGCACTCACCGACGACCAGAAGAAGATCCTGCGCTTCGACGAGCAGCCTGGCTTCCTCGCCCGCGCCCAGTCCTACCCGGCGCCGAATGCCGATCTCGACAAGAAGATGCAGGACGTCTGGACCGAAATGCTGCAGGCGCAATGACCGGCTGCCGGTCGTGAGCAACGCTACCAACAGCGGGCGCGCCCTGCCCTGGGCGGGCTTCGCCCTGCCCTGGGCGCTGGTCACGCCGGCGCTCGGCTGGACACTGTTGTTCTTCGTGCTGCCCTTCGTCGCCATGGGGCTTTCCAGCCTCACGGCGCATGAAGGCGGCGGCTTCACGCTCGCCAACTACAGCCAGTTCTTCACCGATCCGTCCTATTGGCGCGCGATGGTCAACTCGCTTGAGGTGACCGCCATCGTCACCTTGGTCTCGGTGCTGCTCGCCTACCCCTTTGCCTGGATCCTCGCCGAACAGGTGCCGGAACGCTGGCAGCGGCTGGCGCTGATGCTGGCCGTGCTGCCGTTCTGGACTTCTTACGTCGTGCGCTCCTATTCCTGGCTGCTGGTGCTGGCGCAGAACGGCGTCGTCAACCGGACGCTGACCAGTCTCGGCCTGGTTGCCGAGCCGCTGCAGCTTGCCAACACGCGTTTCGCCACCGTCACCGGCTTCGTGCACTTCTTCGTCATGCTGTTGACGCTGACCATCTTCGCCAATCTGAAGCAGCTCAGCCCGAGCTACCGCAAGGCCGCCGCCGATCTCGGCGCCGGGCCGGTGCGGACTTTCCTGCATGTCGTCCTGCCGCTGACATTGCCCGGCATCATGGTCGGCGCCTTCCTCACCTTCGTGCTCTGCATCGGCGACTACATCACGCCGCAGATTCTCGGCGGCAACAATGAGCTGTTGATGCCGCAGCTGGTGATGATGCAGATCGGCCGGCGTGGCGACTTTCCGCTGGCGTCGGCGCTGTCGATCATCCTGATGGCGGTCGTCACCGTCGCCTACCTCGCCTGCGCCCGTTGGCTGAAGATCGAGCGGGCCTGAGATGCGCGCTCTTGTCCGTATCGCTTCCTGGCTCTACGCGCTTGCCGTCTACGGCTTCATCTTCCTGCCGGTGATCGTGCTGGTGCTGTTCTCGCTGCAGGCGACGTCGTTTCCGATCCCGCCCTTCACCGGCCCGTCGCTGCGCTGGTACGGCGCGGTGCTCTCCGACACGCGGCTGACCTCGGCATTGGTCAACTCGCTGCTCGTCGCCGTGCTCTCCTCGCTCGCCGCCGTCACGCTCGGCTTCCTCTCCGCCTGGGGATTCGCCCGCTTCACGTTGCCCGGCTCGGCCCTTCTGCGCGGGCTGATCACGCTGCCGCTGACGGTCAGCTATCTCATCATCGGCATGGGGCTCTTGGTGCTGTTCAACTGGACCGGCGTGCCGAAGTCGCTGCTGGCGGCCGGCATCGGCCATGTCGTGATCAACCTGCCGCTCTGCTTTGCTATCATCTACAGCCAGATGGGCGACCACCAGATCAATATCGAGCGCGCCGCGCGCGACCTCGGTGCACCCGAATGGAAGGTGCTGCTTTTGATCACCGTGCCGGTCATGGCGCCGGCGATCTTCGCCGGTTTCTTCCTGTCGATGACCTTCTCCTGGGACGAGTTCGTCATCTCCTTCCTCTTGACCCGCTTCGATACCACCCTGCCGGTCGAGATCTGGAACCTCTTGCGCTCCGGCCTCAATCCCAAGACCAATGCCATCGGTTCGCTGGTCTTTGCCGTCTCCATCGTGCTGGTGGTGCTGTTCGAACTAACGCTGTTGCGGAGAAAGCCGGCGTGACCGCGCCCCTGGTCGATATCCGTGCCGTCTCGCACCGCTTCGGCCAGCAGACGGTGCTGAAGAACGTCTCGCTGCGGATCGAACCGGGCAGCTACACCATCCTGCTCGGCCCCTCGGGCTCCGGCAAGACGACGCTGCTCTCCATTCTCGGCGGCTTTGTCAGCCCGAGCGAAGGCAAGGTGTTCATACGCGGTGAGGATTGCACTTCGGTGCCGCCGGCGAAGCGCCCGACGACCACGGTGTTCCAGGACTATGCGCTGTTCCCGCATATGAGCGTCGGCGCCAATGTCGGCTTCGGCCTGCGCATGCAAGGCGTCGATGCCACAACACGCGCCGCCAGGGCGCGCGAGGCGTTGGCGCTGGTCGGCCTGGCGTCCGCCTTCGACAAGAAGCCGCACCAGCTTTCCGGCGGCCAGCGGCAGCGTGTTGCGCTGGCGCGCGCGCTGGTCATCGAGCCGGCCGTGCTGTTGCTGGACGAACCGCTCGGCGCGCTCGATCTCAAATTGCGCCGGCAGATGCAGGACGAGCTGAAGGCGATTCAGAAGCGGGTCGGCACCGCCTTCATCCATGTCACCCACGACCAGGAAGAAGCGATGGCGCTGGCCGACCATTGCGTGGTGATGAATGATGGCCGCATCGAGGACGAAGGCCCTCCCGAGCGTGTCTATGCGCGGCCGGCGACGCGCTTCTCCGCGACCTTCATGGGCGAAAGCACGATCCTGCAGGGAAACGTGACGGAGGCGAAGAACGGGACGATCTCGGTCGCGACATCAGCCGGCGCGGTCCTGTTGCCCGCTGCCTTGCAGCCAGGCGCGAAAGTCGCCCTCGCCATCCGGCCGGAGCACCTTGTCCTCGGCGCGGCCGGAGGCGCGGTTGCGCTCGGCACGGCCGAGGTAAGCGACGTCGTCTTCCAGGGCAGTTTCAAGCGGGTGCTGGCCACCTCCACTTTAGATGCGCGACTGCAGTTCATCGCCAAAGCCCCCGCTACGGCTGCCATCCAGCCGGGCGACACAACAGCCATTTCGTGCAACGCTGGCGAGATCATCCTGCTGACGGAGTGAGCGATGGGCATGCTTCCGGTCATCGACGCCCCCAACTGGTACGAAGCCATCCGCATGGGCGACGACGTGACGCTGATCCATGAGCCGTGGATCAAGCCGTTCTTCCGCTGCAACATCTGGCATGTGCGCGGCCGCGACCGCGATCTCCTCTTCGATACCGGCCTCGGTCATTTCAGCCTGCGCTCTCACGTACCGCTGGTGACGGAGCGAAAGCTCCTGTGCGTCGCCAGCCACACGCATTTCGACCATATCGGCTGTCACCACGAATTTCCCGACCGCTGCGTGCATCGCGTGGAGGCCGAAATCCTGGCCGACCCCCGCAACGAATGGACGGTCGCCGACCGCTATGCGACCGACGAGATGTTCGATGGCATGCCGCAGGGATGGGACACGGCGCGCTACCATATCCTGCCGGCGCCAGCCGGCCGTCTGCTCGAACAGGGCGACGTCGTCGATCTCGGCGACCGGGCCTTCGAGGTGATCCATACGCCAGGCCACTCGCCCGGCGGCATCGCGCTCTACGAAAACAGGACGGGCATCCTGTTATCCGGCGACATCATCTATGACGGCCCGCTGATCGACGATGTCTACCATTCGCTGGTCGATGACTATGTCGCAACGCTGCTTCGCATGCGCGATCTCGATGTCACGGTCGTGCATGGCGGCCATTTCCCGAGCTTCGGCAAGGTGCGTTATCGCCAGCTGGTCGACGACTATCTCGCGCAAAAGCGGCAAGCCGGCTGCCACGTGCCTCAGGCCCGATAAGCATCAGCTTCCACGCGTCCCGTGCCGAGCTGTCGCGGCAATCCGGCGCGGCCCTCCGTTGGATGGCTACTTCACACCGGATTTCAAATTGCCACCGGCAGCCACGTGATCTTCAAGCAAGCAGGCCCATGCGGCCACCGCGGCCGAGCGCGTCAGGTGGGTTCGCGCGAATTCCTGCGCCTCCGCCGCTATTTCGGCCTCCATTTTTGGATTGGCACGCAACCATTCGATACGCTCGACCAGGTCGGACATGTTTCGTGCCACCGGGACATAGTGACGGAACGGCTCGATGTCCCTGAAGAACCACTCATGCCACGGTCGTTCCTGCATCAGCACAACACGTCTGGTGTGGAGCAGCAATTTCAGGCGACCGCTGTAGCCCGCACCTTCCACGTCAATCATGTATCTGTATGTGGCTGCCTGTTCCTCCATGGTCTTGAAAGCGCCGGAATATCCCACGGACGCGCGGTCGTATTCAGGCGCGGTGTCGTAGGCTTCCAGGAGATCGGGCCGGACTGTCGCGGCCCGGACAGTCGCCTTGCGCGCGTCGTTCATGCAGCGCCCGGCCCAAAACGCACTGTTCTTGCGTGGCGGCCCTTCCGACGCGGCTGCCATCGCCGACGTTTTTTTATCGAAGTCGTCGAATTTCGCCTCCGGCCAGCCATTGAAAATGAAATCAGGCGCGGCGATCTCGGTATATCCGTCTGCCGACGAAAAGCCGAAACGCGTTCGGTGCCTGTATCTCTTTTTAAACGGCGCGTCGGCCAGGTTGACATAGAAAGGCGGAATGCTGCGAACGCCGAGCGATGCCAGCGCTTCGGCAACAAGGGTCAGGACTTGTATGTGCCTTTGAAGCCAGACAGCGCGGAAACTTGCCTCCAACCCTCCCCTGCTGAACTGGCAGTACATTTCGCCTCGATTGAGCCGATGCACCAAGCCGCTTCCCTTTTCGGCGATGCGGACAGGTAGGGGCAGATTCGGGATCACCGCCTTGAGGCCCGCCATTTCAACGATGCTTCCTGAGTGGTTATGTGCGAATTTTGACAGCGGGTTCCGGCGTGTCAGACACTTGCGGAAGACGGATCAGCCGCCGCCCGGCACAGGGTCAGCCGGCAACGATTGCGGGAAGCGAGATCGTGTATTTCGGCGCCCGGTCCCTTTTGAGCTTGCGCCACGGCCTTAGCCGATCCTTCAGCCGGATAGCGGGTATCTGATAGACCGGAGGAGCCAAGCCAGCGGGTTCATAGTATCTGTCCAGAATGTTCGTCTGCAGAAGGCGGCGTTCCTGGGTGAAGAAGCTGAAATGCGCCACGACCAGATCGCCGAGCACCTTGCCTGGACGGTCGAGTTTTGCCGGCAGCGTTGCTGAAAGCCATTCTTCCTCACCACCATGGTCGCCGCCTGGCGGAAAGAAACCATCGCCAAGCTCGACTATGTCCGATCCGAAAAAGCCGATTGCGTTGATCGAGAAGCGCGACAGCCTGACCTCCCGGTCCGGGACGCGGAAATCGCCGAGCCGGTTGGTCCGGACGGCTTCGATGAAGACCGGATGAAGCGCCTGCGGAAAGCTTGCATGAGCCCAGGAGAACTCGCATGAAGCCTGGCACGTGAGCGGTCCCTCGACCAGAACCCTGGACAGGTACTTGATCATTGTATTGCAGATCGCATTGTTGATGATCAGCGGCGCATACCAGAGGGCCGCCCCCTTTTCCGCCATGACCCGTTTCATGAAGCGGGCGAAGAAGCCTTCCTCCAGAAAAACCACGTCATCGTCCAGGCGCAGATAGAAAGCGTCGGCGTCGTCGCAGAAGCGAAAGAAATCGCCGATCGCATTGTTGCTGCCGTCGGCTTGGGGAAGCGTCTTTATCACGCAGCGCTTATCTGTCGCAGCCAGGCGTTGCAGGTAGGCGCGATCGGCCTCGTTGCGGCAATTGTCCCACAGATGCCATTCGTAAACATCCGCGCTTTTCAGGACATGATGGCTGAGCAAGCGAAGATATCTCTCGCGGCCGGCCGGAGTTACGACAATCAACTTCATGGGATGGTCATGTCCTGCCGTGGCCGCAGATCTGCCGCCGCTTTTTCCGATGACACTTGCGAGCGATCGCCCACATCGGCCGCGCCGGTCATAGCAGACATGAAATCGGTTGGCATCCGCTACTTCGACGCATAGGACCGTCCATCGGAGCGTCTGATCTTCCCTGGCTTCGACGGACCCCGACGGTGACCCTTCGCGCTCACCCGGGTTTGGTGTAAAGGCCGGCCTCAAACCTCAAGAGCAGGTATACGAATGAACGACAACGTGCTGAACGGTGCCGCAATCCTTATCGTCGGCGCCGGATTTTATGGCGCGACGCTCGCCGAGCGCATCGCCACGAAGCTCGGCCGGCGCGTACTGGTGATCGACCGGCGCCCGCATATCGGCGGCAATGCCTACACCGAACCGGATCCGACCACAGGCGTCGAGATACACCGCTACGGGCCGCATCTCTTCCACACATCGAACGAAGAGGTCTGGCGTTACCTCCGGAACTTCACCGACTTCAGCGCCTACCGTCACCGTGCCTTCTCGACCCATCGCGACCAGGTTTATCCGCTGCCGATCAACCTCGCCACGATCTGCCAGTTCTTCGGCCGGCGCTTCAGCCCCGACGAGGCTCGCGCCATGATTGCCGAGCAGTCGTCGGAACTTGGCGACCGTTTGCCGGGCAATCTCGAGGAGAAGGCGATATCCCTGGTCGGACGGCGGCTCTACGAGGCCTTCATCCAGGGCTATACCGCCAAGCAGTGGCAGACCGACCCGCGCGAGCTACCCGCGCAGGTCATCACGCGCCTGCCCGTCCGCTACAATTTCGAGGACGGCTATTTCAACGACCGCTTCCAGGGCCAGCCGCTGGACGGCTATACGGCGATCTTCGAGAAGATGCTCGCCCACGATCTCATCGAGACGAGGCTTGGCATCGACTTCTTCGATATCAGGAACGTGCTGCCAGAGGGCGTGCCGGTCGTCTACACCGGTCCGATCGACCGCTATTTCGACTATGCCGAAGGAGAACTCGGCTGGCGAACCATCGACATCGAACTGGAGATCATGGATACGCCGGACTATCAGGGCACCTCGATCATGAACTATGCCGATGAAGCCGTGCCCTATACACGCGTGCTCGAGTTCCGGCATTTCAACCCGGAGCGCCAGCATACAAGCGGGAAAACGCTGATCGGCCGCGAATATTCGCGTTTCGCGCGCCGCGCCGACGAACCCTATTATCCGATCGATACACGCAGGGACCAGGCGACCTATGGGCGCTATGTCGCGCGCATGGGCCGGGAAAAGAACATTCATTTCGGCGGCCGCCTGGGCACTTACCGCTATCTGGACATGCACCAGGCCATCGGCTCGGCCCTCAAGGCGTTCGAGACCGTGTTCGAACCCTATTTCGAAGGACGGCTGGACACCGTGTCGAGAAATGCCGGCGCAACGGGGCCGGCGTCAACGGCCGCCATCTGTTCCCGAAACCAATGAAGGGTGCGCTCAATGCCATCCTGATAACCGGTTTTCGCTTTCCAGCCAGGGAGAATGCGTCTGGCCAAAGTCAAATCCGGACACCGATTTGTCGGATCCTGGGGTGCTGGCGGACGATGCTCGATGGAGCCGCCCGGAACAAGTGAGCAGACGAATTTCGCGATCTGCAGCACGGGCACCTCGCAATCGTTTCCGATGTTCAGCGGGCCTCGATGTGAGATGTTGTCGCGCCAAAAGAAACGCTCCAGGGCGTCGACGATATCGTCGACATGACCCCAACTCCGCGATTGAGAGCCGTCGCCGTACACGGTCAGGATTCCGGTTGTCAGGGCCTGACTTATGAAGTTCGAAATCGCGCGGCCGTCGTCGATCCGCGTTCGCGAACCATAGACGTTGAAGAGCCTCACCACACGGACGTCAAGGCCGTCGACACGTTGCGTCTCGAACAGCAAGGACTCCGTGCAGCGCTTGCTTTCGTCGTATGACGATCTGGGTCCGGTGCAATCCACCGAGCCCCTGTAGCTCTCGGGCTGTGGGGAAACCAGCGGATCGCCATAGACTTCCGAGGTCGAGGTGAAGCAGAAGCGGCCGCCCGGTTTGAGCAAGGTCAAAAGATTGAGGGCTCCGCCCAGATTGGCCTTGATGGTGCGGGCCGGCGAGCGCATGTACCAGGGAGGCGACGCAGGCGAGGCAAGGTGGATGATCTCGTCGAAGCGTCGATCGGACCGGAAGTTCTCGACGTCCTGGATTTCCAGGCTCAGGCGCGGATCGGCGATATGCGCAATGTTCTGCCGCGACCCTGTCCACAGATTGTCGACGACAACCAACGTCTCCAGATCGGCGCGTAGCAACAGGCGGTCGATCAAATGTGAGCCGATGAAGCCGCAGCCTCCGGATACCAAAACGCTGCGCGCCATAAAAAATTCAACCCCTCGACATCGGGCCATCCAAGGCCACGTGTCTTTTCCGCCAAAGCGCCATGTAGATCGCGACCGACCCCAATTGCAATGAGCGGCCTTGGCGCAGGCTGTGTATTCACAGCTGTGGAGCCGCTAGAGAGTGAAGGAATTCAGGCGGCGCGTTCCGGAGCCTTGCGAATTCACAGCGCCCTTTGCGGGCACGGCGTGCCGGCGGCGTCGCCGCAGCGTGAAGCCGTGGGCTGGGGCCGGAAACTCATTTCTTCGGACTGGCGCACCAGTTGGGCGAAGGCCAGGGCGAAACCTCCCAGCATCAGGAAGACGATAATCAGGCGTGCCAGTGGCAATAGATCGGCCTCGACTGGTTAGCCCCCACGCCGCCCGTCCATTGTCGGCTAACATGACCGATCCGGCTTTACGAGAGTTTAAGCCTGATCTTAACCATCACATTCGCTTGTGTCGCGACATGATGCGCGAACAATCGCCACCGGCGCCTCGGCGCCTCCCTTTGCAGAAATGCCTGCCCATGCTACCCCGGCGCTGGCGCAGCCCCAGCAACCGGCCGCCACTCGGGAGCCATGAGCAAAGCCGCCAGCCCTTTCGCCTTCGTCTCCTCCGGCACCGCCGACGCCAATGCGGCGCTGCAGAGCCTTTCGGCGCGCTATGGCCAGGCATCCGTCGAGGAGGCCGGGATCGTCGTGGCCCTCGGCGGCGACGGCTTCCTGTTGCAGACCTTGCGCGACACGATGAGCACGGGAAAGAAGGTCTACGGCATGAACCGTGGCACCATCGGCTTCCTGATGAACGAGTACCGCGCCAGCGGCCTGACCGAACGCATCGCCGCGGCTGTGGCCGAAACGATCCGTCCGCTGGAGATGCTGGCGGTAACGCATGAAGGCGAAACAGTTTCGGCGCTGGCGATCAACGAGGTCGCGCTGTGGCGCCAGTCCTATCAGACGGCCAAGATCCGCATTACCGTGGACGAGCAGGAACGGCTGGAGGAGTTGAACTGCGACGGCGTGATGATTGCGACGCCGGCCGGCTCGACGGCCTACAATTTATCCGCGCATGGGCCGATCCTGCCACTCGACGCGCCGCTGCTGGCGCTGACCCCGGTCAGCCCGTTTCGCCCGCGCCGCTGGCGCGGCGCGCTGCTCTCCAACAAGGCGACCGTGCGCTTCGACATTCTTGAGCCGGAAAAGCGGCCGGTGAACGCCGCCGCCGACCACACCGAAGTCAAGGCGGTGACCTCGGTTACCGTCCGGGAATCACCAAATGCGACGGCGACGCTGCTGTTCGATCCCAACCATTCGTGGAACGAACGCATCCTTGCCGAGCAGTTCCGTTATTGAAGCGGCGCATGTCCGCCAGCGTGATTAAGCACGGCGATTAAGGTTACGACTTCACAATCGTCCCAATCCCGGCTGTTTCTGTTGACAAATCGCGGGCTTGCGCCTAGTGCAATGCACAATATCGCAAGCGCGTGGCGCTTGCCGCGACGGCTACCGTTGCGCCCCCGAACTCAGCCAAAGACAGCCAACACTTGTCCTCAGACACCCAGATCGCTCAAGAAGCGTTGACTTTCGCAGACCTTGGCCTGTCGCCAAAGGTCCTTTCCGCAGTCACCGATGCCGGCTACACCGAGCCGACGCCAATCCAGGCTGGCGCCATCCCGCACGCCTTGCTCGGCAAGGATATTTTAGGCATCGCCCAGACCGGCACCGGCAAGACGGCATCGTTTGTGCTGCCGATGCTGACGCGCCTCGAAAAAGGCCGGGCACGCGCACGCATGCCGCGCACGCTGATTTTGGAACCGACGCGCGAACTCGCAGCGCAGGTCGAAGAGAATTTCATCAGATACGGCAAGAATCACAAGCTCAACATCGCGCTGTTGATCGGCGGCGTGTCCTTCGACGAGCAGGACAAGAAGCTGGAGCGCGGCGCCGACGTGCTGATCGCGACGCCCGGCCGTCTGCTCGACCATCGCGAGCGCGGCAAGCTGCTGCTCAACGGCGTCGAGATCCTTGTCATCGATGAGGCCGACCGCATGCTCGACATGGGCTTCATCCCCGACATCGAGCGTATCTGCGAGATGATCCCGTTTACGCGCCAGACTTTGTTCTTCTCGGCGACGATGCCGCCGGAGATCACCAAGCTCACCGAAAAATTCCTGCATGCGCCGGTGCGCGTCGAGGTCTCGAAGGCCGCGTCCGCCGCCACCAATATCATTCAGCGGCTGGTGAAGTCCGGCTCCAAGCCGTGGGACAAGCGCGAGACGCTGCGCAACCTGATCAAGGCCGAGGATGCAGAGCTGAAGAACGCCATCATCTTCTGCAATCGCAAGGTCGAGGTCTCGGAACTCTTCCGCTCGTTGCTGAAGTATGATTTCGACGCCGGTGCGCTGCATGGCGACATGGATCAGCGCGCGCGCATGCAGATGCTGGCCAATTTCCGCGACGGCAAGTTGCGCTATCTCGTCGCCTCGGACGTCGCGGCGCGCGGCCTCGACATTCCCGATGTCAGCCATGTCTTCAACTATGACGTACCGATCCACGCCGAAGACTATGTCCATCGCATCGGCCGTACCGGCCGCGCCGGACGCTCGGGAAAATCCTTCACCATCGCCACCAAGTCGGACACCAAATACATCGACGCCATCGAGCGACTGATCGGCACCAAGATCGAGTGGCATGACGGCGATTTGTCGACGGTGGTCGCCAACGAAGGCGAGGACGAAGCACCGCGTCGTGGCCGTGGCGCCCCGCGTCGCGCCGGCCGCAAGGACGACGACCGCAAGGACAGGGGTGAGCGCAAGCCACGTGAGCGCCACGCCAAGCCCGGCGAAGACGCTGCACAGGAAGCGACGCGCGAGGAGCAGCCTGATGTGGCCGAGGCGGCGGTCGCCGACATCGGCGAGCGGCGCGCACGCAAGGAAGCGATCCGTTCGGAAAACAGCGACCGCCAGGCTTCGCCCGAACGTCAGGCTTCACCCGACCGCCAGTCTTCACCCGACCGGAAGCCCTCATCCGACCGCAACGCACAGCGGACGCCCGAACGTGGCGACAGCAAACCGCAGCGTGACCGCCCTGCCCGCCATCGCCAGGAAGACAATGACGCGACCGTCGGCTTCGGCGACGACATGCCGGCCTTCATGCGGATTATCGCCAAGGTCTGACAAATCAATCGAGAAGCGGTTCAACGATCCCAAAAATCGTTGAACCGCCCTAATGCATGTCGCGCAAAAGTGTGCAGCGGTTTTGCGATGACGACATGCATGAAAACAAGAACTTAAAGCGCGTCGCATGAATCCGCTCAAACGCGACGCGCTTTAAGGCGCGCCACGCTGCAACCGGGTAGCCGTCACATCGGTCCGGGCATCATCTTGGTCGGTTTCTCCAGCAGCGGGAACTCGGCCTCGTCGCATTTCACGCTCGGGTTCGTGGGGCTGAACATGCCGTTCGGGTTGTCCCTGAACAACCACGCATGAAGATCGTAGTGGACGAACTCCTTCGGGATCAGGGGATAGTGCCCCTCCATCGGCCCCTGGAAGACCTGGCCAAAGAGCTTCGGAGGTTCCTTGGTGTCTGGCGTCAGGGGCACCAGCCATTCCACGCCCACCAAGCGCAGACCTTTCTTGCTCGGTTCGTAGATCAGCACATTCGGGCGCATCGGGTCGAGTTTCTGGCCGACGCTGGGGACGTTGACGAAATGGATGCCCATGGCGCCCTTCGGGTAATCCATCGCGCCCTGTATCTTGTCTCCGCTGTAATGGACGCAGCCCACGGTCGAAAGATAGAGGTCGCGAACGGCGGCCGTGTAATCTTCATACTTGGCCAGCGATTTTTTCAAGGCATCGATGTCGGCCTTGCTGGCGTCCTCGGCCCGGGCCGTGGCCATGCCAAGCCATGCGCCAATCACACCTGTCAAAACGAGGACGCCGCAACGCCCAAGGCGAGTTGTTCTTGTCATGCATTCCTCCCAGATTTTCTGATCTGGCCGTGCAAGACCGAGGCGTTAACGATGCTGATTGCGCGGCCGATTTGTACCGCCTCATCCCCTCTGGAACAGCGTCGATGCTAATCCTTTCCGCAGTTGCGCGAAAGCAGTTCGTTAGAACTAGCTAATACTCTTCGTTGGGCGGCAGAGCACAAACGTCCATAGACACAAAAACGGCCCCGCAACGGGGCCGTTTTTCGCGTTTAATGCCGAACTGCTCAGGTGAGCGGCGAGAGCTGGATCTCGACGCGGCGGTTCTGTGCGCGGCCCTCGGCCGTGGCATTTGAGGCGATCGGACGCGTCTTGCCGAAGCCGGTGACGGCGAAGCGGCGGGAATCGACGCCCTGCCCGGACAAATAGTTGGCCACCGCCAAGGCGCGGCGCTGCGACAGGTCGAAATTGTGCTCGGCGCTACCAGTCGAATCGGTGTGGCCGAATACGTCGACCGTGGTCTGCTTGAACTTCTTCAGCACAAGCGCCACCGAATTCAGGACGTCATAAAAGCCGGGCTTCACGGCGTCCTGGTCGACATTGAAGGTGATGTCGGACGGCATGTTGAGGATGATCTGGTCGCCGGTGCGGGTGACGCTGACGCCGGTACCTTCAAGCTGCCGGCGCAGTTCCGCCTCGTTCTGGTCCATGGTGGCGCCGATGGCGCCGCCGGCCAGCGCACCGATACCAGCGCCGATCAGCGCGTTGCGGCGATCATTGCCGCCGGCAAGCAGGCCGACGCCGGCGCCGGCCAGCGCCCCGAGACCGGCACCGGCCGCGGTGTTGGAGATCTTCTGGTCTCCGGTATACGGATCGGTGGTGGTGCAGGCGCTCACGAGCACAGCCGTCGCCACAACGACGAGCACAGTCTTTTTCATCGGGTAGTCCCTCTCCAAACCGCGGTCGCGCCGAAGGCGCGCCAAATCAGCCCTTCCTGCCTCGTTGTAACATGAAATGCGGCGAAAAACGGAACGGGAAAAGCGGCTGGTCAAGGCTTTTCCCGGCCCAATTCTGAAGCGCGTCGCGTTTGAACGGGATCATGCGACATCGAGGTCGAAGTCGTCGAACAAGCGCGAATTCACGCTGATCTATTAGAGCGTACTTTATGCGTCCAAGTGAACGCACGTCGCTCTGATACGCTCAGTAGGAGCGCGGCGGCACGAACAGGCAGATGGTCTTGCCGGCGTCGAGGCCAGCCTGATGCGCGCACCAGTGGAACTCGCCATCCGGGCTGTCCTTGACGCGCTTGTCGGTCATGGGAACAACCTCGCCCGTGCCGGCAATCACATAGCCCTCAGGTTTTTCCAGGACTTCGCCCGTATGGGTCGTACGGCAATCATAGTTCGCACAGCAGGCGAATGGATAGCTCCAGCCTTGCGGCTTCGCCGCGGTCGGCGTGGCGTCGTGCGCAAGCGCAGGTGCCGTCAGCACCGCAATCGCCCCGGTCGTGAACAAGGGAAACAGCAGTTGGGACAACAAGAGGCGGCCCGCCGTTTGTACGGCTGAAGCCGGTCGGGTCAATGAAGCAGGCATGGGCGCAGTCCTATCCAACGAGTTATCAAGCGTTTCGCTTGCCCCGCCCAGAACGTGTCTTCCCAGTAGCCGGATCGTCAGGTCGCAGATATGCCGCGTCCGGCCATAAATGCTTTTTCTCCCAAGCCCTGGATGCTGGGCTGATTCCTTGGTTGGCGCAAGAAATTGCTGATGATTCAGCCCAACAAGCGACTGCGCACCAATTCCGGAAACCGCAAAACGGTTCCAGAAAGGATCGCGCACGATCGATAAATTATTAGAACAACCTGTTATAAGTCGTTTTCGATACTCGGCTTCGAATCCGGAACCGAGCAGGGTTGCTCGACGACATGGCTGCCTCGCGGCGGCACCGTCGGCCGTTAATCGATGTCAGCCACCACTTCGCCGGCGCCACCCTCGATGCGCTGCGACAGCGAGGCTTCCATGAAATCGTCGAGGTCGCCATCCAGCACGCTCGACGGGCTTGTGCTCTCGACGCCAGTGCGCAGATCCTTCACCAACTGATAGGGCTGCAACACGTAGGAGCGGATCTGGTGGCCCCAGCCGATATCGCTCTTCGACGCTTCGGTGGCATTGGCCACCGCCTCGCGCTTCTTCAGCTCTTCCTCGTAGAGCCGTGAGCGCAGCATCTCCCAGGCTTTCGCCTTGTTCTTGTGCTGGGAGCGTTCGGCCTGGCAGGCGACCGCGATGCCGGTGGCCAGATGGGTGATGCGGACCGCCGAATCGGTGGTGTTGACGTGCTGGCCGCCCGATCCGGACGAGCGATAAGTATCGATGCGGACATCGGATTCGGAAACGTCGATCTCGATCGTGTCGTCGATGACGGGATAAACCCAGACGCTGGCGAAAGACGTGTGACGGCGCGCATTGCTGTCATAGGGCGAAATGCGCACGAGACGGTGGACGCCGGATTCCGTCTTCAGCCAGCCATAGGCGTTGTGACCCTTGATCAGCAGCGTAGCGGACTTGATACCGGCTTCTTCGCCGTCATGCACTTCCAGCACCTCCACCTTGAAGCGGCGCCGCTCGGCCCAGCGCGTGTACATGCGCAGAAGCATCGAGGCCCAGTCCTGGCTTTCCGTGCCACCGGCGCCGGCATGGATTTCGAGATAGGTGTCGTTGGCGTCCGCCTCGCCCGAAAGCAGCGTCTCGATCTGGCGGGCCTTTGCTTCGCCGCGCATCGAGCGGATCGACGCTTCAGCCTCGGCGACGACGCTCTCGTCGCCCTCTTCCTCGCCAAGCTGGATCAGGCCGACATTGTCGTCCAGCGCCTGGGTGAGACTTTTAACCGCCGCAATGCCTTCCTCCAGGCCCTGGCGCTCGCGCATCAGCTTCTGCGCTTCCAGAGGTTCGTTCCAAAGGCTGGAATCCTCGGCGCGCACATTCAGGTATTCAAGCCGCTTTATGGCCTGATCCCAGTCAAAGATGCCTCCTCAGCAGGGTTATCGCCTGCCTGATCTCGTCGACGATGTTTTGCGTTTCCGCGCGCATGGCTGAGTTTTTGTCCTGTTTTGGAAATAGCGCCCGGAGCGCTTCCACTCCGGTCGGCGCGATACATAGGCACGGCACCGCCACCTGTAAAGCCAAATGGCCAGCCGGCAAGGCAATCGCTCCGGTGAGTTCGCGCTTGCTCATCCGGCGTCGGGCTGGGCTGGATCTGCGCCGGCGGACCGGGCAAGCCGACCAACTGGGCCGACCAACTGGGCCGACCGACCAGGCCGACCAAACAGGCCGTCCGTCAGTAGAGACCGCCGCCGCCAGACTGGATGGCCTGGTTGGCCTGCGGCGACAGCGCCCCGCCCGAGGCGTTGGAGCCGTCCGCGCCCATGCCGATCACCCAGTAGCTGTCGGCGGGACCGGTGCCCGGCTTGAAGGCTTCGATGATGGTGCCTGCGTCGCCCTCGTTGGCGCGCATGCCGGTCTTGCGATTGATGGCGATCAGCTTCATGCCTTCGGGAACCTGGAAGTCGACATTGGGCGTGCCGTCCAGCGCCACGCGCATGAAGTCCTTGAATATTGGCGCCGCGAGACCGCCACCGGTCGCGCCTTTGCCGAGACCTTTCGGCTGGTCGTAACCCATATACAGGCCGACGACGAGATTGGGCGTATAGCCGATGAACCAGGCATCCTTCTCGTCGTTCGTCGTTCCGGTCTTGCCGGCGATATGGCGGCCGAGCTCGGCGATGGTGGCGCCGGTACCGCGCTGGACGACGCCCTCCATCATCGAAGTGATCTGATAGGCGGTCATCGGATCGAGCACCTGCTCGGAATTGTCGACCAGTTCCGGCTCGGGCTGGTTGTGCCATTCGGGGGCATTGCAATTTTCGCAGCCGCGCTCGTCCTGCTTGAACACCGTCTTGCCGTAACGGTCCTGGATGCGGTCGATCAGCGACGGCTTGATCGACTTGCCGCCATTGGCCATGATCGAATAGGCCGACACCATGCGCATCACGGTGGTCTCGCCCGAACCCAGCGCCATCGGCAGATACGCCGCCAGATGATCATAGACGCCGAAGCGTTCGGCATATTCCACGACCAGCTTCATGCCCATGTCGTTGGCCAGGCGCACCGTCATCAGATTGCGCGACTTCTCGATGCCGGAGCGCAGGGTCGCCGGTCCGGCAACCGTTCCGTCGTAATTCTTCGGAGTCCAGGTCGTGTTGCCGCTCTGGATGGTGATCGGCCCGTCCATGATCACCGAAGCCGGCGTATAGCCATTGTCGAGGGCGGCCGAATAGACGATCGGCTTGAATGAGGAACCCGGCTGGCGCATGGCCTGCGTCGCGCGGTTGAACTCCGATTGCGCGTAGGAGAAACCCCCAACCATGGCCAGGACGCGGCCGGTGTGCGGGTCCATGGCGATCAGGCCACCTTCCACTTCGGGCACCTGACGCAGGATATAAGCCCCGTCGGCGCCCTCTTTCTTCTGGACGAAGATCACGTCGCCCGGCTTCAGCACATCCGCCGGCGACCTCGCCTTGACGGTCTTGCCATCGACCACATGGCGCATGGCAAAGCTCATGTCCTCGCGGCTCACCGAGCCCTCTATGCGCTCCTTGACGAGGTCACCCGAGACCTGCCGTGCCGGCTGAAGGCCGATGGACAGACCGCTTTCCGAACTGTCGAGCACGACGGCGAGCGACCATTCGGGCACGTCCTCCAGCCTCTTGACGCCGCTCAAAGGCACACCCCAGTCGCCTGAGATATCGATGCTCTTCACCGGCCCGCGATAGCCGCGCAACGTATCGAACTTCATCAGGCCATTCTGCATGACCTTGCGGGCGAGGAGCTGCATCTTGGGATCGAGCGTCGTGCGAACGGACAGGCCGCCCTCGTACAGCGCGTTCTCGCCATAGCGTGCTATGATCTGGCGGCGCACTTCCTCGGTGAAATATTCGCCGGCGAACAGATAGGTGCCGGTGCGGCGCGGCGTGACGCCGAGCGGTTCGGCCTTGGCCTTCTCGCCCTCTTCATGCGTGACGTAGCCATTTTCGACCATCTGGTCGATGACCCAGTTGCGGCGCTCCAGCGCACGGTCGGTATGCTTGAAGGGATGATAGTTGTTGGGGCCCTTCGGCAAGGAGGCCAGATAGGCTGCTTCCGACACGCTGAGCTCGTTCACCGACTTGTCGAAATAGGTGAGCGCGGCGCCGGCGACGCCATAGGCGCCGAAGCCAAAGAATATCTCGTTGAGATAAAGCTCCAGGATCCTGTCCTTCGAATAGGCCTGCTCGATGCGGAAGGCGAGGATCATCTCCTTGATCTTGCGCTCGTAGGTCTGATCCGAGGTCAGCAGGAAATTCTTCGCCACCTGCTGGGTGATGGTCGAGGCGCCCACCTGGCGCTTGCCCGATCCGAAATTCTGCAGATTGACAATGACCGCGCGGCCAAGTCCGGTCATATCGATGCCGGGGTGGTTGTAGAAATTCTTGTCCTCGGCCGACAGGAACGCCGCCTTGACGCGGTCCGGTATTGCCTGGATCGGCAAATACAGGCGCCGTTCGCGCGCATATTCAGCCATCAGCGCGCCGTCCGACGCATGGATGCGGGTCGTCACCGGCGGCTCATACTTGGCCAGGACCTCGTAGTCGGGCAGATCCTTCGACAAATGGCTGATATAGATCGCCACGCCCGCCGCGACCAAAAGGGCCAGCGCCGTGCCGATGCCGAAGAAATAGCCAATGAGACGAATCATGCCCGCTCCAGTCCTTGGTTCGGGAATCTCCTAAACAAAGCCGCCTTTCGCGCAAGCTTTCGAGACGATCCCGATCCGCATTCGAAAACCCATGTCGCCATCATGTGGGTAAAATACGGCAGGCCAGGATTTCGGCTTCGAATAGCTGACAATAAAAGCACGGGGTGTTGTCACCGCGCAACGCTGCCCCTGGTTGTGGGCGATGGCCGGCATCTCAGCCTCCGGTTCCTGTTCCGGCCTTGGCTGAGGCAAACAGCGCGACGGCGTTGGTTATGCTCTGGGCCGCCTTGCCGCGCCAGTCGGCGCTGAGCAGTTGCGCCTCGTCCTTGGCATTGGAGAGATAGCCGAGTTCTACCAGCACGGACGGGACGTCCGGTGCCTTCAGCACCTTGAAGCCGGCCGAACGCTGCGGATTGTTGATGAGACCAACGCTGCTGGAAAGCTGGCCGACCAGAGTATGGGCGAAACTCATCGAGAAACTGTGCGTTTCGCGGCGGATCAGGTCGATCAGAATATCGGTCACTTCCTTGTTGTCGTCCTTGATCTCCATGCCGGCGAACTGGTCGGAGAGGTTTTCACGGTCGGCAAGCGCCTGGGCTTGCGGGTCGGAAGCCTTGTCGGAGACGGTGTAGACGGTTGCGCCGCGGATGCCCTTGACGCTGATCGTGTCGGCATGGATCGAGATGAGCAGGTCGGCCTCGTGCTGGCGGGCAATGCGCACACGGTCGTCCAGCCGCAGGAATTGGTCGCTGTCGCGCGTCATGAACACGTCGTATTTGCCGACCGCGGCAAGCTTGTCGCGCAATTCGGTGGCGAAGGCGAGCGTGACGTTCTTTTCGATCGTCCCGTTCAGGCCCTCGGCGCCGCCGTCGATTCCGCCATGGCCAGGATCGATGACGACGGTGAAGCGATGGCCTGGATTGGAGACCGGTCCGGTGCCGATCCTGCCGCCCTTGTCGGAGGAGACCGTAGAGCCGGTGGTCAGCGCCTGATTGGCAAGAGCGGCGTCGAATTCGCGCGCGGACGCCGCCGACATGTCGATGGCGATACGATAGCCTTCGCCGTCGTCGTTCTTGAGCACGTCGAGCCGGTCTACGGCGAATGGGCCCTTGCCGGTAAGGATCAGTCGCGAGACCCCGTCGCCGAGATCGCCGTAGCGCACGTTCCTGACCAGGCCACGCGCCTTCACATCCTTGGCATTGACGGCGAATCGCGTGCTTGGCAGATCGATGACCAGGCGGTTGGGGCCGCGCAGGAGGAACCATTTGACGTCGGGTTCGCGATCGAAATTGACGACGATGCGCATCTTGGTGGCATCGCCGGCCATCTTGTAGCTCGTCGCGCGCAGTGGCGTCTCGACGGCAAAGGAAACCGGCGGGAAAGCCAGACAAACGGCAAGCAACAGCAACAGGCAGGCGGCACGGGAGAAAATGCCTCCGGCGCGCCTGCCCTTGTCTGTGAAGCCTGCCAGTCCCATTTTCTTCCAGTCGCTTCTGTTTGGCGCCAGACGGCGATCATGCTGTTGAAGAGCCGGTTAAGCCGCGAACTCGATTAACGATTGGTATCCAGAGAAGGTTAACCAAGCCTTTTCATGCAAGGCCCAAACCCTGTACTTGCCGTAACGGAACTGCTTTTTGCCGGCATCGGAAATCGGGGTTGCCTTCCAACCCGCCAAATCATAAAAGCGATGGTGGATCACTGCAATCCTGGAACCGTCCTCTTCCGCAGCTTCCTGCTACAGGTCAGACGAAAGGCGGCTCCTTCGCTTCAAGCGAAAAGGCATCAGGTGATCGCGATGAATTTCGCAGGCGCGAGCCCGTGGCGGGGGAATCGCCTGCGTGAGGAAAACGGCCGGGATTGTTCCGCGCCGGCTCTGTACGAGCAAACAAGCTGGTCCGGATTTTCCGGGCTTTGGTTCAAAAAGGATCCGCTGGTTACGATGGCTTCAAGCGCAATCATGGAAAGGTCCGCAGCAAACCGCGCCATTGTGGCAGCGGGCGGCACCGTCATGGCGCTCAAGCGGCGGCCGGCGGACGTTCAAATGTCCGGCACCCATGTTCACCCGCAGCGAAGGGCTTTGCCCCGCAAGCTGCAATCGATGACGGCTGCCGGCGGGAAACGAAATAATGCCCAACAAAATGCTGATAGACGCCTCCCACCCGGAGGAAACACGTGTTGTCGTCGTTCGCGGTAACCGTATCGAAGAATTCGACTTTGAATCCCAGGACAAGAAGCAGCTCAAAGGAAACATCTACCTCGCCCGCGTAACCCGCGTCGAACCCTCCCTTCAGGCAGCCTTTGTCGAATATGGCGGCAACCGTCACGGTTTTCTCGCCTTCAGTGAAATCCACCCCGACTACTACCAGATCCCGGTCGCCGACCGTCAGGCGCTGTTGCGCGCGGAAGCGCAGGAGGCGGAGGACGAGGACGAAGAGGACGGCGAAGGCGAAGACCGCCAGAGCCGCGAGCGCGGCCGGCGCGGCCGCCGTCGTGGCGGCAAGAGCCGTGACCGCGGCGAACACAAGCGCGACGCAAGCGCGGCCGATTCTGCCGATTCCGATGAGAGCGGCGATCATAATGAGAGCCATGAGGATGCGGTCGCGGAAAACGTCGACGCCGCGCCCGAACATGGTAACGCCGCTGCTGATAGCGCGAATCACGATGAAGACGCTGCCGATCGCGGCGAGGATGTCGTAGCTCGCGGCGAGGACGTCGCGGATGATGAGACCTCCGCCGAAGGCGGCCCCAATTCCATTGCCGCCAGCATCGAGGCGGATGTGATCTCCGAAGCCGTCCCGCAGACAGAGTCCGTCGGTGAAGCCACCTCGAGCGACAATGATCGCGGTATGCTGGAAGAGGTGCAGCCCTCGCACCCGGACGACCATGAGGTCGAATCGGTCGGCGCCGAGGATGCACTGGAGGAAGTGCGCAACCGCCGCAAGCCCGTGCGCCGCCAGTACAAGATCCAGGAAGTGATCAAGCGCCGGCAGATCCTGCTGGTGCAGGTCGTCAAGGAGGAGCGCGGCAACAAGGGCGCCGCACTCACCACCTATCTCTCGCTTGCGGGCCGCTATTCCGTGCTGATGCCGAACACGGCGCGCGGCGGCGGCATTTCGCGCAAGATCACCAGCGCGGTGGACCGCAAGCGGCTGAAGGAAGTCGTCGCCGATCTCGAAGTGCCGCAAGGCATGGGCGTCATCCTGCGCACCGCCGGCGAAAGCCGCACCAAGGCCGAGATCAAGCGCGACTACGAATATCTAATGCGGCTTTGGGAAAACGTCCGCAGCCTGACGCTGCAGTCCACGGCTCCTGCCCTGGTCTATGAGGAAGGCAGCCTGATCAAGCGTTCCGTGCGCGACCTCTACAACAAGGACATCGACGAGATCCTGGTTTCCGGCGACGAAGGTTACCGCGAGGCCAAGGATTTCATGCGCATGCTGATGCCGAGCCACGCCAAGGTGGTGCAGCCGTTTCGCGACACGACGCCGATCTTCGTGCGCAATGGCATCGAGGCGCAGCTCGACCGCATGCTGCAGCCGCAGGTAACGCTGAAGAGCGGCGGCTACATCATCATCAACCAGACCGAGGCGCTGGTCGCCATCGACGTCAATTCGGGCCGTTCCACCAAGGAGCACTCGATCGAGGACACCGCGCTTCACACCAATCTGGAAGCGGCCGAGGAAGTCGCGCGGCAACTGAGGCTGCGCGACCTTGCCGGCCTGATCGTCATCGACTTCATCGACATGGAGGAGAACCGCAACAACCGCTCCGTCGAGAAGCGGCTGAAGGATCACCTCAAGAACGATCGCGCCCGCATCCAGGTCGGCCGCATCTCGCATTTCGGCCTGATGGAGATGTCGCGCCAGCGCATCCGCGCCAGCGTGCTGGAATCGACCATGAAGCCGTGCCCGCATTGCGGCGGCACCGGCCATGTCAGGTCCGATTCGTCCGTGGCGCTGATGGTGGTGCGGGCGATCGAGGAATTCCTGCTCAAGGATTCGCGCAGCCACATAACGGTGCGGACGCCAGCGGCGACCGCGCTCTACGTGCTCAATCACAAGCGCGGCACGCTGGTCGAACTCGAAAGCCGCTTCGGCCTGACCATCACCTTGGAGGCCGACGACACGGTCGGCGCCCAGCATTACGCGATCTTCCGCGGCGCGCTGGCCGAAAAGCCCGAGGGTTTCGTCGAGGCGCGCAGCCTGCCCGCCTATGTCGAGCCGGAAGAGCCCGAGGACGAAATCGCCGTCGAGGAGGAGGACGAGGCTCCCGTGCAAGCGGACCAGTCGCGCCACGGCCAGCAGCCGCAGCAGCCAAGATCCGGCGAGGATGGCGAAGGCCGCGATCGCAAGCGCCGCAAGCGCCGCAGACGGCGTGGCGGCAAGGACCGCGACCGCGAGCATGGCGCGCCGGTGGAAGGTGCTTCCGCCTCGATGCCGGCGGATGGCGCCGTCGAAGCGACAAGTGATGAAGATGCTGGCGATATACATGCCAGCGATGAAATTGCCGAAGCCGGTCAGGAAGCACCGGTCGGCGTCATCGATGCCACGGAAGCTTCCGATGACGGCCAAGGCAAGAAGCGGCGGCGCGGCAAGCGCGGCGGCAAACGCAATCGCCGTGAAGACGACGAAGACGCAAGCGCCGGCGAAGCAGCCACCGCCGCCGAGGCCGACGTCCCGCAAAGCGAGCCTGTAGCAATCGTACCGGTCGCTGCAACACCGGTCGAAGAGCTTGCGGTTCTCGCTCCAGCCAATGACGAAGCGCCGAGCACAGAGAAGCCGAAAAAGCCGCGCCGCGTCGCCAAGCCCAGGAAGGCGGCTGCGGAAACTGTCGCCGCAACTGTCGCGGACGTCACCTCGGCAGCCCCGGACGAACCCCTTGCGCCCGTTTCGGAAGAAATAGCCGTGGCGGCTTCCGATGAAACGCCGAAGGCCCGCCCGTCGCGGCGCAAGCCCGCGCCGGTGGATGCTCCGGTCGTGCCCGTCGTCTCCTCGACCGTTGCCGAGGAAGCCAAGACTGAAGAAAAGACTGAAGAAAAGCCGAAGCGTGCCGGCTGGTGGCAGCGAAAAGGCTTTTTCTAAGCTTTTCAGTTGCTTGTGTTGACTATCTGATAAAAACCGCGCCGTCGAAAGGCGGCGCGGTTTTGGTCTGCTTATCGAAAGTTGAATCTAAGCCGCCGATTGCGGCAGCACGAACGGCATATTTCCCGGCGGCAGCGCGCCGACCTTCAGCCGGCAGTCGAACACTTTTTCGATCAGGTCATCGCTCAGCACATCCTGCGGTGAGCCGGTGGCGGCGAGCCTGCCGCGGTGCATGACGAAAATGCGGTCGGCATACATGGCCGTCAGGTTGAGGTCGTGCAGGATGGCGACCACGCCGCCGCCCCTTCTGGCAAAATCGCGGGCGATGTTCATGATGATCAGTTGATGCTTGATGTCGAGGCTGGAAACCGGCTCGTCGAGGAACAGATAGCGCGGCTTGCCGTCGAGCACCGGCGCCCAGACCTGGCAGAGCACGCGGGCTAGCTGCACGCGCTGCTGCTCGCCGCCCGAAAGCTCCTGGTAGAAACGGCCGGCAAAGCCGTCGAGATCGACGCGCGCCAACGCCCGTTCGGGCAGGCGCTCGTCCTCGCCGGGCAACACGCCAGAGCGTCCGCCGATCAGGCCGAGCCTGACGATCTCACGCACCGTGAAGGGGAAGGACAGCGTCGCCGCCTGCGGCAGCACGGCACGCACTGTCGCGGCCTCGACCGGCTTCATCGCGGCAAGATCGCGGCCGTTGATGGCGATCTGGCCCGAATAGGCAAGATCGCCTGACAACGCCTTGAGAAAGGTCGTCTTGCCCGAACCGTTGGGACCGACGATCGCCGCGACTTCGCCGGGCCGCATCTCGAAATCGACATTGACGACAATGCGTTTGCCGCCAATCGCCACCGAAACATCCCGCGCTTCAATCATGAAACCCATCTCACAGGTCGACGACGCCGCGCTTGCGCAGCAGTATCCAGAGGAAGAACGGCGCGCCGGCGATCGCCGTGACGATGCCGATCGGCAGTTCGGCCGGCGCCACGATGGTGCGCGCGACGGCATCGGCCAAAAGCAGCAGGCAAGCGCCGAGCAGTGCCGACGCCGGCAGCAGATAGCGATTGTCCGGACCGATCGCCAGGCGCAGCAGATGCGGCACGACGATGCCGACAAAGCCGATGCCGCCGCTGACGGCGACGGATGCCCCGACCGCCGCCGAAACGCCGACGATCGCGGTGTATTTCAGCCTTTGCACCGGGATGCCGAGATGGCCGGCGGTGGCTTCGCCGAGCGCCAGCGCGTTGAGACCACGCGCCAGGAACGGCATCGCCGCCAGCGCCAGCACGATGATCGGCCCGACCGAACCGATCTTCTGCCAGGTCGCGCCAGCCAGCGAGCCGAGTTGCCAGAAGGTCAGATCGCGCAACTGGCGGTCGTCGGCCATGAAGATCAGGATGCCGGTGAGCGCCATGGCGAGCGCCGCCAGTGCTATGCCGGCCAGCAGCATGGTGGCGACCGAGGTTCGGCCATGCCTGGTGGCGACTTGATAAAGCACCAATGTCGTCGCCAGCCCACCGCAGAATGCCGCGAGCGGCAAGGCAAGCGTCCCCAGTGCCGCCGTGAATGGCGCCAGCACCGTGGCGCCAAGCACGATAACGGCCACCGCGCCAAGGCTCGATCCGGCCGAAACGCCAATGAGGCCGGGATCGGCCAGCGGGTTGCGGAACAGCCCCTGCATGACCGCGCCGGAGACGGCAAGTGCCGCGCCAATCAGCACGCCGAGGATGACGCGCGGCAAACGGATGTCATAGACGATCAGGCGGTCGCGAGCGTTCAACGCCTCATTGCCGGGCGCCGCACCCAACAACCAGTCGCTGACCACGCTGACGGCCGACGCATCGGATGCGCCTGATGTCAGCGACAACAGCACGACAAGGACAAGTCCCACGCACAAAAACAGGATGACGATCCGGGCGCGTCCCGAACGGTCGCCTTCGGATGCAGTTGCCATAACGCCCGCCGCACCTGCGATCGATTGATCGGCCATCGTCGCCCGCTCAGTCCGTGACCTGCCCGCCATAGAGCGAGACGGCAAGATCATGGATGGCGTCGGCGGTGCGCGGCCCGAAGCCGAGGAGATAGCCGCCATCCATGCGGACCACCTTGCGGGCAACGCCCGCCGGCGTCGATGAAATGGACGGGCTGCCGAACAGCTGGTCATCCGATACGGCCGGACCGGCATTGTTCATCATCAGGATCACGTCCGGCCTGGCGGTGACGACGGCCTCGTCGGACAATTGCTTGTAGCCGGAAAAACCGTCGATCGCATTGACGCCGCCGGAAAGCTTGATGATGCCGTCGGCGGCGGTCTGGCTGCCGGCGGCGAGGATCTTGCCGCCCTGCAACGACAGGACGAACAGGATGCGCTTGCGGTCCTTGATCGAAGCGGTCTGCTTTTCGGCAGCCTCCAGCTTGGCATCGACCTCGGCTGCCAGCGCATCGGCCTTGGCGTCGGCGCCGAGCGCCTTGCCGACGATATGGATCTTTTCGAGGATGCCTTCACGATCGTAGCGCTCGGGCACCTCGATGAACGGGATGCTCGTCTTCTTCAGCACGTCGACGGCCTCCTTCGGGCCGCTGCCGTGCAGCGCCAGGATGCCCGACGGATTGACTGAAAGCACACCTTCCGGCGAAAGCTGGCGCATATAGCCGACATCGGGCAGGCCGAGCGCCGCCTCGGGGTATCGGCTGGTTGAATCGCGTGCGACCAGATGGCTCTGCTCGCCGAGCGCAAAGACGATCTCGGTGATCGAGCCGCCAATGGCTGCGATTTTCGAATTGTCGGCAAAGACCGCTGCGTCTTCCGTGGCGCGGGCCGGCAGAAGAGCCGCGAAAACGACGGAAAGGGCGACCGCCGGCGCAAGCACCCGTTTGGAAAGGGGCGCCAACCTGCCAGCACGAGCAAGCTTGAAAAAAGAAGCCATGTCGTTGTCCTCAGGCTGCTGTCGGGCTTGGTATGCGCGGCAGGTTTTCAGCAAGGAACCGCCAGTCCTCGCGCTCGCTTTCGCCTTCATGGCGCTTGCCGAAAAACTGGATGATCATCTTGCCGTCGGCGCCATAGGCTTCGAGCGAGGTGACATGGCCGTCCTTGGTCGGCTTGCGTACGGCCCAGACCTCATGGATGTGGTCGGTCCGCAAATGCAGGTGGAAGGTCTCGTCCAGCACGTTGATCCACGGCCCCATCGGCTTGATCGACTTGATCGGGCCGGAATGGATCTGGATGCAGCCGCGATTGCCGACAAAGCACATGATCGGCATCTCGCCCTTGGCGGCATGATGGAACATGGCGCTGGCGGCGTCATTGTCGAGCAGCCAGGCGTAGTCCTGGCCGACCATGCGCATTGCCTGGCGGCGGTCGAGCTTCAGCGTCTTCAGCATGCCGAAGAACTGGTGCACGTCCGTCAGCCGGCTCCAGCGCTCGCGCAAATCGTCGACATCAGCCGAAGCGGCCGGAGCTTCGGCCTCGTCTTCGAACCCGCTCCCTGAGACCGCGACGGTCGGTTCCTGGTTCGGCGATTCGAGTTCGGCCACCAGCTTCTGATAGGCATAGAGGTTGGACGCGGGCCGCAGATGCACCTTGTGCACCGCCTCGCCTGCCGCATCGAAGAACTGCAGGCTGCGCCTGATCTCACCGCCGTCGCGCTTTTCCACGGCAAAGCCGTGTGCCCAGACTTTCGGGAAGATGCGCAGGTCGATGTTCTCGCCAAGCACCATGGCATTATGGTTGCCGGTAACGACCTTGTCGTAGACGCCGATCTTTTCGTGCACCGCGCTTTCGTTGCGGGTCAGCGCCATGACCTCGCCGACAGCCTCCAGCCCGGTCAGAAGATCGTTGACGCGCGGCTCGACGCGCATGACCCCGTCGCCGCAATGCGCGGCGACCAGTTCGGCCTCCGAAATATCGAGCTGGGCGGCGAGATCGCGCTCGCGCATCTTGGGATTGTCCGCCCGCGCTCGCCGGATTTCATGCGGGGCGGGTTTTACGCGCTGGTCCATGTCTTGAACACCTGCCTGTCTTACAGCCACTCGTCTTACAGCCACGCGCCTGCAGCTACTTGTTGAGGATCAGCTTGCCCTGGCGGGTGATCTTCAACCGATAGAGCGCGCCGTGGTGCTCGATGCCGATCTCGTGCTCGCCCTGGAACAGCGTGTTGCTGGAGAGCGTCCTCACGGCAAGCGGGACCCGGTCGAAACGAGCTGAGTTGTCGTCGGAACGGCGGACGCGATAGCGAAAGTCACTGGGATTGTGCGTGTTCATTGGATCGATCCCTTTCCTGTGCCGGGCGTCTGGCTAGGCGTTGCGTAGATGCCGATTCATTTCTTGACTTGAATAATCATGTTTACTAGTCAGTGCAATACCGGAGTAAGTGAGTCAACATTTAAGACACCGGACACGATCAAAATGCCAGCGAGCGCCAAGCCAGCCAGCATCGAACCTGGATTTTTGGAGTTGGGGCATGGGGTTGGCAAATTGGGGACGGCTTGGTCTGGAGAATCCAGGCCCGGTGCATCGGTCGACGGCAAGGACAATAGCCGCATTGCTGACCGGCGCGGCAGCAATCAGCTTGCTGACAGCACCGGCTGGCGCTCAACAGGCGACAGAGCAGACTGATCAGGCGCAGCAGGCTGAAGCGGCCCAGACGCCGGCCGGCGCGACGTTGCTGGACCAGATCCTGGTCGTCAGCCGCACTGGCGAGACGGCGATCGAATCCCTGTCTTCGTCCAGTCATGTCGACCAGGAGCAGCTGGAGCGGCGCATGGCAACGACGCCCAACGAGATGTTGCTGGGCGTGCCGGGCGTGGCGGTCCAGGCCGATGCGAGGCGCGTCAGTTCCTCCATCAACATCCGTGGCCTGCAGGATTTCGGCCGCGTCCAGGTGATCCTCGACGGCGCCCGCCAGAACTTCCAGCGCTCCGATCATGGCCCTCAGTCGACCTTCTACATCGATCCCGAGCTCATCAAATCCGTCGACGTGATCCGCGGGCCGGTGGCCAACACCTATGGTTCCGGCGCGATCGGCGGCGTCGTCTTCTTCGACACCAAGGATGCCGAGGATTTCCTCAAGCCGGGCGAGACCTGGGCTGGCTCCCTCACCGGGCGCTACGAGAGCAATGGCGAGGGCTGGACCACCAGCGCCACCGGCGCCTACCGCTTCAACGAAAATTGGGACGTGCTGGGCAACGTCGTCTACCGCAACTATGACGACTACAAGGACGGCGGTGGCGACACAGTCAACGGCACCGGATTCGACGTGCTGAGCGGCCTGCTCAAGACCACCATCCGCCCGAGCGAAAACAGCGAATTGAAGCTCGGCTGGGTCGGCTCGAGCGACGGATGGAACGAGATCAGCGGCGGCATCCCGGTGAACGACGCCGACTTGAAGTCCAACACCTTCACCGCCCGCTACAACATCACAGACGATGCCAGGAGCTGGCTCGATCTGCACATCAACGCCTCCTACAACAAGACCAACCTCGATCTGACGACGCTGGTCCCCCAGAACCGCTTCGACCCGGTCACCGGTCTTCCTGTCGTGCTGCCGGCAGGTTCGCTATCGACTTTCGATGTCGGTACCACCGGCATCGACATCTGGAACACGTCGCGGTTCGAGACCAGCACGATTGCGCACGAATTGACCTATGGCGGCGACTGGGTTGGCGACGACGTCGAGACGGGCGGTACGGCAGGCGGCGACAGCTTCTACACGCCCTCGGGCAAGCGGAACGTTTCCGGCGCCTATGTCCAGGACAAGCTCACCTGGGATTGGCTCGAAGTCATCGCCGGACTGCGCTACGACAGCTACAAGCTCGACAGCGATGTCGGCGAAACCTCCGGCGACCGGCTGTCGCCGCGCATCACCATCGGCGTCTCGCCATTCGAGAGCGCGAGCCTTTCGGGACTGCAATTCTACGGCACCTATGCCGAGGGATATCGCTCCCCTTCACTGTCGGAAACCCTCATCAGCGGCAACCATCCGGCAGGCGTCACCTTCCCGTTCCTGCCCAATCCCAATCTGAAGCCTGAAACCGGCAAGACGGTGGAATTCGGCGTCAACTACAGCACCAACGGCGTCATCCAGGCCGACGACGCGCTGCGGCTGAAAGCCGCCTACTTCAACAACAATGTCGACGACTATATCGACGGCGTCACCTTGTCGGCCTTCGACCCGACCAGCGGCTGTCCGTTCGGGCCGGGCATCCCCATCTGCTTCCAGTACCAGAATTTCGCCAAGGCCAAGATCGATGGCTTCGAAATGGAAGCGTTCTACGATGCCGCATGGGGATATGCCGGCCTTTCCGCGTCGTTCATCGATGGCCACACCATTTCCTACGAAGGCGACCGGGCGGACCTTGCCACCATCCCCTCCTCCCAGGTCACGGCGCAACTCGGCCTGCGCTTCCTCGAGGACAAACTGACGGTCGGCGGCGAAGTGCAGTACAACGGCAAGCCGAAGGGCAACGCGATCGCCAAGGACTATACGCTGGTCAATGCCTTCGCCAGCTATCAGGCGACCGACAATTTCAAGGTCGACTTTCGCGCCGACAATTTGTTCGACGCCAAATACACCAACCCGTTGAACGTATCGTCCACCAGTGTCATCTACGAGCCTGGCGTCACGCTGAAGCTGGCGGCGACCATGCGGTTTGGAGGCTGATGACAATGACAGGTTTGACGACATCGCTTCGTCTGCTGACCTCGGCGTTTGCGGTGTCGCTTGCGATGGGCCCGGCGCTGGCGCAACAGGCCGCGCCGGCCCCATCGCTGACCCTCGAGCTCAACGCAGCGCAGCCCTCCGAAAAGGGCTGCCGCCTGACCTTCGTCGTCAACAACGGCCTTGGCACGGATCTCACCAAGGCTGCGTTCGAGATCGCGCTGTTCAACGAGGCCGGCGTCGTCGACCGGCTGACCGTGCTCGACTTCAAGGAATTGCCTGCGGGCAAGACCAAGGTCACGCGTTTCGACCTTGCCGGCACCGATTGCACCAAGCTCAGCCGCGTGCTGATCAACAGCGCGACGGAATGCACGGGCGCAAGCGTCGAACCCGCCGCCTGCATGCGCGGCCTGAAGACCGAGACCAAGACCGGCATCGCCTTCGGGGTCTGAGTGGGGCTGCATACCGCATTCACGCATAACACCGTGGCATGGCCCGTGTCCGGTCCGCTGCCATGGGCGGCAACCGATCTTGATTTGACAATCCCATGTCGCTCGCGGCAGGTCTCGCCGCGAGACATGCAGAAAATCAGCCCCCTCCCCGACGCCGGCAGCGAACTGGCGATCACGCCAGCCGAGCCGCTTGCGCAGGCGCAGTCAGCCGGGAACCGCAAATGGACGGTGGCGATCATCGCCTCCTGCCTGCTCCACGCCGCTGTGGCGGCGGCGTTTCTGATCGCACCCGCCGGGACATTCGATTCCAGGGATGCAATCCAGATGGAAGGCACCGATCAAGCCGGAGCCAACGTGGTCGGCAGCGCCTTGGATGGTCAGACCCCGGGCGCGATAGATGTCGCCTTGGTGCCCGATCCGCAGCCGGCCAGGGTCAAGCCCGAGCCGCCTGCCGACCGGCCAGCCAGGGAAATGGCCGCGCAGCCGCCCGCGCCCTCGCCGGAGATTATCAAACAACCCGCGCCGGACACACTGATGGCCGACACCCCACGCCTGGACGAACAGGACGTGGTTCCAAAGATTGAAACACCTGCAGAACCGGCTGCTCCGGCCGAAAGCACCGTGGCGCCTTCTGCCGATATCGGACAGCCGCCGATCCCGACCGCAAGGCCACGCGCGGAGGCAGGTTTTGGCGGAGCGGGCGAAACGAACGATGCCCGCGGCGCCGCGGATGGCGAAGAACGCGACGCGGTGACCTCCAGCACGGGCAAAGAGCAGACCGTGGCTGGCAATGCGGCGGAATCCCGCTACAGCGGTGAAGTTCAGAAGAAGCTTTCCCGCGCCAACCGTCGCGTTTCGAAATCGATACAGGCGAAAGCTCGTAACAATGCCAGGGTCGTTTTCGTTGTCGTGGCCGACGGCAGCATCGGCGACATACAGCTTACAGAAAGCTCGGGCTCTGCCGAGCTTGATCAATTCGCTTTGACACTGGTGCGCCAGCAAGCCCCGTTCCCTCCCATCCCAGTCGAGACCGGCAGGTCAAGTTGGGTATTCAAAGCGCGGATCGGCCCGTTCTGACAACCTCCAATCCATCAATCCTCACACGTCGCCAATCCTGAAAGGAAGCCCCCAATGTACATCGCCATGAACCGCTTCAAGGTCCAGAAAGGCTCGGAGGACGCTTTCGAGGACGTCTGGAAGAACCGCGATTCCAGTCTTTCGGAGATGCAGGGCTTCAAGGAATTCCACCTGCTGCGCGGACCGGTCAACGAAACCGAAGGCTACACGCTGTTCGCCTCGCACACGGTGTGGGCGAGCCATGAGGATTTTGTCGCCTGGACAAAATCCGAGAATTTTCGCGCCGCGCACCGCAACACCGGCACCTCGAAGGTGCACTATCTCGGCCATCCGCAGTTCGAGGGCTTTTCGGTCGTCGAGGGCGCGTGACATGGCATCGCCCGCTGTTGACCCGGCGCGCTCCATTCCCGTCCTGCCCTCGCCCGATATCACGGCAACGCGTGATTTCTATCGCGACCAGCTCGGCTTCGGCATCGTCGGACCGGAGATGGACGAGTATCTGATCATGCGCCGCAACGAGATGGAGATTCATTTCTGGAGGAGCGACGACCGCAGGCTGCCGGAAGTGTCGTCCTGCTACATCAGAGGCGGCGAGGTGCCGGCGCTGTACGCCGAATTTTCCGCTCGCGGCGTCGAGAAACTCAGCCCCTTCACCGTTCGCCCGTGGAACATGAAGGAATTCTACGTCTGGGACCCGCATGGCAATCTGCTGAAATTCGGTTGCGCGCCGGAAGAGGTGTGACGGTTCGGCGGCGACACCCTTCACGCCCGCCGATTCTCAGGCCCGCCGAACAATCGTCGCAGCGCCCGAACGAAGCGCTTGCGCCGTCGCCGCAAACGGCTTCGGCGATCAAGAAAAGGCATGACACGCGGATCGTCGCCCAGGCTGCCAAACCGCCTGACATGCTGCGACAGGAACCCGGGCACGAAGTCCTGGCCATTGACGACGCTGAGCCGCTCCGCATTGGCCACGACATAGTCGACCACATCCGCCGCCATGGTCATCTCCTGCGCTCGGTACACCGGCGACTGCTGCACATGGCCTCCGGCGTAGGTGATGTTGGTGGATGCGTTGGCTCCGTGCAGGCGGTAGAGGCCAAGGCATTCCGACAAGATCAGGCTGCCGGCCTCCAGATGCGCGCATGTCGCCGCCAGATAGTCGGTCCCTATCCTGGCCTTGAATGGGAAAGCCAGAACCGGTTCCAGCGCGCCGCGCCGAAAGACCATCGAAGATGTTGGCGCCCACATCCAGCCATAGGCGCCGGGTCTGAAATGGGTGATCGGGTGGTCCGAAGCGTAGGCGATCTCGGGCGCCATTTCGCCGAGCTGCCTACCGGGTGTGATGGCCGCGCCTGAAGTATCCGGCTTGGAACGCGGCTTTCGCAATTGAATGTAGGTGCCGGCCAGCAAGGTGCGGTCGCGATCGACCAGAAAGACATCGGAACTGGACAGCGACGCCGGGCGCGTCGCATTCAAATGGGCGGCAAGGTGCGCTACGAGAAAATTCGGCAACCAGATGTCGTCGGAATCGAGGAACGCCACGAATGGCGCCTCGCCCGCGGCGAAACCATCGCGGAACGATTCAAGCTGGCCGCCATTTTGCGAACGCACCAACAGGCTGAAGCGCGGGTCACCGATCGCTTCGAGTAGCCGGCGGATATGGTCGGCCGAGCCGTCGGTCGAAGCGTCATCGACGATGACGCAGTCCCATTTCTCATAGGTCTGCGCCAGGACCGAACGGATCGCATCCTCGACATAGGCCCGATAATTGTGACTGGTGATGACGACGCCAACACGCGGAAGCTCAAGGCGTGGTGGCGTATGATGCATCTGTTCGGGCCCGGTCGAGTTGTCCCCTCTGTTCGGCCCGGTGCGGCTCCTTGTCAATACAGGGCGATTCCCAACAAGTGAAAAGCCTTACGCTGCCGCCAGCAGGCTGGCATTGCCGCCGGCGGCCGTGGTGTCGACGCAGACAGCCCTTTCATGAGCATAAGCCGCCGGGTTGAGCACTTCGCTGACCAGCGGCACGATCGGGCCGGAACGATCGGCGATGACTTTCCGCACGACGCGCGCGGCCTCGGGCGTGCCGGAAAAGGCAACGACGTCGACACGCAGCGAGCGTGCCTCGACCGGGTCGGGACGGCCGTCGATGGCGGCGAGTGGCAAGCCCTTGCCGGTCAGTGCCGACAGCGCCGCCGGAGCACCAGGCGCCACGGCAAGCACGGCATCGCCGGCCGCGAGCGCCTGAATGGTCTGCGCCAGCAGCGTGTCTTGATCCGGGCCTAGGCACAGCACCCTTCCGCGCGGCGACAGCGACAGCGTGTTGGCCTCGCCGGTCGGCCCCGGCAGGTCGACCTGGCCGAAATCGATGCTGGCGGCGGCACCGATCGCCGCCGCGCCCTTGCCGCGCAGATGTTTGCGCAGGATGGCGACGCGGTCGGGCCGTGTCGACCAGCCACCAAGCGCGGGGTCCGGCAGATTGTCGGCAAGTTCGGTCGCCGTCACCTTGCGGCCATCGGCGATATGCGTGCCGGCCTCGGGGCCCTTGCGAAAGCGCCGGAGATAATGCGGGCCGCCCGCCTTCGGCCCGGTGCCGGAAAGTCCTTCGCCGCCAAAGGGCTGCGAACCGACCACGGCGCCGATCTGGTTGCGATTGACGTAGATGTTGCCGGCATGGATGCCGTCGACGAAATGCTGGACGCGGCCCTCGATACGGGTGTGCAGGCCGAAGGTCAGGCCATAGCCCTTGCGGTTGATGGCGGCGATGACGGCATCGATCTTTTCGGCGTCGAAGCTGGCAACATGCAGCACCGGCCCGAACACCTCGCGCTCCATCTCCTCGATACCCTTGACCCGGAACACATGCGGCGCGACGAAGCGGCCGCTCTTCGGCGCTTCGAGCTTGGCGATCAGCCGGCCCTGCAGGCCCATCTTGGTGCAATAGTCGCGGATCGAGTCCTTAGCCTCGTCATCGATGACCGGGCCGACATCGGTGGAAATCCGCCAGGGATCGCCGATGCTGAGCGCTTCCATCGCCCCCTTCAGCATCTCCAGCATCTTCTTCTCGACGTCCTTCTGCACGTAAAGCACGCGCAGCGCCGAGCAGCGCTGGCCCGCACTCTGGAAAGCCGACGCCAGGATGTCGCGCACCGCCTGTTCGGGGAGTGCGGTGGAATCGACGATCATCGCGTTCAGCCCGCCGGTCTCGGCAATCAGCATCGCATCGGGCGCGGCGGTCTCGGCCAGTTGCTTCTCGATCAGTTTGGCGACCTCGGTCGAGCCGGTGAAGCAGACGCCGGCAATGCGCGGGTCGGCGGTCAGCGGTCCGCCGACCGACGGTCCATCGCCGGGCAGAAGCTGGATGACGTCTTCCGGCACGCCGGCCTCGCGCAGCATCTCGACGGCGCGGAAGGCGATCAGCGGCGTCTGTTCGGCCGGCTTGGCGATCACCGAATTGCCGGTCACCAGCGCAGCGGCGATCTGGCCGGTGAAGATGGCCAGCGGAAAATTCCACGGCGAGATGCAGACAATGGCCCCGCGCGCCTGTGTGCCCGCTTCGGCGTTGGCTGCTTCGGCTGCGTAGTAGCGCAGGAAGTCGACCGCTTCGCGCACTTCGGCAATGCCGTCGGCCAATGACTTGCCGGCCTCGCGCGTCGCCAGCGCAAAGAACTCGACCGCGTTGGCCTCGTAGAGATCGGCGGCCCGGTTGAGGATGGCCGCACGCTCGGCGACCGGACGTTTCGCCCAGGCCGGCTGCGCCTCGACCGCTATGCGCACGGCGGTCGCCACTTGCTTGGCGGCAGCCTCGCTGACCGTACCGACCACCTCGTCAGGCCTGGCCGGATTGACGATGGAGCGTTGCTTGCCGTAGCCGGCGGCGCGGGTGATCGGCTTGGCGTGCCAGCGATCCGGCCCGGCGAACCCCGCCCTGGCCTTGTCGATGGCGGCCAGCGTCACCGTATCGGTGATGTCGAAGCCCCTGGAATTGCGGCGTCCGGCGCCGAAGATCATCGCGGGACGCGCAATCGCTGGATTGGCGGCAGGGCCCTGTTTCTCCACCGTTTCGAGCGGGTCGCGGGCGATATCCTCCGGCTCGACCTCCTCGTCGGTGAGCTGATGGACGAAGGAGGAATTGGCACCGTTCTCCAAAAGCCGGCGCACCAGATAGGCCAGCAGATCGGAATGCGCGCCCACCGGCGCATAGATGCGGCAGCGCGTGCCCTCGGCCTGCCGCACCGTCTCGTGCAGCGCTTCGCCCATGCCGTGCAGCCGCTGGAACTCGAAGGAATCGCGGTTCTCGGCCATCGACAGGATGGCGGCCACGGTGTGGGCATTGTGGGTGGCGAATTGCGGATAGATGCGGTCGGTCATCGACAGCAGTTTTTTCGCGCAGGCAATGTAGGAGACATCGGTGTTGGCCTTGCGGGTGAAGACGGGATAACCGTCGAGTCCCAGCATCTGTGCCCGCTTGATCTCGGTGTCCCAATAGGCACCCTTGACCAGCCGCACCATGATGGTGCGGTCGTACTTCTTCGCCAATGCGTAGAGCCAATCGATGACGAAGGCCGCGCGCGGGCCATAGGCTTGGACGACGACGCCAAAGCCGTTCCAGCCGGCCAGCTCCGGCTCGGCCAGCACCCGCTCGATGACGTCGAGCGACAGGTCGAGGCGGTCGGCCTCCTCGGCGTCGATGTTGAGGCCCATGCGCGAATGGCGCGCCGCCAGCGCCAGCGACAAAAGCCGCTCCGCCATGACAGGCAGCATCTTTTCCTTCTGCGCCACCTCATAGCGCGGATGCAGCGCCGAAAGCTTGACCGAGATGCCGTGGTTCTGGCGGATGTCCGGCCCGTTGGCGCCGGCGTCTAGCGAGGAAATGGCGTCGGCATAGGCCTTGTGATAGCGCAGTGCGTCGGCCTCGGTGCGAGCCGCCTCGCCCAGCATGTCGAAGGAATAGAGATAGCCCTTCTGCGTCATCGGCCGACCGCGCTTGACGGCCTCGGCGATGGTGCGGCCGAGCACGAACTGCTCGCCCATTTCGCGCATGGCGGCCGCAACCGCCTTGCGGATGACCGGCTCGCCCAGACGGCGCACCATGGCCCGCAGCGTGCCCTCGATGCCGCCCTCGCCCTCGTCGAGCACGCGGCCCGTCAGCATCAGCGCCCAGGTCGAGGCATTGACGAAGATCGAGCTCGAACCGCCCGAATGCGCCGACCAGTCGTGCGGCGCGATCTTGTCGGCGATGAGATCGTCCATCGTCTCGGTGTCGGGCACCCGCAGCAGCGCCTCGGCGAGGCACATCAGCGCCACGCCCTCCTTTGTCGAGAGGCCGTAGGCGGAGAGAAAAACCTCCATCAGCCTGGGATCGGACGAGCCGCGCACCGCCCGCACCAGATCGGCGGCGCGGGCCGAGATCGCGTTGCGGTCCTTTGTCGACAGCCCCGTCGCCTCGGCCAGCCGTTTCACCGCCTGGTCTTCGTCTGGCAGATAATTGGCACGGATCTGCTGGCGGATGGGCTCGAGCGCTGGCATGGCGGTCCTATGAAGCGAGCATCAGGGAGCGGGCCGGCGATCACCGGACCGAATGGCGCAAGCTAGCACAAAGCCAAATTTCAGTCGTGCCAAAGAAACCGACATGATAGGTCGATTGACCTATCATATGGCCTGATTTCCCTCAATTGAACCACAAAATCGATGACAGAAGACCAATTGGACCGCATCGACAGGAACATCCTCTCGGCGTTGGCCCGCGATGGGCGGCTTTCCATGTCGGAGCTCGCCGCCAAGGTCGGCCTGTCGAAGACGCCGGTGCAGGCGCGGGTCAAGCGGCTGGAGAAGGACGGCTACATCAGGGGCTACCAGGCGATCATCGACCGCGAGCGCATGGGCGAAGGTCATGTCGCCTTCGTCCAGGTCAAACTGTCCGATACCCGTTCCGCCGCTCTCGACGCCTTCAACCGCGCCGTCCAGGCGGTGCCGGAGATCGAGCAGTGCCACATGATGGCGTCGAGCTTCGACTATCTCCTGAAAGTCCGCACCACCGACATCGCCGCCTATCGCCGCGTGCTCGGCGAGCGCATCTCCGCCCTGCCCCATGTCGCCCAGACCTCGACCTTCGTGGCGATGGAGACGGTGAAGGATCGGTAGCGCCTCTGTCGCAGAGGATTGGCTGATTGACTGAGCCCAATTGGCCTGCAGCCTCCAATCGCCAGCGCTGGCGATTGGCCAAATCCCACCACGCCTTCGTCATCCTGGGGCGAAGCAAGGAGCGAAGCGACGCGGCGCAGACCCCAGGATCCATGCCGTGACATCGGCCGAAGAATGCAACGGCCCAGAACGGCGCTTGCATCCGCAACGGCGCCAGCTACCCTTCAGCCATGACCGGCTATGCCTATATGACCGCAAGCCAGAAGCGCGGGACGATCTACATCAGCGTCACCAACGATCTCGGCCGTCGCCTGCCGGAGCACAAAACCGGCCAGGGCTCACGCTTCACCAGCCGCTACGGCGTGCAGCGGCTGGTCTGGTACGAGGAACATTTCGACATTCGTGACGCCATCCAGCGCGAGAAGTCGCTGAAGCGCTGGCCGCGCCAATGGAAGATCGACCTGATCGAAAAGACCAATCCGGAGTGGTTCGAGCTTTTTCGCGGGACGGGGTGGTAGCGCTCTGTTCTGGTCCGCAGGAGCACTGCTGCCAGGTAACGGCATGGATCCCAGGGTCTGAGCCGCGTCGCTTCGCTCCTTGCTCCGCCCTGGGATGACGAAAAGAGGGATGTCTCGACCAATTTCCAAGGTTTGCGATTTGCCGCTGAGGTTAGCCGCGGATGATCGACGCTTCAAAGCCAACTCGACCTCGCTTCGCAACGTCGCCGGCAAACTCACTCCGCCAGCGTCTTCAAAAACGCCACCAGCGCCGTGCGCTCGCGGTCCGAAAGTTGGAGCGGATGCAGCTCGGACACACCTTCGACACTTGCCGGCGCCCTGGAATAATGCGCCACCACCTCGTCGAGCGACGCGAACTGCCCGGCATGCATGTAGGGCGCACGGCTGGCCGCACCGCGCAATGACGGCGTCTTGTAGGCGCGGATGAGTTCCGGTCCGGCCTTGACCATGAAGCGCAGCTCGCCGCAGGCGCTGGCATCGCCGTCGCGAAAGGCGCCGAAACAGTTGAACGGGTCGGCCTCGACCTGGCGTACCGCATCCACGCGGCCGCGATCCGGCGGCAAACCCTTGACCGGCGGCACGCCGGTATTGTGGAAACTGTTGTCGGTGAAGCGCGGGCCGGTGTGGCATGTCACGCAATTCGCCTTGCCGACGAACAGCTTCAAACCAAGGACCTCCTCGGGCGAAAAGGCATCGTCGTCTTTTGGCTTGGCACCGGTGGCCAGATCGATGGCAAAGCGATCGAAGCGGGTCTGCGGCGGCGCGATCGACCGTTCGAAGGCGGCGATCGCCTTGCCGATATTGGCAAAGACGCGATTGACGTCCTCGGTCTGTTGATCGGACATGGCGCTCCACGCCGCCTTTTCGGCATCGGTGCCGAGCGGGCTGGCATTGGCCGGCACAGTGGATAGGTCGGGCAGCGGTCCGAAGATGCGTTCATAGCGCTCGCCAAAGCGCGCCTTGATGTAATGCGCGAAGGCGGCGCGGTTGCCGGCCTGTTCCAGCGGATTTTCCAGCGGCATCAGCGCCTGCGCCCAAAGGCTGTCGCGCCGCCCGTCCCAGAAGAACCAGGAATCATGCGCGACGCCGGCCAGCGGCATTGTGCGCCGGTTGGTGCGGCCGACACCGACCGCCTGCGGCAGGTCGTCCTGGAACTGCCGGTCGATCTTGTGGCAGGTCGAGCAGGAAACCATGCCATCGCCGCTCATCCCCGTGTCGAAGAACAGCGTCGAACCCAGAGCAGCCGCGGCCGGCACGTCGGCGAAGCGGTTGGTGGTGTCGGTCTTCAGCGGCGGCAAGGTGTTGAGCGCCAGCGAGGCGATGGTCTTCTTCTCGGCATCGGAGAATTCCGGCTTGCCGCAGCCGGCAAGCACGGTCATCGCCGTCAGCAGGAGAAGACGCGAAAACCAGCTCACAGCAGCACGTTGAAGACGACCGTGTCCGAACCGGCTGCCGCGGAAATGGCGAAATGCAACTGCCACAATCCGCTCATCGTGAATTTCAGCCCCTCGATGCGATAGCGCCCGTCGCCCAGATAGTCGGTCGCCTGCGGGCTGGTCGGCAGGCCGTGATTGTGCTGCGGCATGCCGCCAGAAACCGAGATCGCCGCCCCTTGCACAGGCGCGCCCGCAACTGTCTTCAGCGTCAGCAGCCAGGATTGCAGCTCGCCTTGGCGGATGACACCCTTTTCGGGCTCGAAACTTGCCACAAACAGCCCGTGCGCCGTCGTTTTCGAACGGGAAATGTCCGTCCCGGCAAGCTGAGGCGCATGCCGCGTCGTCAGGTAGACGACGGAAAGAATGCCAGCCAGCAAGGCAGCCAGACCGAGACCCGCCAGAACATAACGCCATATCAATGCCAAACCGGTTCCTTTTCAGCCATTAACGTCTTGGTGGGCAGGTAGCGTCCAGCCGCCTGCGGGAAAACGGTTCTGGTGCAAAAATCCGCCGTCGCCAAGCATGGCGCTGCCGGCTGCAAAAAGCTACAGCACCGGGTCTTTGGTTTATGCATGTCGTTACGCCTTTTTGGGGCGATACGCATCAGGAGGGAGATTCATGGCAGGAAACGGTGTCGTCTCGATCGGTGAGTGCATGATCGAACTTTCAGGCCAGGCGGGGCCGAACTGGCGCATGGGCTTTGCCGGCGACACCTTCAACACGCTGTGGGCGCTGCATGCGCTGAGCGGCGATCGCCCGGCAACCTATGTGTCGGCCTTCGGCGACGATCCGTTCTCGCAAGGCCAGATCACCTTCTTCGCCGAAAACGGCATCGGCATCGGCGGAAGTCCGGTCATACCGGGCGCTCGGCCCGGCCTCTATGCGATCACGCTGACCGGCGCGGAACGCTCCTTCACCTACTGGCGTGGCGACGCGGCCGCGCGGCAGCTCGCCTCCGATCCGGTCGCACTGGCAAAAAGCCTGGAAAACCAAGCGCTTGTCTACTTTTCCGGAATCACTTTGGCAATTCTGGACGATGCCGCGCGCAAGACGTTGCTGAAGGCCGTAGCCAAGGCGCGCGCGGCCGGTTCGCTTGTCGCCTTCGATCCCAACTACCGGCCGCGACTGTGGCGCAGCCGTGAGGAAGCGCAAGCCGCGATCCTTGATGCCCTTGCCGTCACCGACATCGCGCTGCCGACTTATCCCGACGAGCAGATGCTGTTTGGCGATGCAACGCCGCAAGCGACGGCGCAACGACTGGGAAAGCTGGTCGGCGAAGTCGTGGTCAAGAATGGTGAGGAACCGGCGCTGATTGCCGAAAACGACACCTTGCAATCCGTTCCGGCCGTGCATGTCGCCGCCCCGGTCGACACCACCGGCGCCGGCGATTCCTTCAATGGCGGCTATCTCGCCGCCCGGCTTGCCGGCCACGCCCCGGCAGCGGCGGCGCTGCGCGCCCACCGCGTCGCCGCCGCCGTCGTCCAGGTGCGCGGCGCGCTGGCGCCGTTCGAGACGCTCAGGAAAGCGTTCGACGATTAGGTCTGTCGAGATTCAAACCGCCGTTCGCAGATCTAAGGCAGCCGGAACCGGTACTCCGTGACCTGATGATAAATCTGGCCCGGCCACAGCGTCGCCTGCGGGAAATACGGCCGGTTCGGCGCGTCCGGCCAGACCTGCGCTTCCAGGCAGAAGCCTGAGAAAGCCTTGTAATGGCGTCCGTCCAGCCCTGAAGAAGACGGCTGCAGATACTGGCCCGAATAGAGCTGGAGACCCGGCTCCGTGGTCCACACTTCCATCTCGACGCCGGAACTCGCACCTTGCGCCCACGACGCCTGCTTGAGCGGCCCGCGCGTCGGAGCGAGGCAGAAATTGAGATCGTAGGCAAGCTGTTCGCCCTCGGTCTCCATGCGCAGCGGCCGCGCCTGGCGGAAGTCGAAGGGCGTGCCGTCGACGGGCTTGACCGCGCCGGTCGGGATCATCTCGCTGTCGACCGGCGTATAGGCGCCGGCATTCAGCATCAATCGGTGGTCGAGGATGTCGCCGGCGCCGCCATCGTCGAGGTTGAAATAGGAATGCTGGGCGAGATTGCAGAGCGTCGGCTCCTCGCAGGTCGCGGTCATCTCGATGCTCAGCGTGCCGGGGATCTTCAGCCGGTAGGTGCAAGTCACGTCGAGCGCGCCGGGAAAGCCCATCGTGCCGTCGGGATCATGCAGAGTAAGCGTGACGAAATCCCGGCCGTGCAGTGAAACGGTCCACGGCCGGTGGAAGAAACCTTCCGAGCCGCCATGCAGCGTATGCTTGTCGAGGAAATTGCGCTCGCCCTGGTAGCGCTTTCCGGCGATGGTGAAGCGGCCGTCGCGGATGCGGTTGGCAAAGCGCCCGACGACGGCGCCGAAGAAGGCCCTGTCGGTCTCATAGGGCTCGAAACGGTCATATCCCAGCACCAGCGGCGCGTCGTGCCCAGCCAGGCGCAGATCCTGGATGATGGCGCCGAGCCCGATGATGTTGGCGGTGAGGCCGCCGCCCCGAATGGTGAAGCGGCGGACCTGGTCGCCCGCCTGCGTCGTGCCGAAGACCTCGCCGTCCTTCATCGCCATGTCCGAAATGCCGGTTGGTTGATCGATGCCCGCCTGAGCTTCCGGGCTTGGTGGGGTCTGCTGTAATCAACAGACCCCCAAGATAGTCAGAGGCCCAAGATAATCAGGGGCCAAGAAAATCAGAGGCCGAGCCCACCGATGCAGACATATTTGGTGTCGAGATAGTCCTCGATGCCCTGATGTCCGCCTTCCTTGCCGAGGCCCGATTCCTTGACGCCGCCGAACGGCGCCTCCGGCGTGGTGATGAGGCCTTCATTGACCCCGACCATGCCATATTTCAGCCCTTCCATCACCCGGAAGGCGCGGCCGAGATCGCCCGTGTAGAAATAACAGGCCAGGCCGAAATCGGTGTCGTTGGCGAGCGCTACCACCTCGTCCTCGGTTTCGAACTTGAACACGGGGGCGACCGGACCAAAGATCTCTTCCTTCATGAACCGCATCTTCGGCGTCGCATTGGCGATCACCGTCGGCTGGAAGAACGAGCCGCCAAGCGCATGGCGCTTGCCGCCGGCGACGACCTTGCCGCCCTTGGCGGCGGCGTCGGCGATCAGCTCCTCGACCTTTTCGACCGCCTTCTCGTCGATCAACGGACCCTGCTGGACGCCCTCTTCAAGGCCGGAACCGACCTTCAGTCCGTTGCTGGCGGCGGCGAGCTTCTCGACGAACTTGTCATAGATCTTCGCCTGCACGAAGAAACGGTTGGTGCAGACGCAGGTCTGGCCGGAATTGCGGTACTTCGCGGTGATCGCGCCCGCAACGGCCCGGTCGATGTCGGCGTCGTCGAAGACGATGAACGGCGCATTGCCGCCCAGCTCCATCGACACTTTCTTGACGGTGACGGACGATTTCTGGATCAGGATCTTGCCGACCTCTGTCGAGCCGGTGAAGGTGATCTTCTTGACCAGCGGGTTGGCGCAGATCTCGTCGCCGATCTCGCCGGCGGCACCGGTAAGGATGTTGATGACACCCTTGGGGAAGCCGACTTCCTCGGCCAGCGCGCCCCAGGCGAGACCGGAATAGGGCGTCTGCGAAGCAGGCTTGACCACCGCGGTGCAGCCGGCGGCAAGCGCCGGGCCGAGCTTGCGGGCCAGCATCGAGGACGGGAAATTCCACGGCGTGATGGCGGCGATGACGCCGACCGGCTCCTTGGTCACCAGGATGCGGCGGTCCGCCCACGGCGAAGGCACCACATCGCCATAGGTGCGGCGGCCCTCTTCGGCGAACCACAATACGTAGGACGCGGCCGAGCCGATCTCGCCCTTGGACTCGAACAGCGACTTGCCCTGCTCGATGGTCAGGAGTTCGGCCAGCACGTCCTGATTGTCCATCATCGCGTCATGCAGCTTGCGCAGCAGCTTCGAGCGCTCGAGCGCGGTGGTCTTGCGCCACGTCTTGAAGGCTTCCTCGGCGGCTTCGATGGCGCGGCGGGTCTCCGCCTTGCCCGACTTCGGCACCGTGCCGATCTTCAGGCCCGTGGCCGGGTTGTTGACATCGACCGTCTGGCCGCTGTCGGCCTGCACCCATTCGCCGTTGATGAGATTGGCCTGGCGCATGAAATGGCTGGTTTTCTGAAGCATGGTCTAGCCTCCGTTCGGCGCACTGACGGGCCGGTCGCTGGATTTCCTCGGGTGAGCGTGCGCAATGGCGTGGATGCCCGGCACGCTGGAGCCACTGCTCTTTACCTAGGGCAAGCTCTGCAAGCAATCGCAAGATGGCATATAGGGTTTGGGCCAGTCAAAACTAGCCGAAAATCTGCACAACCACCGCCAGCCAGAAGGCGGTGGTGACGACCGCACAGGCGGTGGCGATGGTCATCTGGTTCGACGCCAACGCCTGGCCGGTGTTGAACTGCGAGGCAATCAGGTAGGAATTGACCCCGGACGGCAGTGCGGCCGCCACGACCGCCACCTTCGCCGACAGCGGCGGCAGGCCAACCAGCCAGACCAGGCCGAGCGCAACGGCGGGCATCAGGACCAGCTTCAGCGCCGACAGCGCCAGCGCCGGCCGCACGTTGCCGGAGATGCCGAAGCGGCACAGGCCAAGCCCCATGGCAAACAGCGCGACCGGTCCGGCGATGTCGGCCAGCGCGTCGACCAGCCGCACGGCCAGCGTCGGCAATGGCAGGCCGGTGAAACGCCACACCCATCCGGCCAGGATGCCGATGATCAGCGGATTGGAGAACATCTTGCGAAAGAAGCTTCGGATGATGCGCAGCGGATGCATCTGCTCGTCGCCGCGGCCGAAAATCTCAAACAGGATGATCGACGCCATGATCATCGTCGGCAGATGCACGGAAATCAGCAGCGACAGCACTTCGAATCCACTTGGCCCGAATGTGCCGAGGACGAACGGGATGCCGAGCAGGACCAGATTGGAAAAAGCCGACGACACGCCGCCGACGACGCCCGCGCGGGAGTCGCGCCCGAACCACCGCGTGATGACCAGATGGCCCGCGGTCCATGTGACCGCCGCCGCCGCGAAATAAGCTCCCCAGAACGGCCAGGGCGCGGAGCCATGGAAATCGGCGTTGACCATGGTGCGAAACAGAAGCAGCGGCATAGCCACCCCGACGGCGAATTCGGCGATCGCCTCGCCCGCCTCGGCCTTCAGATAGCCGGTGAGCCCGGCCAGATAGCCGAGCGCGACAAGGCCGAAGACAAAAAGGACGGTTTCGATGAGCGGAGACATTTTTCCCGTGATAGGCGAGCCGCGATTGCCGCGCAATCGCCCGCCCCAGGAAACGGTCCTCGATCTGGATAGCCAAGAAATGGGCTACCCTGCCGCTCGCTTGTCTTTCAGCCGGCTTTGCCATCCCTTATATGCCCGTCACCGGAACCCACCTCCGGCGACCCGTGAAAGGGACGTCCAATGCTTCGATTTGCCATGGCGCTGTTTCTGCTAGTCGTTTCCACCGCAGCCCATGCCACGGATGCCGGTTGGGCGCTGCTGCGCGACGGCGGCCATGTCGTGCTGCTTCGCCACGCGATGATCACCGGCACGACCGACCCAGCGAATTTCGACATCGAAAAATGCGCCACCCAGCTCAACCTGTCCGCCCGCGGCAAGCAGCAGGCCAGTAAGATCGGCGCGTTGTTCGGTGCTCGCGCCGCCCCCATCGAGCGCGTTCTGTCCAGCCGCTACTGCCGCTGCCTCGACACCGCCCGCATCGCTTTCGAGACGGAGCCCGAGCCCTTCGCGCCGCTCGACCTGCTGAAGACCGACCCGGACGAGAAAGCTGCCCAGCTTGCCGCGATCATGACCGAGATCCGCGGTTATTCCGGCTCCGACAATCTGGTCATGGTCACCCATCTGGAAGACATTATGGCGCTAACCGGCGTCTCTCCGCGCGAAGGCGAAGCCGTGGTGGTCGAGCCGCAGGGCGATGGCCTGCGCGTGCTTGGCCGCGTTACGTTCTGACAGGACCGCCATCTTTGCCGAACCTCGCAAAAATGCCACCGTCGGAGTTCGATGCTCTGGGAGCTGACGCCACGTCAAATGGAAGGGCCACCAGGCCATCCGGCGGCCCTTCTTGTCTTTTCCAGACCCGCATCCCATCCGCGCCCGGCGTATCAGGCCTTTTCCTGCCCTGAAAAACCGATTAGACAGCGCGCTGACCATGCGGACAGATTCCGCCCGCAACCGAAGGAAAAGCCCTTGTCCACCACGTTCGACAAAGTCGCCAAGATCATCGCCGACACCAGTGAGATCGATATCGACACGATCACCCCTGAAAGCCACACCATCGACGATCTCGGCATCGACAGCCTCGACTTCCTCGACATCGTCTTTGCCATCGACAAGGAATTCGGCATCAAGGTGCCGCTGGAAAAGTGGACGCAAGAAGTCAATGACGGCAAGGCCTCGACCGACGATTACTTCGTGATGAAGAATCTGTGCGCCAAGATCGACGCACTGGTCGCGGCCAAGAACGCCTGATGGAAGCAGGCCGCGTGACCTTGACGCGCTTGGCGCATGACCCCGAAAATCGGCATCGATTTTCGGATAGGGATCATGCGCAGAACAACAAGAAATCGCCTGACCCACAAAGCCGCGCATGAGCAGTCCCCACGACGTCGTCATCACTGGTATCGGCCTTGTTTCTTCGCAGGGAGAAGGTCCGGATGCGCACTGGCAAAAGCTCACCCAGCCGGGGCTCGAGCCGGTGCTCGATGCCTCGCGCTTCGCGCCCTACACCGTTCATCCGCTACCGGCGATCGACTGGAACCTGCAGATCGCCAAGCGCGGTGACCAGCGGCAGATGGAAACCTGGCAGCGGCTCGGCACCTACGCCGCAGGCCTGGCGCTGGACGATGCCGGCATCAAGGGCAATGACGAGCTCTGCACGACCATGGACATGGTGGTGGCGGCAGGCGGCGGCGAGCGCGACGAGGCGGTCGACGCCGCGATCCTCGCCGCTTCGGAAAGCCGCAACGACCGCGACGTGCTCCTCAACGAGAAGCTGACCACCGAATTGCGGCCGACGCTGTTCCTGGCGCAACTTTCCAATCTGCTCGCCGGCAACATCTCCATCGTCCACAAGGTGACGGGATCGTCGCGCACCTTCATGGGCGAGGAAGGTGCCGGCGTCGCCGCGGTCGAGACGGCCGCCGCCCGCATCCGCTCCGGCCAGTCGACGCATATTCTCGTCGGCGGCGCCTTCCAGACCGAACATTCCGACATGCTGCTCGGTTATGAGCTGGCCGGCTACCTGCATCGCGGCGCCTGGAAACCGGTCTGGCAAAGGCAGGGCGGCGAAGGCGGCGGCGTGGTGACCGGATCCGGCGGCGCATTCCTCGTTCTGGAGCAGCGCGAGCATGCGGTGAAGCGTGGACGCAAGATCTACGCGGAGCTCGGCCCGATCGTATCCGGACGCGCCAGGCGCCGGCGAGGCGAACTCGATGCCGAGATCGCCTCACTGCTCAAGCAGGCCGCATTGCCGAACGGTGAGCTGCTTGCGATTTCTGGGGCGTCGGGCGCCCACGCCGCGACCGCTGCCGAGAAATCGGCGCTCGATGCCAATCCGGCGATTGCCGCTCGCGCATTTTCGACGCTGACCGGCCACATGAAGGAAGCGCAGTTCCCCTTCGCCGTGGCTCTGGCGGCGCTCGCCGTCGAGCGCAAGGCGGCCTATCCCGTCTTTGACGCCGCCAACGAGAAGCCTTTCGGCGGTATTCCCAGGACCGTCCTTGCAACGGCGATCGGCTATCACCAATTCGAGGGCATGGCGCTGGTCAGCGCCGCCGATTAAACCGTCTCAGGAAAAAAGATGGCCAATCTGAAAGACCACATGGGCAGGCCAATCGTCGCCGTCACCGGCATCGGCGTGGTGACCTCGCTTGGCGTCGGCAAGACCGACAATTGGGCGGCACTTACCTCAGGAAAGTCCGGCATCCATCCGATCACCCGCTTTCCGGTCGATCACCTGAACACCCGCATTTCCGGCATGGTCGACTTTCTGGAATCAAGTTCGAAAGGCGCGAGCCTGCTCACCTACGAACTGGCCGAAACCGCGGCGCGGGAGGCCGTGGCCGAATCCGGCCTTGATTCCGGCGATTTCGGCGGACCGCTTTTTCTTGCCTCGCCGCCGGTCGAGCTCGACTGGAGCGAGCGCTTTTCGCTCTACAATTCCGACAGTGAGGATGCCGGCGCCGAACGGCTGCTGCGCGTGGCGCGGGGCCTGAAGGAACTCGACATCTTCGAGACCACCCAGTTCGGTTCGATCGCCGATCGCCTGGCCGACCGTTTCGGCACCCGTGGCTTGCCGATCACGCTGTCGACGGCATGTGCCTCCGGCGCCACCGCCATCCAGCTCGGCGTCGAGGCGATCCGCCGCGGCGAATGCGACAGGGCGTTGTCGATCGGCGCCGACGGATCGGCGACCGCCGAGGCGCTCATCCGTTTTTCGCTGCTGTCGGCGCTTTCCACCCACAACGACCTTCCCGAGAAGGCCTCGAAGCCCTTCTCCAAGGATCGCGACGGTTTTGTCCTCGCCGAAGGTTCCGGCGCGCTGGTGCTGGAATCGCTGGAGGCCGCACTTGCCCGTGGTGCGACCATTCTCGGCATCATGCGCGGCTGCGGCGAGAAGGCCGACGATTTCCATCGCACCCGCTCCAAGCCGGACGGTTCGCCGGCGATCGCCGCTGTGCGCGCTGCGCTCGCCGACGCCGGACTTGGCGAAGACGAGATCGACTATGTCAACGCGCATGGCACCTCGACACCGGAAAACGACAAGATGGAGCATCTGTCGCTGTCGACGGTGTTCGGCCAGCGGATCGGCTCGATGCCGATCTCGTCGAACAAGTCGATGATCGGCCACACACTGTCGGCGGCCGGCGCGGTCGAAGCGGCGTTTTCGCTGATGACCATGCGCGAAAGCGTCATTCCGCCGACCATCAACTACGACAATCCGGATCCGGCGATCGTGCTCGATGTGGTGCCGAACCAGAAGCGCAACGCCGAGGTCGGCACCGTTTTGTCCAATTCCTTCGGCTTCGGCGGCCAGAACACCTGCCTTGTCATGGCGCGGGAACCGGTCTAATGCATGTCGCCCAAAAGTACGAAGCGGTTTTGGGACAACGACACGCATAAAAACAAAGACTTAAACAGCGTCGCCTGAATCCTTTCGACGCGACGCGTTTTAGTCGCCTTTTTCGCCGGACAGAACCCGACAGGCCCCATGCGCGCATTGCAACTTATCGAGGATCGCCGTCTTGAGACGGTGGATCTGCCACTTCCCCCTCCGCCCTCGCTCGGCGAAGTGACGCTGCGTATCAAGGCGGTGGCCTTGAACCACATCGACGTCTGGGGCTGGCGCGGCATGGCCTTCGCCAAGCGCAAGCTGCCGCTGGTCGTCGGCGCCGAAGCTTCCGGCGAGGTCGAGGCCGTCGGCCCTGGCGTCTCCAGCCTGGTGCCGGGGCAATTGGTGTCGATCTATGGCGCGCGCACCTGCGGGCTTTGCCGCGCCTGCCGCGAAGGCCGCGACAATCTCTGCGAGCATGTTTCGGGCGTTCACGGCTTCCATCTCGACGGTTTTGCGCAGGAAAAGATAAACCTGCCGGCGCGCCTGCTGGTCCCTGCCCCGCCCGGCGTAACCGACATCGGCGCGGCCGTCGCACCCGTAACCTTCGGCACGGTCGAGCACATGCTGTTCGACAATGCCAGGCTGCAGCCCGGCGAGACCATCCTCATCCATGCCGGCGGCTCGGGCATCGGTTCCGCCGCGATCCAGCTCGCCAGGAAAATGGGCTGCACCGTGATCACCACGGTCGGTTCCAACGAAAAGATCGACAAGGCGAAAGCGCTTGGCGCCGACCACGTCATCAACTATCGCGAAGACCGTTTCGAAGGCGTCGTGCGCAAGCTGACCAAGAAGAAGGGGGTCGACGTCGTCTTCGAGCATGTCGGCGCCGACACCTTTGCCGCTTCGATGCTGTGCCTGAAGCGCGGCGGCCGCCTGGTGACCTGCGGTTCCACCTCGGGCGTGTCGACGCAGATCAATCTGATGCAATTGTTCCAGCAGCAGCTGAAGCTGCTCGGCTCCTTTGGCTGCCGCATGGGAAACATGGCCGATGCCATGCAGAAAATGGCGGCGGGGCTCGTTGCGCCGGTCATCGACACCGAGGTCGGCTTCGACGGTATCGATGCCGCGCTGAAGCGCATGGAGGGCCGCGACGTGTTCGGCAAGATCATCTTGCGTGTCGGCTGAGAATGCTCGGCAGCGCTTTCAGGAAGGTCCGCCGCGACCTGGCGTTTCGCCACGGCAGGCGGCTTCGCCAATTCAACTACTGGCTGGTGGCGCGCGCCGCAATGGCGATTATCTCGGTGCTGCGTCTGCTGCCGGTCGACAGCGCGCTGAACTTCGCCGACCGCGTCGCCCGCCGCATTGGTCCCTGGGTCGGACGCCATGACGTCGCCATCGACAATTTGCGCAAGGCCTATCCGGAAAAGAGCGAAATGGAAATCCAGGCCATCGCTTCCGACATGTGGGGCAACATGGCGCGTCTGGCGGCAGAATACGTCTTTCTCGACGCCTTGTTCGACTTTGATCCGGCGGCGTCGAAGCCAGGCCGCGTCGAGGTCAAGGGAATTGACCATTTCTTGGAGATCGCGGGCGAGGAAAAGCCGCATATCATCTTCACCGGGCATCTCGGTAATTTCGAGCTGCTGCCGGTGGCAGCCGCCACCTTCGGCATGAACATCACGGCGCTGTTTCGCCCGCCCAACAATCCTTATCTTGCCGACTATATCCTCTCGACACGCCGCTCGACCATGGGTTCCCTGCTGCCCTCCTCGACCGGCGCCTCATTCGCGCTGGCAGGCATCCTGGAGAAGAGCGGCAACATCGGCGTCCTCGTCGACCAGAAATTCTCGGGCGGGCTCGAAACGACCTTCTTCGGCCGCCCATGCGAGAGCAACCGGATCCTCGCCACCCTGGCCCGGCACTATGACTGCGATGTCTATCCGGCGCGTTGCATGCGCTTGCCGGGCAACCGCTTCCGGCTCGAGATCGAGGACAGGCTGATCTTGCCGCGCACCGCCTCCGGCAGTGTCGACGTCCATGGCACCACCCAGCTTCTCAACGATGTCGTCGAGCGCTGGGTACGCGAGGATCCCGGCCAGTGGATGTGGTTCCACAAAAGGTGGGAAATCAGCAACAAGCGCAAAAAGCGGCGTAAGCAGGCGAGAGAGCACGGCGAAGCCGCCTGAGCAGGGACCGCATCAGGGCAATCGCTTCGGGCTTTGCGCCCCCGATCCGTTGCTTTGTGAGGGCAGTTATGCTAGGAATTTATTCATGGTGTTGATTTGCGCCAACGACCCGCCCGCCGAGGCTGTTTCTATTTGGCTTCCGCAGGGCAGGCCCTAATTGGTGACGACGATCCTTGTGTTGCGAAAGCCGGCTTGCTTCACCATCGAATAGAAGGCGGCGGCATTGGAGGGATGCAGCCGGACGCAGCCATGCGAGGCCGGACGCCCGAGAGACTTCACCGCGCCCGTGCCGTGGATGGCGTAGCCGCCGCGAAAAAACACCGAATGAGGCATCGGCGACATGTCGTATTTGCGCGAATACCACATCCGGGCGGTCCGTTGCGGCCGATAGCTGCCGCGTGGCGTGACATAACCTTTGCGGGCAGTAGAAACGCTCCACCGGTAAACCGCCGCGCCGTATCTTACCGTCATCGTCTGCGAAGATATGTCGATGTTTGCAACCAGCCTGGCTGCCTGGCCTTCGACCGAAGAACCGAACAGCATCGTTGCCAGTACCGCTGCCACGAGAACTATTTTTTTCATGGAACCAAACCCCTTTGATTGCCCTTGCCTGCTTGCCTTCACGCTATTCTTCGTCTTTTTAATGGTATGTGAACGAGGTAACACGCAGTCCTTGACGAATTCACCAATCCAAAGCAGCGAATTTGAACGATCTCCCGCCATAGTTGCCGCAGCCACACGCAACTTTGGCGCCGTCCGCCAACAGGCTTGCCAAATCGCGTGCTTGCCTGCTCAACTCGCCGGATGAACGAACGACTCCTGAAGGCGGTGGATGACCGGGTCGACGACCTGGTCGCGCTGACCGCGGACCTGATCCGCTTTCCCACCATCAATCCGCCTGGCGAGGCCTATCGGCCATGCGCCGAATATGTCGGCACACACCTGAAGAAGCACGGTTTCGAGATCGAGTTCATCCGTGCCGAAGGCACGCCCGGCGACACCGACCGCTATCCGCGCGTCAACGTCGTTGCCCGTTTTGATGGCCGCTCGGCCGGCGCCTGCGTGCATTTCAACTCGCATATCGACGTGGTCGAGGCAGGCGAAGGCTGGACCGTCGATCCCTTCGCCGGCATCGTCAGGGACGGCAAGGTCTATGGCCGTGGCGCCTGCGACATGAAGGGCGGGTTGGCCGCTTCCATCATCGCCGCCGAAGCCTTCATGGAGGTCTTTCCGGACTTTCCCGGCGCCATCGAGATTTCAGGCACGGTCGACGAGGAGTCCGGCGGCTTCGGCGGCGTCGCCCATCTGGCCAAATCAGGCTATTTCTCAGCGCCCAAGGTCGACCACGTCATCATCCCCGAGCCGTTGAACAAGGATCGCATCTGCCTCGGCCACCGCGGTGTCTGGTGGGCCGAGATCGAGACCAAGGGCGAGATCGCGCATGGCTCGATGCCGTTCCTCGGCGACAATGCGGTACGCCACATGGGCGCCGTGCTAAGGGCTTTCGAGGACGAGTTGTTCCCGGCGCTCGACCGCAAGATGACGCGCATGCCGGTCGTGCCCGAGGGCGCAAAACGCTCGACCATGAACATCAACTCGATCCATGGTGGCCAGACCGAGGATTTCCGGCCCGGCTTGCCCTCGCCCAACGTGCCTGATTCGTGCCGGCTGACCATCGACCGCCGTTTCCTGCTCGAAGAGGATTTGGCCACGGTCAAAAGCGAGGTCACCGATATCCTCGACCGGCTGAAGCGCGAGCGCAGGAAATTCGACTACGAGATCCGCGACCTCATGGAAGTGCTGCCGCTGATGACCGAGCGCGACGCGCCTGTCGTCAAGGCGGTGGCGCAAGGCATCATGGAGATTTTCGACCGGGAACCGGACTATGTCATCTCACCGGGTACTTATGACCAGAAGCACATAGCCCGTATCGGCCATATCTACGACTGCATAGCCTACGGCCCGGGCATTCTCGACCTCGCCCATCGGCCCGACGAATGGGTCGGGATATCGGACATGGTGGAATCGGCGAAGGTGATGGCGATCGGGCTCAACGTGCTGCTGAGAGGTACCGCCGCCGGGTAGCGGCCAACCGATTAAGCATGCGGTTCGAAGAAAAACATTCCTTCCGGCACTGCCGGGCAGCATGAAACGCGATTTACTCCTCGGCGAAATCACGCTTCTATCCGCCTGGGTTTTTTGAGCACATTCGAGCCTACGGGGAGTTTGCGCGATGAAATTGTGGAAAACCATTCTGGCCGCCGCGGCGCTGGCACTGGCCACCGGAACCTCGGCGTTTGCCGCGCGAACCGACCTCGTCGTCGGCATCACGCTCGAACCGCCGCATCTCGATCCGACCGCCGGCGCCGCCGCGGCGATCGACGAAGTGCTTTACGCCAACGTCTTCGAGGGCCTGACCCGCATCGGCCCCAACGGCGAAGTGCTGCCCGATCTCGCCGAAAGCTGGACCATTTCCGATGACGGCAAGGTCTATGTTTTCAAGCTGCACACCGGCGTGAAATTCCACGACGGCACCGATTTCAACGCCGACGACGTGAAATTCTCGCTCGACCGCGCTCGCGCCGACAATTCGGTCAACGCGCAAAAGGGCTTGTTCGCCTCCATCGACAAGGTCGAGGCGATCGACCCCGCAACGGTCAAGGTCACGCTGAAGAACCCGCAAGGCTCCTTCCTCTACAATATGGGCTGGGGCGACGCGGTGATCGTGGCGCCGGAATCCGCCGACACCAACAAGGAGAAGCCGATCGGAACCGGGCCGTTCAAGTTCCAGAGCTGGGCCAAGGGTTCGTCGATCACGCTGGTCAAATCAGACAATTACTGGGGCGCGCCCGTAGCGCTCGACAAGGCTGAATTCCGTGTCGTTCCGGATGCCGCCGCCGCCGTGCCAGCCTTGCTTTCCGGCGATGTCCAGGCCTTCCCTTTCTTCGATCCCGATAGCGTCGCTCAGGTCCAGGGCGACCCCCGCTTCAAGGTGGTGATCGGCGCCACGGAGGGTGAGACCATCCTTGCGATCAACAACAAGAAGCCGCCTTTCGACAAGCTGCAGGTCCGGCAGGCGATTTCCTTTGCGCTCGACCGCAAGGCGATCATCGACGGCGCCTCGGCCGGTCTCGGTGTGCCGATCGGCTCGCACATGTCCCCCGCCAGCAAGGACTATGTCGACCTCACCGGCCTCTATCCGCATAATGTCGACAAGGCCAAGGAACTGTTGAAGGAGGCCGGCCTGGAGAACGGCTTCAAGGCGACGCTGAAGCTGCCGCCGCCTTCCTATGCGCGGCTTGGCGGCGAGATCATCGCCTCGCAGCTTCGCGACGTCGGCATCGATCTGGAGATCATCCCGGTCGAATGGGCGCAATGGCTGGATCAGGTGTTCACCAAGAAGGATTACGACCTGACCATCGTCTCCCACACCGAGCCCAACGACATCGATATCTATTCGCGCAAGGACTATTACTTCAATTACGACAATCCGGCCTTCGACAAGATCATCGCCGAGTTGAACCTCACCTCCGACGAGGCCAAGCGCAAGACGCTGCTTGGCGAGGCGCAGAAGATCCTGGCCGACGATGCGGTGGTCGGCTTCCTCTACGAGCTACCGAAAGTCGGTGTCTGGGACGCCAAGCTGCAAGGCCTGTGGGAAAACGCGCCGATCCAGGCCAACGATCTGACCAAGGTGAAGTGGACGGATTGAGGCTGTTGGCCAAAAAGCGACGCTTGCGCTCCGTCCCACCCCCCTCTGCCCTGCCGGGCATCTCCCGCGCAAGGGGGGAGATTGGCAGTTTCCGCGCCAGCGCTATCCTTGCAACGCTGGTGGTTAGCGAAAGCAGCAATGAGGGCTCAATCTCCCCCCTTGAGGGGGAGATGTCCGGCAGGACAGAGGGGGGTTGGCGGGAACTCGACCTTCGCCCGGTTGCAACAGCGGTCCCCCTCCTCCCGTGACCGCCTATCTCCTAAAACGCCTCGCCATCGCCATCGCCACGCTGGTCCTGGCCTCCATGGTGGTCTTTGCCGTGCTGGAGATCATCCCGGGCGACCCGGCGCGGCTGATGCTGGGCATGAATGCCAGCGCCGATCAGGTCGAGTTGCTGCGCAACCAGATGGGCCTCAACGCACCCCTCGCCTTGCGCTATCTGCATTGGGCGGGTGGCTTGCTGAGCCTCGATTTCGGCCGTTCCTACACCTATTCGGTGCCGGTCATCGATCTTGTCCGCGAGCGCGTCGTCGTATCGCTGCCGCTGGCGCTGATCGCGCTGGCGCTCTCCACCCTCATTGCCATTCCGGTCGGGCTGTTTTCCGCCGGCCGACGCGGACGGGCCGGCGACACGATTGCCATGGGCGCCGCGCAGCTTGGCGTCGCCGTGCCGAACTTCTGGTTCGCGCTGATGCTGATCTATCTCTTTGCCGTCTGGCTGCGGCTGGTGCCGGCGGGTGGATTTCCGGGCTGGGGCGCCGGCATCTGGCCGGCGCTCAAGGCGCTGGTCCTGCCGGCGATCGCGCTCGCCCTGCCGCAGGCAGCGATCCTCGCCCGCGTCACCCGCTCGGCGCTGATCGACGTGCTGCACGAGGACTACATCCGCACCGCGCGCGCCAAGGGCCTGCCCTATCGTGCCGTGCTATGGCGCCACGCGCTGCGCAACGCCATGATCCCGGTGGTGACGATTCTCGGCCTGCAGTTCGCCTTCCTGCTCGCCGGCACCATCATCATCGAGAACGTCTTTTATCTTCCCGGCCTCGGCCGGCTGGTGTTCCAGGCGATCACCCAGCGCGACCTGATCGTCGTCGAAAGCGTCGTCATGCTGCTGGTCGCCGCCGTCATCGCCGTCAACCTTCTCGTCGATCTCTCCTATGCGGTTGTCGATCCACGCCTGAGAAGCCGGCCATGACGCTGCGCCTCGACATGCCGGAAGAGAACCTTGCCAGCATCCTGGGCAAGGCCTTTGGCAATCGTTCGTTCCTCGCCGGCTTCGCCATCACGGCGCTGGTGGCGGCGGTCGCGCTCGTCTCATTCTTGTGGACGCCCTACGACGTCACCAGGCTGGTCATCGCCGACAAGACGCAAGCCCCTTCGCTGGCGCACTGGTTCGGCACCGACCATTTCGGCCGCGACATCCTGTCGATGATCATGGTCGGCGCCCGCAACTCGATCGCCGTGGCACTTGTAGCGGTCGGCATCGGCATGGGCATCGGTGTGCCGCTCGGCGCCTTTGCCGCGGCGCGCGGCGGCCTCGTCGACGAAGCGCTGATGCGGCTCAACGATCTCGTCTTCGCCTTCCCCGCTCTGCTCTCGGCGATCATGATCACCGCCATCTTCGGGCCGGGCGCCATCAACGCCATCATCGCCATCGGCATCTTCAACATTCCGGTCTTCGCCAGGGTTGCCCGGGCCGGCGCACTCGCCATCTGGCCGCGCGAATTCATCCTCGCCGCGCGTGCCGCCGGCAAGGGCAAGACACTGATCACGCTGGAACATGTCCTGCCCAACATCGTCACTCTGCTGCTGGTGCAAGGCACCATCCAGTTTGCGCTCGGCATCCTGGCCGAGGCCGGGCTTTCCTATGTCGGGCTGGGCACGCAGCCACCGATGCCGAGCTGGGGCCGCATGCTATTCGATGCGCAGACCCGCATGGTGGTGGCGCCGTGGATGGCGATCTTCCCGGGCATGGCAATCGTCATCACCGTGCTCGGCCTCAACCTGCTCGGCGACGGCATCGCCGATATCCTCGATCCACGGTCACGGCGGCGGCGATGAACCTGCTCGAAATCGAGGGCCTGTCGCTGACCATCGGCGACACGCCGATCCTAAGGAACATCGAGTTGTCCGTCGCGCCTGGCGAGGTAATGGGGCTGGTCGGCGAATCCGGCTCGGGCAAGTCGATCACGGCGCTCACCGTGATGCAGCTTCTGCCTTATGCGGCACGCGCCACCGGCCGCGTCGCCTTCGACGGCATCGATATACTCGCGGCCAGCGAAGACCAGATGTGCGCCCTGCGCGGCGACGACATCGGCATGGTGTTCCAGGAGCCGATGACGGCGCTCAACCCGGTCAAGACCATTGGCGAGCAGGTCGCCGAGGGCATCCGCTGGCATACCAAGGCAAGCCGCGCCGACGCCGAGGAGCGCGCGCGAAAAATGCTCGACCGTGTCGGCCTGCCCTCAGCGCAATTCCCGCTGTCGCGCTATCCGCACGAACTGTCCGGCGGCCAGCGCCAGCGCGTCGTCATCGCCATCGCCTGTGCGCTGAAACCCAAACTGCTGATCGCCGACGAGCCGACGACGGCGCTCGACGTCGTGCTGCAGGCACAGATCCTCGATCTTCTGCGCGATCTGGTCGCGGAAAACCGCATGGGCCTGCTCTTGATCTCGCACGACCTGGCGGTGGTCACCGAGATGGCCGACCGCATCACCATCCTGCGCCATGGTGAGGTGATGGAGGCCGGCGACACCGCCCGCACGCTGTCCGAACAGCTCCACCCCTACACGCGCCAACTGGCGCAGGCCTCGATGCATGTACCCGCGCGGGCCAGGACACATGAGTTAGGTCAAGGCAAGCCTTTGCTCCAGGTCGAAGGTGTGACGCGCGATTATCCCGGGCGGCGCACATCGCTCTTCAAACGCTCCGCCCCGACCCGTGCCGTCGACAACGTCTCGTTCTCCATGACCTCAGGCCAGTCGGTGGCGCTGGTCGGGCGCTCCGGCTGCGGCAAGTCCACGCTTGCCCGCATGATCCTGGCGCTGGACGGGCCGACCTCGGGCGCAATCCGGTTTCGCGGGCAAGAGATCACCGGCAAGAGCGAGGCCGAGCTGAAATCGGCGCGGCGCGATATGCAGGTGGTGTTCCAGGATCCTTACGGTTCGTTCGATCCGCGCCAGAGGGTCGAAAGGCTGATCGCCGAGCCGCTGCATGTGCTGGAGAAGAAGCCGGACAATGCCGAACGGCGCGAGATGGTGGCAAACGCCTTGCACGAGGTCGGCCTCAGCCCGCGCGACATGGACAAATACCCGCATGAGTTTTCGGGCGGCCAGCGCCAGCGCCTGTCGATCGCCCGCGCCATCATCACCCGCCCGAAACTGGTCGTCGCCGACGAGCCGGTCTCGGCGCTCGATGTCTCGATCCGCGCCCAGATCCTCGACCTCTTCGCCGAACTAAACCAGAAGCTCGGCATCGCCTATCTGTTCATCACTCACGATCTGACCGTCGCACGCGCCATATCAGACGAAGTGATGGTCATGCATGACGGCCGGATCGTCGAGCGCGGCAAGACGAGCGAGGTGCTTGACCACCCGCAATCCGAAGCTGCGAGGGCATTGGTCACCGCGGCTCCCGACCTGCACCGGGCAATCGCGCATCGGCTGCGGGAACAGGGGTGATCTGCCAAACGTTCGACTTAGTCTGCCGGCTTCACCACATCGACCGGACTGATGTCGAGCAAATCGAGCGTACGGCGCAACAAGCGCACCTCGGTCTCGGCCAATTGCGAATCGGCCTTGGCGATCTCCGCCATGTGCCGCGCGAGCAGCTTGCGCCGCTCGATGTCGAGGTCGCGAAACTGCGCGATGGCCTGCGAGCCGTTGGTCTCGTAACCGAACTCGTTGAGATATTCGATGACCCGGTCGACGCTCGATTCCGGAATGCCGAAGGCATCCCGGCAGATGCGCCTGAAGGCGACCATCTCGCTCTCGCTGACCGATCCGTCGGCAAGGATCATGCGGAACAGCATGAGCAATTCCGCCGACAGAACGGGATCGTCGGCGACCTTGCGCACGCCGGGGTCGCCATCAAAGATCGAGCGTATCTGGTCAAGCAAAGCGAATGCCATCGATTTCCCCTTCGGTTCGTCGCGAATAGGTAGCGCGGAATCGGTTTTGTGCAAACGGGTTAGTAGGTGCCAATCGTGGTGGATCTGCCGGCGGAACCCATGGCGAGGCTGACTGGTGTATGGTTGCGGGCCTGATAGACTGCGGGTGTACGAATCATGTTGGAGGAGCCACACATGAATCTCAGTGCACCTACTCAGTTAATTTTCATCATTTCTCTTGTTATCGCCATCATCGGCCTTCTCGCCGCTCTTGGCGTTCTTGCGTTCATTCCTTTGGCCGCGGTGTGGATTGTCCTCATCGCCTACATTGTGCTCGCCGCCGGTTGCTTGATGCGCGGCGCCTGATGCATGTCGCCCAAAAGTGCGCAGCGGTTTTGGGACAACGGCATGCATAAAACAAAAGCTTGAAGCGCATCGCATGAGCCTGTTCAGGCACGACGCGCTTCAAGCACAAAATCTCAGGCAACTCGAAGCGTCCGGTCAAAAGCCAGGCGCTTTTGATTATACGCGACGGTCTGTTAAAGTCGCTGGGCGGAAGGAAAGCCAATGCCCTCCCAGCCCAAAGACGGCCACCGCCATCCCAGCCCCGATCCCGGTCCGTTCGAGATGGCGCGGCGTGTGCCAGGCCCTTCGCTTCGGGGTATGGTGAGCGACATCTGCTTCTACCGCGAAACCATGCCCGGCCGTTTCCGCAATGTCGAATATGCCTCGCTGACCGTGCCGCTGGTCATCAGCTTCGCCGAACCCTTCGCCATCGGTCTGGGCAGGAACCCCGGTGACAATGACCGCTTCGCCAGTTTCGCCGCCGGCCTCTACGCCGGTCCGGTGGTGATCGAGTCCTTCGGCGGCGCCTGCTGTGTCCAGATCAATTTCACACCGCTCGGCGCCCGCCGCTTCTTCGGCCAGCCGATGAGCGAACTGACCGACCGCATGGTCGGCCTCGACGATGTGCTCGGCGTCGAAGGCATCGCCCTGCGCGAAAAGCTCGGCAACGCCCAGGACCGGAGCAGCCGATTCGACATGGCGGAAGCCTTCGTCGTCGCACGGCTGGCTGAGGCCCGGGAAACGCCGGCCGAAATCGCCTGGGCCTACGACCGGATCATCATGTCGGGCGGCCGGTTTCGCGTCTCCTCTCTTGCCGGCAGGCTGGGCTGGAGCCGCAAGCATCTCTCGGCAAAATTCTCCGACGCCATCGGCGTCGGCCCCAAGACGCTGTCGCGCATCGTCCGCTTCAACCGGGCGCTCGGTCTTTCGCGGCAGGAAAAAAGCGATTGGGCCGACATCGCCGCCGATTGCGGCTACGCCGACCAGTCGCATCTGGTGCGCGAATTCCGCGACCTTGCCGGACAAACGCCGACGGCGCTGAGGTAACATTTCTTCAAGACGGCGAACGACCTTTCGAACAAAGTGGGTCATCGACAACCCGATTGAAGGAGACCGTCATGCCCATCGAAGCGCCCCGGCTCTATCCCGCGCTGCGCTACAGGAACGCGGCCAGGATGATCGACTGGCTGGGCGAGGCCTTTGGCTTCAGCGTCCGTGCCCGCTACGGCGAAGGCGAAATCGTGCACCATGCCGAGCTCGTTTTCGGTTCCTCGATGATCATGCTCGGCACGGCGCGTGACGACGACTACGGCAAGATGGTCGGCGAACCGGGTTCGGGCGGCGGCAAGTCGATCTATGTCGCCGTCGACAATGCCGACGCCGCTTATGAGCGTGCCAAGAACGCCGGCGCCGAAATCCTGGAGGAACTTGTCGACCGCGATTATGGCAGCCGCGAATTCATCTGCCGCGATCCCGAGGGCAATGTCTGGTCGTTCGGCACCTACTGGCCGAAGGCCGGCGAGAAGGCTTGAACTGGTAGCGCTGCACAGAGGACAGGTTGTAGGCCTGCTAGCGGCAGGAATCCACTGTTCGTTCCTTGGACCATCGCCGACATTCGAGATTAGCCGAAACGCCCATCGCTTCGTCATCCTGGGGCGGAGCAAGGAGCGAAGCGACGCGGCGCAGACCCCAGGATCCATGCCGTGACTTCAGAGTGCTGCTGCGGTGTAGAATTCTGCTCCGCTGCAATCTTCGGTTAAGGTTACGGCATGGATCCCAGGGTCTCCGCGACGGAGCTTCGCTCCTGCTTCGCCCAGGGATGACGAAGCGATGGGCGTTTCGGCTAATCTCCAAGCCACGCGATCCGCCAACGCAAGCACATCCGGCCTGCCCAAGCTTCTGCGCTGAGGAACATGAGCTCTACCGCGCCAAACCAAAAATCGCGTCGCAGTCGAGATGGGTTTCCAGCTCGGCCGCGACCTCGTCCAGCGCCCGTTCGACCTCGGCGCGATAGTCGATGCCGCCGCCCAAGACGCCGAGGCTCTCCAAGAATTTTGCCCGGAAGGCATCGGCGGAAAACAGCCCATGCATATAGGTGCCTGATACCTTGCCGTCGGCGGACATCGCGCCGTCGTCGATGCCGTTGATAACAGCCGATGGCCGCAACGTGTCCGGACCGGTGGTGCGGCCGAGATGGATCTCGTAGCCCTCAAGCGGCAGGTCGAATGGCACGGAATGCGCGCTGACATTGCGCACTGTCTTTTCTGGCTCCATCGCCGTTTCGATGTCGAGCAGGCCAAGCCCTTCCGCCTCGGTGACGCTGCCTTCGATGCCGTCGGGATCGCGCACGATCTTGCCCAGCATCTGGAAGCCGCCGCAGATGCCGACAATGTGGCCGCCGCGCTTGCGATGCGCGACAAGGTCGCGATCCCAGCCGTTCTCGCGGAATTTCAGGAGATCGGCGATCGTCGATTTCGAGCCGGGAATAACCACCAGCCCGGCATCCTGCGGCAGTGGCTTTCCCGGCGGCACGAAGACCACCTCGACCTGCGGTTCGGCCTTGAGCGGGTCGAGATCGTCAAAATTGGCGATGCGGCCGAGCATCGGCACCGCTACCTTCAGCGCCCGTTTCTCGCCAGAGGCCAGCCGTTCGAGCACGACTGAATCCTCTGACGGTAAGCGCGACGCCGCCTTGAGCCAAGGCACGACGCCGAAGCAGCGCCATCCCGTGAATTTTTCGATCGCCTTGATGCCGTCCTCGAACAGCGAGACATCGCCGCGGAATTTGTTGATGAGATAGCCGGCGATCATGCGCCGGTCCTCCTCCGGCAGGATCAGATGCGTGCCGGCGACCGAGGCGATGACGCCGCCGCGATCGATATCGCCAACCAGCACCACCGGCACGTTGGCGCGCGTGGCAAAGCCCATATTGGCAATGTCGCGGTTCCTGAGATTGATCTCGGCCGGCGATCCCGCGCCCTCGACGATGACGAGGTCGGCGCCCTCGCCGACCTTCGCCCAGGAGTCCAGCACGGCATCCATCAGCCGGCCCTTCAGCGCCTGGTAGTCACGCGCCCTCGCCTCGCCGAACACCTTGCCCTGCAACACCACTTGCGCGCCGACATCGGTCTGCGGCTTGAGCAGCACCGGGTTCATGTGCACGCTTGGCGCGACACCGCAGGCGATCGCCTGCAGCCATTGCGCCCGGCCGATCTCGCCGCCGCCGGCATTGTTGTCGCCAGGAATGTCGGCGACGGCGGCATTGTTCGACATGTTCTGCGGCTTGAACGGCCGCACCTTCAGGCCGCGTTTCTTCGCTGCACGGCACAGGCCCGCGACCAGCACCGTCTTGCCGACATCGGAGCCCGTACCTTGCAGCATGATCGCTTTGGCCATGGCTCAGCCCCTGCCCTGCGCGACTGTGCCGGGGATGGTCGATTTCTGCGCCAGCGGTCCGCCGCGCCAAATGTACAGCGCCAGCAGCGGCTCCTCTGCCGTACGCATGGCGTGATTGACGTTGGAGGCATGGTGGATCACCTCGCCCGCTTCGCGAAGATGAAAGCCGCTGTCGCCCTTGTGCCATTCCGTCCCGCCAGTCAGCGGAATGTAGATCTCCTCGGCAATGTGATGATGGTCGGGATAGACGATGCCGGGCCCAAGGATCAGCAGGCCGGCCGCGACCTCGTCGTTGACGAAGGGACCGCGCGTGCCGAAGACCTCCAGCCAGCCATACCTGGTCAGGAATTCCGCGCCGAAATCGGCCGCGTTGTAGGTCTGGCCCCAGTGCAGCTCATTGCGATGCACCGCGAGAAACCGCGCCAGGGGTCGGGCATTCGGCGGCACAAGTTCGGCGACGCGATCGAGATAGCCAAGGCAAGGCAGGCCGTGCGGCTCGAGCGGACGAGCGGGCATATCCCAGCCGATCCCGGCCACCGCATCGCGCACCAGCGCCTCCTCGAACGTTTCGAGATAGGTTCGGAAATGCTCAAGCAGTTCATTTGAATTCGTCGACACAACTCGCTCCGGACAGGCATTCGCGCACAGCCGTTCCGCGAAGCGTCGGGTTGCGCGGCGGCATCATTGGTCTAGATTGGTGCGCGCGCAAAGCCAAAAACAACAGGCCAGCAAGCCAACCCAAGGGAGCACGCCATGGACGCCGCGGTCGATGCGAGCACCAGCCAGTTCGAACTCAACGAGGACCAGCGCGCCATCCAGGAGATGGCCGGGGCTTTCGCAGCAGACCGTGTCGCGCCCAATGCGCTCGACTGGGACCGCAACAAGCATTTCCCGGCGGATGTGATCCGCGAGACCGGCCCGCTCGGCTTCGGCGGCATCTATGTCAGGGACGATGTCGGCGGCTCGGCGCTCGGCCGGCTGGACGCGGTGCTGATCTTCGAAGCGCTTTCTCGCGCCGATCCGGCTTTTTCCTCCTTCATCTCGATCCACAATATGGTGGCCTCGATGATCGACCGCTTCGGCAGCGACGAGCAGCGCCAGCATTTTCTGCCGAAGCTGACCTCGATGGAATGGCTGGCGAGCTATTGCCTGACCGAACCGGGCTCGGGGTCGGATGCGGCTGCGTTGAAGACGCGCGCGGTGAAGAACGGCAGCGACTATGTGCTGAACGGCGCCAAGCAGTTCATCTCCGGCGCCGGCGACAGCGACCTCTATGTCGTCATGGCGCGCACTGGCGCCGACGGGCCGAAGGGCATTTCCACCTTCGTCGTACCGAAGGATGCGCCGGGCCTCTCCTTCGGCGCCAATGAGCACAAGATGGGCTGGCACATGCAATCGACCCGGCAGGTCATCTTCGAGGACTGCAAGGTGCCGGCGCAGAACCTGCTTTCGGCAGAGGGCGCCGGGTTTTCCATAGCCATGGCCGGGCTCGACGGCGGCCGCCTCAACATCGCCGCCTGTTCGCTGGGCGGCGCGCAATCGGCACTCGACAAGGCGCTTTCCTACACGGCCGAGCGCAAGGCTTTCGGCTCCAAGATCAACCAGTTCCAGGCGCTGCAGTTCAAGCTTGCCGACATGGAGACCGAGCTGCAGGCCGCGCGCATCTTCCTCTACGCCGCGGCCGCGAAACTCGACCGCAAGGCGCCGGACGCCGGGAAATGGTCGGCAATGGCCAAGCGGTTCGTCACCGACATCGGCTTCAACGTCGCCAACGATGCGCTGCAACTGCATGGCGGTTATGGCTATCTGCACGATTACGGCATCGAGAAGCTGGTGCGGGATCTGCGCGTCCACCAGATCCTCGAAGGGACCAACGAGATCATGCGCGTCATCGTCGCACGCGCGCTGATTGGACGATAGAGAATTGGTGAATGGTGAATGGTGAATGGTGAATGGTGAATGGTGCATAAGATATGCTTACATATACTCCATAACATCTAATAACTACTAACCACTAACCATTAACTACTGACTATTCACTATTCACCATTCACCATTCACCATTCACCATTCACCGCACAACCGCACGGAGCGCCATCATGACCACCATCGCCTTCATCGGCCTCGGCAACATGGGCAATCCGATGGCCGCCAATCTGGTCAAGGCGGGACATGCGGTGCATGGCTTCGACCTGATGCCGGAAAACCTGACGGTTGCGCGTGACCATGGCGTCATCATCATGGCCAATGCCGTCGCCGCGGTGACGGATGCCGATGTGGTCATCACCATGCTGCCGGCCGGCAAGCATGTGCTCTCGGTCTACGAGGACATCGCGCCCAAGGCGAAGAAGGGCACATTGTTCATCGATTCCTCGACCATCGATGTCGAGTCGGCGCGAAAGGCCCATGCCATCGCCGGCAAGCACGGCCTTCTCTCGATCGACGCGCCGGTTTCCGGCGGTACCGTAGGCGCCACCGCCGGCACGCTGACATTCATGGCCGGTGGCTCGAAGGATGCCTTCGCCAAAGCCGAGCCGATCCTCAAGCCGATGGCCGGCCGCATCGTCCATTGCGGCGACGGTGGCGCCGGACAGGCGGCAAAGATCTGCAACAACATGATCCTCGGCATTTCGATGATCGGCGTCGCCGAGGCCTTCGTGCTGGCCGAAAAACTCGGCCTGTCGAATCAGGCGCTGTTCGACGTCGCCTCGACCTCATCGGGCCAATGCTGGTCGCTCACCACCTATTGCCCGGTGCCCGGCCCGGTGCCGACATCGCCAGCCAACAACGGCTACAGGCCGGGGTTTGCGGCGGCCCTTATGCTGAAAGACCTGAAACTGTCGCAGGAAGCCGCGCAAAGCAGCGGCGCAGTGACGCCGCTTGGCGCCGAAGCCGCGCAACTTTACGCGTTGTTCAATGCACAAGGGCATGCCGGCGCGGATTTTTCCGGCATCATAAATTTCCTCAGGGGTGCCCCTGCGTAAACCTCTGGCTTCACAAGGCTTTTTGGATTTTCTGGTCGACAAGGCACCGCGAATTTAGATTTGCTTAAGCTCTCGATAACCCGGTGGTAACGATGTGCCTGTAAAACGGATTGCGAGGCGGATGCATCCGCCCGGCGCTCCGGATCAGGTCTCGCGTACCGGAGCCCGTAAGTTTCGCAAGTGCATTTGTAGCGAAACGCCATGCGTATCTGGCAAAAGCCGCGTTCCCGATGGGACGCGGTTTTTGCGTTTTGAAGTCCTGTCTATATGCCGATTGCGGCGTCCGGAATTGGCACGTGATCTTCATTGGTCAGCACGATAGGCGCATCGACCCCATCCACCCTGACGACGAGCAGCCGCATGCTCCATGTGCCGGCCTTGCGGGTCAGGCGGGAAAACACGGTGCCCTTGCCCTTGGCGCCATGCACCGGAATGCTGAACTGGGCGTCACCCGCCCCGTTCGCGTTGACGTCAAGGTTGCCGCCAACCCAGAAATTGTCGGTCACGTCGTCGCCGATCGCAGCTTTCACACGAGCGTCGGAGCGGACGGCATCCATGGTCATGTGATAGGCGTCGCTGCCTTTCAGGACGTAGGGAATGCTGCCGACCATCGTCGCGCAGCCGCCGATCCCGACCACCCAGAGGGCAAGCCCGGCGATCGCCCAGTTGCGCTGCGTCTTGCGAAACTGTTCAGCATCGCGCCATGCCCGGTTCCGCCAAGCCCAGCGGCTGCCGCGCGCGCCGAGCACGAAGATCATTATGATGTTGACGAACGGGACCAGCGCCAGCAGCGCGATGAAGGTGCTGTTGCCGATGCCCCAGATCCAGTTGAGGAAGAACGCCCCCCAGTTCCAGCGGTCGAGCTCGGCCGGAATTTCGGCGGGCTCATTGAGCGGCTGTCCTGTCATGCTGTCTCCCCTCGGCAAACGCCAGACGGGTTTTAACCGATAGCCCCGACAACCGGAACCCCTGGTCCGCCTGCGTCGGGACAACCGGCCCCGCGCAAAAGGCTTGAGCCGCGAGGCCGACGGCGGGCGCCTTCGACCCTGGAGGCGCCCGCCAATACCTCACCGGCTGCGCAGATCCGCTTGCGCCAGATCCAGCGCCCTGGCGATGCGCTCGCAGGCCATGTCGATCGTCTCGCACGTCCAGATCAGCGGCGGCGACAGGATCATCGTGTCGCCGGTGGCGCGCAGCATCATGCCTTGGGCGATCGCATGGTCGCGAACGGTTACCGCAGCACTGCCCGCGGGAAGGAAGCGCTCCTTGGTCGCCTTGTCCCTGACGATCTCGATCGCGCCCATCAGCCCGATCGAACGCACCTCGCCGACCAGGTCGTGGCCACCGATACGCTCCTGCAGCGCTGTTGCGAAATATGGGCCGGTGTCGTTCTTGACGCGGTCGACCAGGCCTTCCCGTTCCATGATCTCGAGGTTCTTCAGCGCCACGGCGCAGGCCACGGGGTGACCCGAATAGGTGTAGCCGTGATAGAACTCGCCGCCCTTCTCGACCAGCGTCGCCGCGATGCGGTCGCCGACCAGCAGCGCCGACAGCGGCTGGTAGCCGGAGGTCAACGCCTTGGCTGTGGTGATCGTGTCCGGTTCGATGCCGAAGGTTTGCGCCGCGAACCATTCGCCGGTGCGGCCATAGCCGGTGATGACCTCGTCCAGCATCAGCAGCACATCGTATTTGCGGCAGATCCGCTGCACTTCCGGCCAGTAGCTCATCGGCGGGATCTTGACCCCGCCCGCGCCCATCACCGGCTCGCCGATGAAGGCGGCGACCTTGTCGGCGCCGGCTTCGAGGATGGCGTCCTCGACGGCCTTGGCGGCGCGCAGGCCGAAATCATGATCGCTTTCGCCGGGCAGCGCCAACTCATAGGCATAAGGCATCATCACATGGACGATGTTGGGAACCGCGCCGCCGAGCTGCTTGTGCATCAGGTCCATGCCGCCAAGCGAGGTGCCGGCGATCGTCGAGCCGTGATAGCCCATCTTGCGCGCGATGATGCGGTTCTTCTGCGGCTTGCCCTCCAGCGCCCAGTAGTGGCGCACGAGCCTTAGCGCCGTGTCATTGGCCTCCGAGCCGGAGGAGCCATAGAAGACCTGGCTGACGCCCTTGGGCGCCAGTTCCGCCAGCTTCTTGGAGAGCAGCACCGGCGTCGGCGTCGAGCATTTGAAGAAGGAATTGTAGTAGGGCAGTTCCTTCATCTGGGCACAGGCGGCATCGGCCAGCTCGTCGCGGCCGTAACCGACATTGACGCACCACAGCCCGGCCATGCCGTCGAGGATTTCCGTCCCGTCGGCATCGTAGATGAACGGCCCATTGGCGTGGGTGATGATGCGCGAGCCGGTCTCACGCAATTCCTTGTGGTCGGTGAACGGATGCAGATGATGCGCGGCGTCGATCTGCTGAAGCTGCTTCAGCGAGTAATTCTGGTAAGTCATCTCAGGTCATTCCTCTTTGAATCAATCCGGCACAGCCGGGGCGGATTCGTCAGAGGAAAGCAGGCGGCGAATAGCCGATGCGGGCGCACAGGCGGAGCAGCTCGGCACGAAGCGTGCGCGGTGACGGCGTCACCGCGACCCCGAAGGCGCCAGATGTCTTCGTACGAGCCATGCTCGCACCTTAGGCTGCCTCAGGCCCGGGATTCAAGCCGTCCCGCTTAGTGCCCTTTGCAGGAAGACATATTTCATCGCGGCCTGGGCGGCTTGCGGCCGACGGTCGCCGCGGCCGCCATGGCCACCCTCGGTCTCCTCGAAGAACAACGTCTTGGCATGGCCGGCGGCCTGCAGCCGCGCCGCCATCTTGCGCGCATGGCCGGGATGGACGCGATCATCGGCGGTCGATGTCGTCAGCAGCACCGGCGGATAGGCGGCATCGGCCGAGACATGCTGATAGGGCGAATAGGCGGCGAGCCATGCCGCTTCGTCCGGTTTCGCCGGATCGCCATACTCGGCCGTCCAGGAGGCGCCGGGCGGCAGTTCGGTGTAGCGCAGCATGTCGAGCAACGGCACCTCGATGATCACGGCCCCGAACAGCTCGGGATGCTGCGTCAGCGAAACGCCCGTCAGCAGGCCGCCATTCGAACCGCCTTGGATGCCGAGCGAGCTTGCGGTGGCGATGCCGCGTTTCACCACATCCCGCGCGACCGCGGCGAAATCGTCGAAGGCATTCTGCCGGTTGGCCTTGAGCGCCGCCTGGTGCCAGTTCGGGCCGAACTCGCCGCCGCCCCGGATATTGGCCTGGACATAGGCATTGCCCTTCTCCAGCCACAGCCGGCCGCGCACGCCGGCATAGCCCGGCAACAGCGGCACTTCGAAGCCGCCATAGCCGTAAAGCAGCGTCGGCACCGGCCCATCCTGGTCGCGTCGCCTGACGACGAAGTAAGGGATCATGGTGCCGTCCTTCGAGCGCGCCTCGAACTGTTCCGAGATGAAAGGCGAAGCGTCGAAACGCGCCGGCTGGGATTTCACCGTGGCAAGCGTCGCGCCATCGTCGTCCGACCAGACGATCGAACTCGGCGTCAGGAAGTCGGTGAAGGAGAAAGAGACACTGGCGCCGAAATGTTCGGCGTGGGCGATGCCGACATTGCCATTCTCCGGCAGCGCCACAGGCTTCAGGGACCAGGTACCGTTGTTGCGTTCGCAGACGACGACCTTGCCGCGCACATTGTCCATCAGGCTGATGAACAATCGGTCCTGCGTGCGGGCGATACCGGCGATGGAAACACGATGCGCCGGCTCAAGCACGGTCTCTACCGGACCCAAGGCGCCAGTTTCGACCCAGCGCGCCAGATCCAGCGAATAAAGGCCGTCCGGTTTGCACACCACGCCGTCCGGCGCCGTCCATGGGCTGCGCACGCCAAAGACAAGCTGATCGCGAAAGATCGCGCTGTCGGTCATGTCGTCAGGCAAGGGAAGGCGTCTGTTCTCGCCTGAAGGCAATCGCAGAAAGATGTGCGAGGCGAAGAAATTCAGCGTCCGGGCCAGGACCAGATAGCGTCTGTCGCCATCGAACTCGAGAGCAGCCCCTGCGGCGAGGTCCTCTTTCTCAGCTTCGAAGATCGGCGTCGCGTTTTCCAGCGCGGTGCCGCGCTTCCAGAGCTTGACCACGCGCGGATAGCCGGACTGCGTCTTGTCCGCCTCCTCGAAGGCTGCCGAGACGATGACCGTGTCCTTGTCCAGCCAGGAAAAACCCGATTTAGAGGCGGGGGCCCGAAAGCCACCCTCGACAAACGACTTGGTTTCGATGTCGAATTCGCGCATCTCGCTGGCGTCGCCGCCATCGGGCGACATCGAGAGCAGGCAGCGATTAAAGTCCGGGTAAAGCCGGCTGGCGCCGCCGAACACCCACTTCACACCCTCTTTCGCCGATAGCACGTCGAAGTCGATGATCGTCTCCCACGCCGGCTTCTCGGTCTTGTAGGACGCGACCGTCGTGCGCCGCCAGAGGCCGAGAACATTGGTCTTGTCCTGCCAGAAATTGTAGACATAACCGTTGAGCGCGGCACCTACGGCGATATTGTCCTCGGCCGTCATAAGGTCCAGCGCGGTCTGGAACGTTGCCTGGTAGGACGGATCGCCCTGCAATTCTCCGACGGTTATTTCATTCTGGCGATGCACCCAGTCGAGCGCTTGCTCGCTGGTTCGATCTTCCAGCCAGAGGAAGGGGTCGTCGGCCGCCGAATTCGACTGCGCCTGTTTGATCGGCTTGGTCATATGATCTCCGAATATGTGATCTAGCGTCGCCAACATCGACATGCCGGCTCCGATATTCAAGACGACGCGCCGTTTTTCGCGCTACACGATCCGCCGCCGCACGACGGTCATGACCGCCAGCGCCAGGCAAATCGCGCCGAGCGTAATCGGCAGGCCGGACGCACCGATGACGTCCATGCCCCCGCCGGTGAGCGGTGGGACGAGAATGCCACCCACCCCCCACATCAGGGAAAAAGCGGCATTGCCGGCGACAAGCGCCGAGCCGGTGAAGCGCTCGCCAAGCTCGATGATCGACATCGTATAGATGCCGTAGGAAACCGCGCCCCAGATGAAGACGCATGGCCAGATCAGGGGCGTGTCGATGAGCAGCGGCAGCAACGCGCATCCGAGCACGGTCATCGATACGCAGACGAAGCGCACCAGACGCGCCGTCAACCGTTCCGCCAGCAGGCCGAGCGGCACCTGCATGGCGATGTTGCCGGCGATCATCACCGACAGCAGCGCCGACATGCGGGTCTCGGTGATGCCATAATGCGTTCCGTAGACAGGCAGCAGCGCCAGCACCGCCTGCTCAAAGCCGGCGGCCACGACGACCGCCGACAACAGCAGCCAGGCCAACGGCATGAACCCCATGACCGAAACCCGGTGCCCGGCCTCGTCGACCTTGGGCAGCCGTGGCAGCACCGTCGCGAGGCAGGCACCGCAGAAGACGAAAGCAGTGATCCCGACAAGGAAGGGCGGCCATCCCTCGGTGCCGACGGCGAGCAGGCAAAGCGGCCCAGCGGCGAAACCTGCCGAAATGATCGTGGAATAGACGCCCATGACACGGCCGCGGCGTGCCGGCGGCGCCAGCGCGATCACCCAGATTTCGCTCAAGACGTAGAGCGGGTTGGTCACCGCGCCGATCAGGAAGCGCAGCGGAAACCACAGATAGACGTTCTGCGTCCAGCCGATCAGCGCCAGCACGATCGCCGAAAGCGCCGCGCAGGTGAGCGCTGTGCGCCCTGCCCCGAACCGGCGCGCCAAGGCCGGGATCAGCGGCGAGGAGACGATGAAGCCAATTGGCGTCATTGCCGCCGACAGCCCGATCATGGCTGGCGAGACACCCTGCCGCTGCAGGATGAAGCTCAGCAGCGGATAGGAGAGCCCTTGCGCGATGGCGAACACCGAAACGGTCGCGATCACGCCGGTGATCGCTGCCCACTGCATTTTATCGCTGTCCGTTTCCGCCAGGTCCATCATTTGCACCTAAATAAGGGTCTTCAGGACTAGCGGCTCTGTCCGATCGGAGTAAGACCCACCGGGGGAAAAACCGCTTGCTCCCGCCAAAGCCTGTCAGGAGTTCTTGCGCCTGGCGGAGCGATAGAGCGCGAACGCGATCAGCAGCACATCGAGGCCGGCAATCACCGCTGGCAGCCCAAGCGGACCGATCACCTGCATCAGCGCGCCGGCGCCGGGCGGGCCGACAATGCCGCCGGCGCCCCACATCAGGGCGAAGGCGGCGTTGCCGGCGACAAGCGCGGTCCCCTTGAACCGGCTGCCGAGTTCTACCAGCGCCATCGTATAGACGCCGTAGCCGACCGCGCCCATCACCACCAGCACGGGCCAGACCAGCGGCGTCGTGATCACGAGCGGCAGCAACAGCGCGCAAGCGGCCGTCGCCAAAGCGCAAAACACGATCATCGCTCGGCCGCCAAAGCGCTCGGCCATCAGCCCAAGCGGGATCTGCAGCAGAATGTTGCCGGCCGACAGCGCCGTCACCAGCGCCGCCAGCCTCGCCTCCGGCAAGCCGTAGCCTGTGCCGAAGACCGGGATCAGCGCATAGGTGCTCTGCTGCACCGCGGCCGCAACCAGGACCGCCAGCAGCAGCGCCGGCGCGAGCCTGGCGAAGCCGACGATGCCGCCCTGGATCTGGTCGTCATCCTCGAAACCGGCCAATTTGGACGAGACGGCGCGCAGGATCAGTGCGCAGAGCGCAAAGCCCGATATCGCCGCGACGAAGGGGGGCCATCCCGATGTGCCGACCGTGATCAGGATCAGCGGCCCCGCCGCGTAGCCGGCGCCCAGCAGCGTATTGAACACACCCATCACCCTGCCACGGCGCGACGGTGGCGCCAGCGACAGCGCCCACACCTCGCCAAGCACATAGAGCGGATTGATGACCACGCCGACGAGGAAGCGGATGATGAACCAGGCGACCCAATCCTGCAGATAACCGATGCCCAGGAAGCAGAGCGCGCCGGCCAGCGAGCAGCCGACGGCGAGATTGCGCGCACCAAAACACCGGACGGCTGCCGGCACGAACGAAGCCGACAGGATGAGGCCAACCGGCATCATCGCCGCGGAAAGGCCGATCAGCGCCGGCGACATGCCTTGCCGCTGCATCAGCAGCGTGAACAGCGGATAGCTCAGCCCTTGCGCGGCGCCGAACATGGCCAGGGCGGCAGTAACGCCGGCAAGTGCCGCCCACTGCGTTCCCGCCTCGCCATCGCTCGAACTGGTCGCGACCATCCGCCATCCCTGTGAATTGCAGACCATCCGATCGGCAAATCACCCAGCTAGCGGTTCGATTTCGCGAAAGAAAGGGCCGGCACACGAAATCCGCTTGCGCCAAAGGACCATCGCTTGCACGACGAATTGTGCGTGCCCTGCAATCAGTGACTACGGAAAATAGCGGGCAATGGCTCCCTTCTTGCCGTCCGCGTAAGGCTTCAGCCACTTGTCGTCGATGGAGAGCCCGTCGTTATCGGAAGGCCCTTTCCCGATGGTCCGGCGCCAGGCGCGAAACTTGTAGTGGTCGAACACATCGAGCATGTGGACCGCATAGGCTGCGGCAAACGTCTTGTCGCCTTCGACGATCACCAAATTCTCGTCATTCTCGTAGGACGCCTTGTAACCGAGATTGTGGCTGCCGGTGATGACGGTGGCGTTGTCTTCCATCGGATCGATGATCACGATCTTGTCGTGGACGATCGCGTGGCCGACGGTCAGCACCTCTGCCTGGAAGTCGCGCGCAACCGTGGCTCCGGTGAGATTTGCCGCCCTGACGATGGACACGTTCGGCGCCTCCCAGACTTTTTCGGGAAAGACGAATGGCGTCTTGCCGTCCTTGTTCGATTTGTGGGTGACCGGATCCCTGGTCGGGGCGACGTAGTTCGGCATGGCGGCAGGGTCGCTGATCGCGCCCTGCACGATCAGCTTAGGATCCGCCTTGGCCGCCGCGACGGCCTGGTCGACGATCGAATTTTCGCCAAGCCGTGAAGGATTGAACACCAGGAAGAGCACAGCGCGCTTCGCCGCCTTGATCCTGGCGAAAACATCCGCAAGGTCGACCGGCCGCACCGAGATGTCCTTCTTGTTGCGGTCGGGATCGTTCGGCGAAAACCATACCGTCATGCCATCCAGGTTTGCCGAGGCGCCGTTCAGCGGGTTTGGTATGCGGTTTTCCCTGCGAAACGGCACGCCTTGCGTCTGCGCGACCCGACCGGCCGCGCTTTTGCTGGCCGGCGGCGGGAACACGTCGGCCTTCATGCGCTCCCAATAGGCATCGAACACCTTGGCCATCGCAGGGTCGTCACGGATGAAGGCGTTGTTGGTCTGCCCGCAAATGCCGGTCGAGGTCCAGTTGGTGCTGCCGGTCATGACCGCCTGCGCATCGCCTTGCGCATCGCGGTAGACGGCAAATTTGTTGTGGCCGATATGGTTGTTGTTGAACAGACGATCGGTCAGCGTGACGCCGGCGTCGCGCAACCGCTTTCTGAAAGGTGCGTTGCCGGCGTCCCAGGCCTTTGTCTGGGTATCCCTGCCCGAATTCGAGAGGATGACGTCGACGACATCCTTGGCGTCGATGATGGCGTCGCAGAGCTCGTCGTCGCCAAGTTCGTAAAGCGCAAGCCTGACAGTGCCGCCCTCGTCCTTGGCCCGTTTCATCAGGCTGGTGAGCACATCCGGCACGTCGCCATGCAGATAGGCGCGTATCTCGCTGCCGGGACGCTCGAGCTCGGCCCTGATCTTGTCGCGCTGCCCGACCTTGATCCCGGCATCCTTCAGGGCGCGCGACATCCATTGCGTCGACAGCACGCCATTGGTGAAGGCGACCCGCGCCTTGCCGAACATCTGCCCGAGAAAGATCGGCGGGCTGACGGCGCCCTGGCCGAGATAGCCAAGCGGCCGCACCGGTCCGGTATAGGCGGGTTTGCCGTCGACGACCTGATCCGGGCGCACCGGCACCGGATCGAGGCCCGGCTTCATGTCGCCGACCGGGCGCACGCGGTAGGCGATCATCTCGCCCTGCGGCCTGACGCCGAGGCTGTCGCGGCGCCGGCGCACGGTAAGGTCGCGCCAGAATGTCTTTTGCACCGGCCATACGCCGGTGTCCTGCGGGATCCACCTTGAATTGCGCTGGCCCTTGAACGGCACCCACGACGCCAGGCATCGCTCCTCGCCAGTGTCGGGATAGAGGCGCACGATCTCGAAGCCGAGACAGCCCGGGATCATCCCGTCGAGATCCCATGACAGGAACGCAACTTCGTTGTTTGTGGCAGCACGCACTTTGATGACGTCCGGCATTGCGGTCCCCCTCGAAGTTGCTCAACAAGGAAGTATGCCAGAAGCAAAAGACAGAACTGCAACGCATTTCACGTTATGGCACCCGCGTCGTCCAGCTGCCCTTTCGGCATGTCGCTTCCCTCGCCCTAGTGGTCGCCGCCTCCGCAATGGCTGGACAGCCGGCGGTCCATTATGCCGCCGCATTATCGCAGCGTACGAGGCCCCGTCATGACCGCCGCCCTTCACCCCGCCGAACCGCCATTGGCAACCGATCGCGCCCGTCGCGGCGGCCGCGCGGGCAAGCGCGCCGGCGGCTCGGCGTCGTTCGAGCAGCCACCGTTCCGCCAGTTGAAAATCCCGCTGACGCCGACCAGGCTGGTCTCCGACGACGAGCTGGAATCGATCCACCTTGCCTCCTTGCGGGTGCTCAGGGAAATCGGCGTCGACGTCCTGCACGACGAAGCCCGCCGCATCATGAAGGCGCATGGCGCCGATGTCCGCGAAGGCAGCGAGCGGGTGCGCTTCGACAGCGACATGATCCTCGAACTCGTTTCGCATTGCCCGTCGGAATTCACCATCCATGCCCGCAATCCGGCGCACAATGTGCGCTTTGGCGGCGACAATCTGATCCTCTCGATGATGGCGTCGGCGCCCAACTGCTCCGATATCGATCGCGGCCGCAGGCCCGGCAACCAGCAGGACTACCGCAATTTCCTGCGGCTGGCGCAGATGCACAACATCCTGAACTGCACCGGCGGTTATCCGGTCGAGCCGATCGACATCCACCCTTCGGTCCGCCACCTCGAATGCATCCGCGATCTTGCCACGCTGACCGACAAGGTGTTCCACATCTATTCGCTCGGCAAGGAGCGCAATGTCGACGGCATCGAGATCACCCGCATCGCGCGCGGCATCAGCCACGAGCAGTTGCTCGAGGAGCCGTCGGTTTTCACCATCATCAACACCAATTCGCCGCTCAAGCTCGATGTGCCGATGATGGAAGGCATCATCCAGATGTCGAGCAAGGGCCAGGTCGTCATCGTCACGCCGTTCACCCTGTCCGGTGCAATGGCGCCGGTGACCATCGCCGGCGCGCTCGTGCAGCAGAATGCCGAAGCGCTGTCCGGCATCGCTTTCGCGCAAATGGTCCGCAAGGGCGCTCCGGTCGGCTATGGCGGCTTTACGTCCAACGTCGACATGAAATCCGGCGCGCCGGCCTTCGGCACGCCCGAATACATGAAGGCGCAGCTGGTTGGCGGCCAGCTCGCCCGCCGCTATCAAATCCCCTACCGCACCTCCAACACCTGCGCCGCCAACACGGTCGACGCGCAGGCGGCCTATGAAAGCGTGTTTTCGCTGTGGGGCGCCATCCAGGGCGGCGGCAATCTGATGATGCATGCGGCCGGCTGGCTCGAAGGCGGACTGCGCTGCTCCTATGAGAAGACCATTTTGGACATCGACCTGTTGCAGATGGTGGCCGAATTCCTCACGCCGCTCGACCTCTCGGAAGAGGCGCTCGGCTTCGACGCCATCCAGTCGGTCGGCCCGGGTGGCCATTTCTTCGGCACCCAGCACACGCAGGACCGCTACAAGACCGCCTTCTATTCGCCGATCCTTTCCGACTGGCGCAATTTCGAGACCTGGGCGGAAGCAGGCTCACCGACGGCACTCGAAAAGGCCAACAGGGTGTGGAAGGAACGGCTGGCTTCCTATGACGAGCCTTACATGGACCCGGCCATTCGCGAAGAGCTCAACGCCTTCGTCGAAAAGCGCCGCGCCGAAGGCGGCGCACCAACCGATTTCTGACCGAGGCTCGGCAACACGTCGACTTCGGCGTCGGAGCTCGAAGTTATCGCTGACAGATCAACTGATTCAGTTTACGCAAAAACGGACCTAACTTTATGAAATCTCACGTCAAAGCGGTTGTCATCGGTGGCGGCGTCGTCGGTTGCTCGGTGCTCTATCACCTGGCCAAGGCCGGCTGGACCGACATCATGCTGATCGAACGCTCGGAGCTCACCTCCGGTTCGTCCTGGCATGCGGCGGGCGGCTTTCACACGCTGAACGGCGACCCCAACGTCGCCAAGCTGCAGGCCTATACGGTGCAGCTCTACAAGGAGATCGAGGAGCTTTCCGGCCAGTCCTGCTCGCTGCACCTGACCGGCGGCGTGATGATGGCCGACACGCCGGAGCGCATGGATTTCCTGCGGCTCGCCCACGCCAAGGGCCGCTATCTCGGCATGGACACCGAGCTGATCACGCCGTCCGAGGCCAAGGCGATGTTCCCGCTGATGGACGAGAGCAATTTCGTCGGCGCCATGTGGGATCCGGTGGAGGGCCATCTCGACCCGTCCGGCACGACCATCGCCTATTCCAAGGCGGCAAAGAAACTCGGCGCCGAGATCGTGCTGCGCAACCGCGTCGTCGAACTGACGCAGGAGGTCGACGGCACCTGGAACGTCGTCACCGAGCAAGGCACGGTGAAGGCCGAGCACGTCGTCAACTGCGGCGGCCTGTGGGCGCGCGAGATCGGCCGCATGGTCGGCGTCGAATTGCCGGTGCTGGCGATGGAGCACATGTATCTGCTCACCGAGCCGATGCCGGAGGTCGAGGAATTCAACAAATCGACCGGCCGCGAGATGATCGGCGTGCTCGACTTCAAGGGTGAGATCTACACCCGCCAGGAGCGTAACGGCATCCTGCTCGGCACCTACGAAAAGGCCTGCAAGCCGTGGTCGCCGGTCAACACGCCCTGGGATTTCGGCCATGAATTGCTGCAGCCCGACATCGACCGCATCGCGCCGTCGCTGGAGATCGGCTTCAAGCATTTCCCCGGCATCGAGAAGGCCGGCATCAAGCAGATCATCAACGGCCCCTTCACCTTCGCGCTCGACGGCAACCCGCTCGTCGGCCCGGTGCAGGGCCTGACCAATTTCTGGTGCGCCTGCGCCGTCATGGCCGGTTTCAGCCAGGGCGGCGGCGTCGGCCTCGCGCTGTCCAACTGGATGGTCCACGGCGATCCAGGCTTCGACGTCTGGGGCATGGACGTGGCCCGCTTCGGCGAGTGGGCGAGCCTGCGCTACACCAACGCCAAGGTGCGCGAAAACTATTCGCGCCGCTTCTCCATCCGCTTCCCCAATGAGGAACTGCCGGCGGCACGCCCGGCGCAGACGACGCCGCTCTACGACACGATGCTCGCCAACAATGCCGTCATGGGCGACAGCTGGGGTCTCGAAACCCCGCTCTGGTTCGCGCCGAAGGGCAAGGAGCCGAAGGACATCGTCTCCTTCCACCGCTCCAACGATTTCGGCCCGATCGGCGAGGAAGTGCGCGCCACCCGCGACAAGGTCGGCGTCACCGAGATCGCCAACTTCGCCAAATACGAGGTGTCGGGGCCGGGAGCGGAAGACTTCCTCAACCGGCTGATGACCAATCGCATGCCGAAGACCGGCCGCATCGTGCTGACGCCGATGATCAATGAATTCGGCAAGCTGATCGGCGACTTCACCATCGCAAAGGCCGGAGAAGACCGCTTCATGATCTGGGGTTCGTCCGCCGCGCAGAAATACCATATGCGCTGGTTCGAAAAGCACCTGCCGAAGGACGGTCCAAGGGCGTCAGAGGTGCGCATCCACCGCTTCGACCAGACGCTGGTCGGTCTCTCCATCGCCGGGCCGAAATCCCGCGACCTGCTGCAGAAGCTGGTCGACGTCGACATTTCGACCAAGGCCTTCCGCTTTATGGATTTCCGCGAGATGGCGGTCGGCGGCGCGCCCTGCATGGTCAACCGCATTACCTATACCGGCGACCTCGGCTACGAGATCTGGATGGCGCCGGCCTATCAACGCCTGGTCTACAAGGCGATCAAGGAGGCCGGCGAGGAATTCGGCCTGGTCGATTTCGGCATGCGCGCCCTACTGTCGATGCGCCTGGAAAAGAATTTTCCGACCTGGTTCCGCGAACTGCGCCCGATCTACGGACCGTTCGAAGGCTCGATGGACCGCTTCATCAAGCTGGAGAAGAACGATTTCATCGGCCGCGAGGCAGCAGCCAAGGAACAGGCGGAAGGACCTAAACTGCGCCGCGTCTCCTTCTTCGTCGACGCAGCCGATGCCGATGTGATGGGCGACGAGCCGATCTGGGCCAAGGTCGGCAAGGACTATGGCACGGTGGAAAAGCCGCATGGCTACGGCGCGCCGCGCTTCGACACATCTGGCAAGGAGGTGCGTGGCTCGAAGGCAGCGCGAGGCGCCTCGGCCGTGCGCGGTATCGTCGATGGCGACTGGCGCGTGGTCGGCTGGGTCACCTCCGGCGGCTATGCGCATTATGTCCAGAAGTCGATGGCGCAGGGCTATGTGCCTGCGGCACTTGCCGAGGATGAGAGCACCGGACTGTTCGAAATCGAGATCCTCGGACACCGGCGCCCGGCCCGCATCAATGTCGAGCCGCCTTTCGATCCGAGCGGCGAGAAGATGCGGACATAGGGACAGGCTGGAGCTACATTGTGCAGGGTAAGGTCTCATGCTAGCGGAGCCGGCGGCAAATCGTGCCGGCTTGGGCGATGAGAATTCCTTGAAGTATTCGATGAAATGGGCCGAGTGGCTCGGCGAGGCCAGGATCGGCCCCTTCCCCGCGGCGATCGTCATGGTCGCGCTTTACTGCTGCCTTCAGATCGTCGTGATGACGCTCGCCAGCTTCTGGGCGGGAACCGGGGGCGGCGTCGACGACTCCGAACAGCTGATGTACATGCGGTTTTTATGGGCGGGCTACGGCGGCTCCCAGCCGCCGCTCTATTCCTGGCTCGGCTGGCTGACATCTTCGGTTTTCGGAACCAACATCCTCACGCTTAAAATACTGAAATATTCGCTGATCTTCGTGGCCTTGGCGTCGGTCTTCGTTGCGGTGTGCAAACTTGGCTATTCCCAGCGCGCCGCGGTTGCCTCCATTCTAGGTCTGTTGCTGTTTCCTCAGCTGATCTGGGAAATGCAGCACACCTTGTCGCATACCGTTGCCGCTTTTTGTTTCTCGGGGCTGCTGCTGCTTGCGCTTGTCGAGCTTCTGCGGCGCAAATCGCTGCTGGCCTATGCCTTGTTCGGCCTGGCGATCGGTGCGGCGGTGCTGGCGAAATACAACAACGTCATCCTGATTGCCGCGATGCTGGCGGCGACCTTGTCGATGCGCGAAACCCGCCGAGCCGTTCTGCGTCCGCAAATCATGGTCAGCATCGCCGTGGCGCTGCTGGTGTGCCTGCCGACACTGTATTGGACCGCCACGCATCCGGGCGAATTGCTGGCGCGCAGCTACAAATTCGGCATCGATGCGGGCGACAGTGCTCTTCTCACTTCATTGAAAGGCATCGTCGACCTTGGCGAAGCCGTACGGGATTTTACCATCCTGCCGGTCGTGATTTTCGCAGTGGCGATGCTGGCGGGACGGGTTTCTCCATTGATGTTCCGGCAACCGCTTCCAGGTTCGGAAACGCTCTTGTGGCGCATTCTCGGCTTCGGGCTCGGTATCACCGTTGTGCTGGTGATTGTCAGCGGCGCCACCACGTTCAGGGCGCGCTGGTTGCTGCCGATCCTGCTTTTTCTTCCTGTTGCTTTCGCCGTCCGTATGGATTCCCTCGGCGAAAAAGGCAGGATCGCACAAGACTTCGTCATCACCGTCGCAGCCGCACTGGCCATTCTGATCCTGCCCGTGACGTGGGCCTATCAGGTCTATGGCGGAAAGGGCCAGGGGCGCGTCGTCCGTCTCGACTATCAGACTTTGTACCGTGATCTGACCGCGGATGGCGCGATCAAGACGGTCACATCGGATTGGCACTGGGTCGGAAACCTCAGGCTCGCCGACCCCGACCTCGTCGTGCTCGGAAAAGAAGTGCCGGGCTTTGCTGCCTTGCTGCAGGAGCCCGCCGTGCTGGTCTGGCTCGACAAGCCAAACCCGCAACCGGACATCGTGGAGCGCATCCACCAGGCAGGTTTTGTCGTGGACGGCGCAAGCCGCAGCCTGAGGATTCCTGAATTTCTCGGCGCCAGCGACGGCAGGCTTGTAAACGTCATCAAGCTGAAGAAGCAGGACGCAAAATGAGCGAGCACGGCACCGAGCGACGGTTCGGCCGCCACCGCAAGATCATGCCGTTCGAGCCGGGTGAAGCCGGTTCCATCGATGCGCTGCGCCTGAAGTCGCGCCAGAAAGCCGCCGAACTCAACCAGCATGTGCTGGGCTATGGCGCGCTGGCGGAAGCCGAATGGCAGGCCGCCGGCATCGCCGCTCCCGACCTGCCCGCCATGCGCCAGTACCGTCTCGACCGTATCCGCGCCGAACTCAAGCGCCGCGACTATGCAGGAGCCCTGCTCTACGACCCGATCAACATCCGTTATGCAACCGACTCGACCAACATGCAGCTCTGGGTCGCGCACAATCCGACCAGGCATTGCTTCGTCGCCACCGAAGGGCCGGTGGTGCTGTTCGATTATTTCTCCTGCGAGCACCTTTCCGACCATTCCGGCGTCGTCGACGAGGTGCGGCCGGCGGTGTCGTGGATGTATCTCTACAGCGGCGAACTGACCGAACTGAAGGTCCGCCGCTGGGCGGATGGCATCGCCGACCTTGTGCGGGAGCATGGCGGCGGCAACAGCCGCATCGCCGTCGACCACATCAACCCCGAAGGCGTCGAGCAACTTGCCCGCCTCGGCGTTTCCATCGGCAATGGCGAAGCAGTGATGGAGAATGCGCGGCTGATCAAATCGCCCGACGAGATCCTCGCCATGCGCCGCTCGATCGTCGCTTGCGAAGCGGCGATGGGCGAGATGGAAAAGGCGCTGAAGCCAGGCATCTCCGAAAACGAGGTCTGGGCTGAACTCCACCGCGGCAACATTGCGCGCGGCGGCGAATGGATCGAAACCCGGCTGTTATCGTCGGGCCCGCGCACCAATCCGTGGTTCCAGGAATGCTCGTCCCGAATCGTCGAAGCCGGCGATCTCGTTGCGTTCGACACCGACCTGATCGGCCCCTACGGATTCTGCGCCGACCTGTCGCGCACCTGGCTCTGCGGCGACAACAAGCCGTCGAATGAACAGCGTGACCTCTACCGCATCGCCGCCGACCAGATCGCCCACAATTCAGCCCTGATGCAGCCGGGCACATCGTTCCGCGATCTTGTCGAACGCTCGGCGGCGCCGCCGGGCGACTGCTTTCCGACGCGCTATGGCGTGCTCTATCACGGCGTCGGCCTGGCCGACGAATACCCGACGCTGCCGCATGCCAGCGACTGGACGCAGGACACGCCGGACGGCGTTCTCGAAGCCGGCATGGTGCTGTGCGTCGAGAGCTATATCGGCCGGCTTGGCGGCCACGAGGGCGTCAAGATCGAGGAGCAGATCCTGATCACCGAAACCGGCAACCAGCAGCTCTCGATCTATCCGCTCGACGAGCGGCTGCTCGGCGGCTGATCGATCCGGGTTTCAACGAACAGCCGCGGCAGCCTCGCGCAACGCGGCGACGATCTCTTCGGACGTCGTTCTGGCTGTGATGAAAGGCAGGCCCTTACGCCGCCCCATCCAGCCGACGACCGTCAGTTTTTGCGCCGCGGGCTCGAAGCGCTGCGCCAGCGCCCAGCTCTCGCAGTCGATGGCCGCGACATCGGCCGTGCCCTCTGCAATGGCGACGATCGAAGCGCGATGGCCACCGCTTTCGCTACGCGCCGAAAATATGTCCAGACTTTCGCCCATCGCTTCCAGGTCGCGCGTTAGCCCAATGAAGCCCGACATGGAATCGACACTGTTGAAAGCGAATCGCTTGCCGCTGATGAGTTCGAGCGGGATGAGCGGCCTGCCGTCGTCAGGTGATCGCGCCATCGGCCCCTCGCCCGCCCGCATCACCAGCGCGCTGGAATAAAGTTCGCCCTGGCCACCTTCATAGGCATCGTAGCTTGGCTGGGCGACCACCTGGACATGCGCCGACAGGCCAAGGTCCATCGGCCCCCAGCAGGTCTGCGCGAAGAGCAGCGCCGGATGCCGCCAGAGCCGGTGAAAATCGAGTTCGTCCGGCGGAAGCGTCGCCGGATCGGGCGCGATGATCTTGCCTTCCGCATCGCGGATACCTCCCGGGACCGGCGGCAGGTCGCCATTGCGGCGGACAATGGACTGCGGCGCATCGATGCCTGCTTGCCGAAACGCATCGCGCAGCCGCACCCACAGGGCATCGACCTCGCCTCGCATTTCGGGCCAGTCATACATCGGCAACGCCGCAACGAATTCGCTCATGCCGGGAATCGACCGTTATGCCAGAGGATTGATGAGATCTTGGACGCCAGGTGCCCGTGACGACCATAGCCGCCAGCGCGACAAAGTCGCAAACCTCATTCTTTCGGCGGCTCGGCCGGAACCGGCGCACTGCCAAGCCCATTGAGGCTGCGCGCCCTGACACGCGGCTTGAAGGCCCTGCCCGGCTCCGGCGTACGCCTGAGCACAGGATGGACGATCGGCTCCTTCGCCTTGAAGGCGTATGCCCTGAGCAGCGCGAAATAATTCGGATAGGCGTAGCCATTGTTCATTCGCAGCCATTCGTCACGGCGGTCGGCAAACAGCTTGGGCAGCCGGTACCAGGCCACTGTCGGGCTCTTGTGATGGACGAAATGCAAATTGTTGTTGAGGAACAGAAAGGACAGCGGCGAACGCTCGACGATCACCGTGCGGCCTTCCGGATGCTCGGACCACTGGTGCTCGGCGAAGGTGCGGATCGAGATCAGTGACTGGCCGAGCCACACCGGCACCAGGATGTAGAGCCACAGCGGGATGCCGAAGCCGAACTGCACGATGGGCAGCACCACTGCGAGGCCGATCGCGTGCAGCAGCCATGCCTTGCGGATCGTCCTGTCGCCGGCGACCATCTGCTTGGCGTCGTCGATGAAGAAGCCGATGCAGGAAAGCCATGGGCCGAGCACGAAGCGGCCGACCATGGTGTTGTTGATCCTGAGCACGAACTTCATCGCCGGCGGCAATTCGTCATGATGCCACAGCGCCTTGTAGTAGCTCTCGGGGTCGTCGAGCGGGTCGGTCAGCCGTTCGTCGGCGTGATGACGCAGGTGAATGGTCTTGAAACGGCGGTAGGGCCAGACGAGACCGATCGGCAGGAAGACGAAAGCTTCGTTGACCCGCGCGTTGCGGGTCGGATGACCGTGCAGCACTTCGTGCATGATCGATGATTGCAGCGCGGCGGTGAAGGACAGTAAGGCGAGGGCCAGGATCGGGTAGGACGGCCAGATCAGAAAGCCGGTGACGATCCAGATGCCGTAGCAGAAAAATGCCAGAAACACGGTCGGCCATTCGATGGCCGTTGCACTGCGTCGTCCATTGCCCGTGTTCGTCATGTTATCGACCACTGCCTCTCAGTCGCCGGAACCCCTCTGATTCCTGACAACATTGTGTCAGGAGTGTTAGGTTGCCGCAACGCGACAAAGTGCACAAAATGTTGCGATTGCGCATTTAAAGCCGCACATGTTATGTTTAGTAAACAACTCAGAGGATTCATTTACGCCTGAGGCGTGGGCTCGTCGGTCTCAGCGGAAATTTTTCCTCCAGGAGCCGGAGCGGAAATGATGGACAAGCGCGACCTGTCGACGATCTTTCGCGAGCGCCTGAAAATGCTCTTGACACGGTCGGACTTGAACCAGTCCGCTTTCGCCATGGCGGTGGGCATCGACCGTTCAGCGCTTTCGCAGCTTCTCTCAGGCGCCTCGACCCGCCTGCCCCGCGCCGAAACGCTGCTCAACATCGCCGCCGAATTCAAGGTGTCGCTCGACTGGCTGCTCGGCCTCAGCCAGGACGAGGGCGTCACCGGCGAAATCCGCGAAAGCCTCGAGATCGAGGAGGCGCCCGACGGCTTCGACCGCACGCTGCTGGCCAAATGGCATGCCGAGGCCGCGGGCACGAAAATCCGCTATGTGCCGGCCGGCATTCCCGACCTCCTGCGCACCGAGGCGTTGGTCGACTACGAAGCGGGCATCGCCAACAAGAGCCGCGAGGCGCAGGCCGGCGAGACGCAGTACCGCATCGACTACAATCGGCGGCCGGAAACCGACATGGAAGTCTGTATGCCGCGCCACACGCTGGAGATCTTTGCGCGCGGGCTGGGCGTGTGGGATCGTTTCCCGGAGGCCGAACGCCGCCAGCAGCTTCTCCACATGGCAACGCTGCTCGACGACCTTTATCCGACCTTCCGCCTGTTTCTCTATGACGGGCGGATGCGCTATTCGATCCCCTACACCATCTTCGGCCCCTATCGCGCCGCCATCTATGTCGGTGACATGTATCTGGTGCTCAACGCGACCCAGCCGGTCCGCACCCTGACCAGCCATTTCGACAATCTGATCCGTGCCGCGGATGTCAACGCGCATGAGGCCGCCAGCTTCACGCAAAGGCTGGCCGAGATGCGATTTTGACAGGCGGCAGCACGCCTCTCGACATTGACGCCATATAAAGAGTTCTTTATATCCTTATCCAAAGAAAATTCCCCCGGCCCAAAGAAATACCGGAAGGCGTATCTCACCATGACCAACCCGATCGACGCGCTGCTTGCCGAAAAGGGCGTTCTGCTCGCCGATGGCGCCACCGGCACCAATCTGTTCGCCATGGGGCTGGAGGCCGGCGAGGCTCCCGAGTTGTTGAACGAGACCGCGCCCGACACCATCACCAGCCTGCACCAGAACTTTGTCGATGCCGGCGCCGACATCATCCTGACCAATTCCTTCGGCGGCACCCGCCATCGCTTGAAGCTGCATCATGCGCAAGACCGCGTGCATGCGCTGAACCAGCGTGCCGCCGAGATCGCCCGCGCCGTCGCCGACAAAGCCGGCCGCAAGGTCATCGTCGCCGGCTCGGTCGGCCCGACCGGCGAATTGCTGGTGCCGCTCGGCGCCATGACCTATGACGAGGCGGTCGACGCCTTTGCCGAACAGATCGAAGGACTCAAGGCCGGCGGCGCCGAAGTCGCATGGATCGAAACCATGTCGGCGCCGGACGAAATCCGCGCCGCGGCGCAAGCCGCCATCCGCGTCGGCCTGCCCTACACCTATACCGGCTCCTTCGACACCGCCGGCCGCACCATGATGGGCCTGCTGCCGAAGGATATCCACGGCGTTGTCGACGGGCTGTCGCAGGCACCGCTCGGTGTCGGCGCCAATTGCGGTGTCGGCGCCTCCGACATTCTCGCCTCGCTGCTCGACATGACCGAGCCGAAGCCGGAGGCGACGGTGATCGTCAAGGGCAATTGCGGCATTCCGGAATTTCGCGGCACCGAGATCCACTATTCCGGCACGCCCGAACTGATGGCCGACTATGTCAGGCTCGCCGTCGATGCCGGCGCCAGGATCGTCGGCGGCTGCTGCGGCACCTCGTTCCAGCACCTTGCCGCCATGCGCAAGGCGCTCGATGCGCACACCAGGTCGGACCGCCCGACCGTCGAGACGATCGTCGAGCGGATCGGCCCGATGCGCAACAAGCAGGCGACGGAAAACACCGCCGAGACCAGCGAGGCCCGTCGCGAGCGCCGGCGCAGCCGCGCCTGACGCGGTTCCCCGCGCGTAGAAAAAGGCCGGCGAGGGAAAAATCCGTCGCCGGCCTGCCTCACCCGCCCGTGGGCCGGCATTCAGAACGATCCACCTGAACGAAACCGGCCGTCATCGCCACTACCGATTGCCGCCCAGCGCCGAGGCAAGGCGCACAAGCGAGAGGAACTCGGACCTGTATCCGAACGGGTCGGCTCCCCGGGCGGCGGTGGCAATCTCCATGATCCTGTCGTAGCCGAACTTCGCGGTCGCATCCTCGTCGCGCAGTTTCTGGCCAAAGGCCGCGACCGCGACGGAGAAGCGCTGATCGGTGCTGGCCTGGTCGAAGGACGACACTTCGTTGGCCGATGTCACCGGCGTGGTGATCAGCTTGGAGACATCCTCGTTCGGCAGCTTGTAGCGGATCTTGACGAAGGCATATTCGTCGGCGTTGGCAACACCGCCATTGTTCACTGAAGCCTGGCCGTAGCGCAGCGGATCGATCTGTTCGCCGCCGCTGCCTTTCGGCGTGATCTCGTAGATCGCGGTGACCGAATGGCCGGAGCCGATCTCGCCGGCATCGACGCGGTCGTTGTTGAAATCCTCGCGGTTCAAGCCACGGGTCTCGTAGCCGATCAGCCGGTATTCCGAGACCCTGTTCGGGTTGAACTCGACCTGGATCTTCACGTCCTTGGCGATGGTGAACAGTGTCGAGGACGCATCCTCGACCAGCACCTTCTCGGCCTCGGCCAAAGTGTCGATATAGGCGGCCGTGCCGTTGCCGTTCTGGGCAATGGTCTGCATCATCTGGTCGTTCAGATTGCCGCGGCCGAAGCCGAACACCGACAGGAACACGCCGGTCTTGCGCTCCTGCTCGATCAGCCGCTTCAAATCGTCATCATCGGTCTGGCCGACATTGAAGTCGCCATCCGTGGCCAGCATCACCCGGTTGACACCGTCCTTGACGAAGGACTTTTGCGCCAGCCGGTAGGCTTGCCTGATGCCCGCCTCGCCGGCTGTCGAGCCGCCAGGCCTCAAAGTATCGATGGCATTGAGGATCTTGTCCTTCTCCGAGACCTTGGTCGGTTCGAGCACGGTGCCGGCATCGCCCGCATAGGTGACGATCGAGACGGTATCGTCCGGCTTCAGCTTGCTGACCAGCAGGCGGAAGGCCGACTGCAGCAGCGGCAGCTTGTCCTGCTCGTTCATCGAACCCGACACGTCGATCAGGAACACCAGATTGGCCTTGGGCTGCTCGGCCGGCTTCACGTCAAAACCCTTGATGGCGACATGCATCAGCTTGGTGTGCTCGTTCCACGGCGTCGGCATGACGCTGACGGTTGAGTTGAACGGTGTCGTGGCAGCGTCCGGACCCTTCCAGTCATAGGGGAAGTAGTTGATCATCTCCTCGACGCGGACCGTGTCGGCCTGCGGCAAAGCACCTTCCTTCAGCGAGCGCCGCACGAAGGAATAGGAGGCCGTGTCGACGTCGATCGAGAAGGTCGAGACCGGGTCTTCAAGCGCTGCGCGCACCGGATTGGTCTTGAAATCCTCGACGCGGTCGCGGTTTTGCTCCGGCGGCAGCATCTGGTCGGCCGGCATGGCCTGTGGCTGCACCATCAGCTTGGATTCGGCGCCGGGCATGCGGCCGACCCGGGCTGCATTGGGCGCGCTCGGCATGAGCCCGGCACTCTCCCGGGAAAATTCATCACTGGGCGCGGGCGCGGCCGGCAAAGTGCCGTGCTGCATATCTTTGGTATTTTTGTACGTCTTTAGGTCAAACCTCGGCGACAAAACCGGCGCTGCCGACGGATCCTGCTGCACCAGGCCGCCGGCGGCGGTCGATTCGGATTTCGGCGGGGAAGCCGGCTCGACAAGCGCCTCGGTCGCGTCGCGGCTTTCGCTGTCGACGTCGGTTTTCTTCTGCTTGTCCGGCTCGGCCACCGTCAGCGGCTTCACCGTTGCTGGTTTGTCGGCCAGCGTTTCAGTGATTCTTTCGTTCCCTCCGGAACGGAATTGCTGCTCCTGCAGCATGTAAATGGCGGCGTATCCGGCTATCGGCAGGGCAACGAGCCCGGCAATGGCCGGCGTGGCGAAGAGTTTCTTTGGCATGATTTCGCTCCAGAGCTTTTGTGCTCGCTCTGTGAGACGAAGACCGCTCGCCGATCCTTGGGCGGCGGTGTCAGTTTTTTCGTCCATGTCATAGGCGCGCATCGCGGCCTCGAAGGCACGCGCCTTCGCGTCGGCATCCGGCGCCGGTACAGCTGCACCACGCAGCCTGTTGAGTTCGTTGTCGTCGACCATGGTCACACTTCCCCGGCTGAACGCATCAGCGTCTTCAGCCGTTTCTTCGCTTCATGGATGTGCCAGGAAACCGTCGTCTCCGAGATCGCCATCGCCTCGGCGGCGGCCGCGTGGCTGAGCCCTTCGCCATAGACCAGAAGCACCGCGTCGCGCTGCTTGTCCGGCAGCTTTCGCACCGCCGCCCAAAGCGCCTCTGCCGGGTCTTCCGGCTCAGCCTGCGCCTCTCCCGAGATCAGCGCGTAGGCGCCATAGGCTTCGGTCTTGACCGTCTCTCGGGCTGTCTTGCGCATCATGTCGCGCGCCGCGTTCAGCGTCATGGTGTAGAGCCAGGTCGTGAAAGCGCCGCTGCCATGATAGTCGCGGATCGCCCGGCCGAGCCGGACGCAGACTTCCTGGGCAATGTCCTCTGCGTCGGCCTTTTTTCCGCACCAGCGATAGGCGGCGCGATAGACGAAACCATAGTGCCTTTCGAGCAATTTGCCGAAAGCCCCTCTGTCTCCGCCCTTCGCCCGCCCGATCAACTCGGCGTCGGAGGCTTCGCTTTCATCCAGCATCATCGCCATCATTTGCCTGTTGGACGAAGGCTAGTGGCGATTCCTTGGGCGATGGGAAGATTTTTTTACAGCCGGCCGAATGGCGGCCGTCAGGGCTTCAGCCTAGAGTTTCCGAAAACAGCGTCGTCAGCCGCTTCCAGTGACGCTCGGCGCCGGTCGCATCGAAGACGCTGTGGTCCGGCACGCACCAGCCATGCGCCATGCCGACATAATTCTCGATCGTGTGGTCGACTTCCGCCACCCTGAGTGCTTCGGCCAGCCGCGCGGACTGCTCTGGCGGGAAACTTCTGTCCACACCCGCCGTGCCGACATAGACACGCGCCTTGATCGACGCCGCCTTGCGATGCGGGCTATCGGGAGCATCGCTGGCGAGATTGCCGCCATGCAAACTGGCCACGGCAACGATGCGGTCGGGATAGGAAGCGGCGGCATTCAGCGCCCTTGCGCCGCCCATGCAATAGCCGACGGTGCCGACCGGGCCGGTGACGCCCTCGGCAGCCAGCGCATCGAGAAAGGCACCGCTATCGCGAATGGTCATCTCCTGCGTGGTGCCGCCAATAAGCGCCATCAACGCTGCCTTGCTCTTCTCCTCGTTGAAGGCGGTCCTGGCATCGAAAGGACCGTAGGGCGCATTGCGGTAGAAAAGGTCCGGCACCAGCACCGCGTAATTGTCGCCCGCGAGCCGCTCCGCCATCCGATCGAGCGCGGCGCGCGGACCGAACGCGTCCATGTAGAGGATGATCCCGGCCTTGACCGGGGCCGCCGAGCGAAACAGGCCGGCTTTTGCCGAGCCGTCACCGGTTTTGATCTGAATGTCCCGCTTCGCCATGGTCCGCTCCGTTCAAGTCTCGTGCGATACATATCCGCACGAGTCGACAGGGCAAGGCGCTTTCCCGGGCCTCGTCTTCAACATTTCGTGGCCGGCGCGCTACAGACCAGCGAAGGCTGCCATGTGAAAGACCTGAATCTCCGGGGGATAGCGGTAGTCCGTGCCATAAGGGCAGGCGTTGCGGTCAAGACACCCGCCAGTGCGGCAAGGCTCGCCTGGCGTCCCGCGCACATGTCCCAGACAGGATTCATAAGCGAAGCCATCCGCGGAATAAGCATCGACCGGGCAGGATTTCATGCAAGGTTTTTCGACGCATGCATCGCAAAGGTGAGTCGCCTCGCGAGGTTTCGAAAAAGCGATCTCGTTCTCGAACAGCAGAGCGCCGCGATAGGCATGCCAAAGCCCGTATCGCGGGTGCATCAGGATGCCGAGCGGCGACGGCTTCAGCCCTTCCGCCCGCATCGCCCATTGCTGGAACGGCAGATAGGGCTTGTCCGAAGGTGAGACGGCGCGCGCGCCGAATGTCTTCGCCACCGTGCCGATCACTTCGCGGGACCAGGTATCGAGCGGATTGGCGATCGGCTGTGGTTGCTGCTCACGCCAACGCAGGAAGTGCGGCCAAGGGGTTGCGCCCGCCTGCCCCACCAGCAGCACGGATTTTGCGCCGGAGAGGCCGGGAGTTGCCTCCTCTCCATCGGCAAAATTGAAGCCGCCGCGAAGGATCAGCCCGTCACGCGCCAGCGCTGCCGCGATGCTTTCGATCAAGCCGCGCACAAATCATCCCTTCTTGTCCGGGTCGGAGAAGGCGCTCCGCCAGACTTCCTTGTGGATGATGTTGGCGACTTTAGCCCCGCCTGACTCGGGCTCCTTTCACGTGAAGGCGTCGGCCATCGACGCCTTCTTCCTGGCGATGAAGTCCTTCAGACCGTCATCGATGCCCGGATCGAGAGGCGGCGCCTCGTAGCTTTCCAGCCAGCGGCGGGCGAGTTCGTTAGCCCGCTGCGGCGCGGTCTTCTCGCCCTCGGCCAACCACTGCTCATAGGAATTGTTGTCGGCGATATTGGAGCGGTAGAAGGCGGTCTGGAAATTGGCCTGGGTATGGTCGCAGCCGAGATAGTGGCTGCCTGGGCCGACCTGACGGATGGCATCCATCGCCTGGCCGTTCTCCGACAGGTCGACGCCTTCGGAGAACTTCTGCTGCATACCGAGCTGGTCGATATCCATCATGAATTTTTCGTAGCAGGAGGCGAGCCCGCCCTCGAGCCAGCCAGCCGCGTGCAGCACGAAATTGGCGCCGGCAAGGATCGTCGAGTTCAGCGTGTTGGCGCTCTCATAGGCCGCCTGCGCATCCGGTATCTTCGACGCGCACAGCGAGCCGCCGGTACGGAACGGCAGGCCAAGCCGGCGCGCGAGTTGCGCCGCGCCATAAGAAACGAGAGAGGGCTCCGGCGTGCCGAAGGTCGGCGCGCCCGACTGCATCGAGATCGACGAGGCGAAGGTGCCGAACAGCACCGGCGCGCCGGGCCGGATCAGCTGCGTGAAAGACGCGCCAGCCAGCACTTCTGCCAGAACCTGCGTCAGCGTGCCGGCGACCGTCACCGGACTCATCGCCCCGGCGAGGATGAACGGCGTGACGATGCAGGCCTGGTTGTGCCGCGAATAGACTTTCAGCGCCCCCAGCATGGTCTCGTCGAACACCATCGGCGAATTGGCGTTGATCAGGCTTGTCAGCACCGTGTTGTTTTCGACGAAATCGTCCCCGAACACGATCTTGGCCATCGCCACCGTGTCTTCGGCCCGCTCGGGTGCGGTGACCGAGCCCATGAACGGCTTGTCCGAATATTTGATGTGGCTGTAGACCATATCGAGATGGCGCTTGTTGACCGGCACGTCGACCGGTTCGCACACCGTGCCGCCCGAATGGTGGATCGACGGCGCCATATAGGCGAGCTTCACGAAATTGCGGAAATCCTCGATCGTCGCATAGCGCCTGACACCGTCGAGATCGCGCACGAAGGGCGGGCCATAAACCGGCGCGAACACCGTGGCGTTGCCGCCAACCTGCACCGAGCGGTCCGCATTGCGCGCATGCTGGGTGTAGACGGACGGCGCGGTCTTCAGCAGCGAGCGGCAGAGGCCCTTCGGAAAATGCACGCGCTCGCCCTTGACGTCGGCGCCCGCCTCTTTCCAGAGCTGCAACGCCTCGGCGTCGTCGCGAAAGATGATGCCGATCTCTTCCAGCACCGTGTCGGTGTTCTTCTCGATCAGCGCCAGCCCTTCTTCATCAAGCACTTCATAGACGTTGATCTTGCGCTTGATGTAGGTGAGCTGGGTGCCGGGGCCGCCGCCCGAGCGCGCCGCCCGCCGGGCAGCAGCGCCACCACTGGCAGCGCGGCCACGTCTGGCGTTTGACGCTTCCTGATCGACTGGCGCGTTCTCACTCATGATGTTTCTTCCCTGAAACCTGAAATCGTTGCGGCCGCATACCGCAGCTTCTGGCCGGATCGTAGCCATGCACCCTATTCGAAACGGCCCGCCAGCGCCAACGCCTGTCGCAAAATCGACAAGAATTCCAATAGATTTGCGGTCGCTTTCCTTTTGCGGGAAGTCGCAAATCAGCTATGGACAAGCAGCCCCGGCGGGTTAGGTATTGACGCAATATTTTTGAGCTGCCGTGATTGTCCCACGCGGCAAGGAGCCCGAGAAAAAATGGCCGACGACGAGATCATCCTTTCCGAGCTTTCCGACGACGAACTCGTGCAGCAGATGCACGACGACCTTTATGACGGGCTGAAGGAAGAGATCGAGGAGGGAACGCAAATCCTGCTCGAGCGCGGCTGGGCGCCCTACAAGGTGCTGACCGAGGCGCTGGTCGAGGGCATGCGCATCGTCGGCGAGGATTTTCGTGACGGCATCCTGTTCGTTCCCGAAGTGCTATTGTCCGCCAACGCGATGAAGGCCGGCATGTTCATCCTGCGTCCGCTGCTCGCCGCCACCGGCGCGCCGAAGCAGGGCAAGATGGTGATCGGCACCGTCAAGGGCGACATCCACGACATCGGCAAGAACCTCGTCGGCATGATGATGGAGGGGGCAGGCTTCGACGTCATCGACCTCGGCATCAACAATGCGGTCGAGAAATACCTGGACGCCATCGAGCAGCATCAGCCCGACATCATCGGCATGTCGGCGCTGCTGACCACGACCATGCCCTACATGAAGGTCGTCATCGACACGATGAAGGAAAAGGGCATCCGCGACGACTATGTCGTGCTGGTCGGCGGTGCACCGCTCAACGAGGAATTCGGCAAGGCGGTCGGCGCCGACGCCTATTGCCGCGACGCGGCGGTGGCGGTCGAGACCGCCAAGGATTTCATGAAGCGCAAGCACAATGTGCGCGCTTCAGCCTGACCTTTAGCAAGGCGCCTGCCAAAAGCCGCGCCTTGCAGCGCGGCTTTTTTGTTACCAGATGTTGGAGGCGGCCGCGAACGGCTCAGGGGTTGTTGACGGTATCCTCAACAGCATTCGCGGTGGATTTGACATCCTTGCCGACGCCGCGAACTGTGTTGGCGCAGGCCGAAAGGGCCAAGGCGCAAGCAAGGATCGCTATCGGCGCAGTGCGTAACAGTTTCATGGACGGTTTATCCCTCTCTCGATAGATTCGCCCCAAGCAACGAAGGCCGGTTTGACTGGTTCCATGGCCAAGAGGCAGAAAACGAAACCGAATCAAGCGGACAGGCTGCTGGTCATCGCCTGCGGGATGATCGCGCGCGAAGTTCTGGCCGTCAAGCAGCAGCTCGGGCTTGACCATATCGAGCTGACCTGCCTGCCGGCGGAGTTTCATTTTTATCCCGACCGCATCGCGCCGGCCATGGACAAGGCGATCGTGAAAGCCAGGGCGAACGGCTACGTCAACATCTTCGTCGGCTATGCCGATTGCGGCACTGGCGGCCTGCTCGACCGCGTCTGCGAGAAGCATGGCGTCGAGCGCATGGCAGGGCCACACTGCTTTGCCTTCTACCAGGGCATGGATGCCTATGCCAAAGTCGCCGAAGACGACATGATGTCGTTCTACATGACCGACTTCCTGTGCCGGCAGTTCGACGCCTTCTTCATGAAGCCGCTCGGCCTCGACAGGCACCCAGAGCTGATCAAGGACTATTTCGGCAATTATGAGAAGCTGGTCTATCTTGCCCAAACCGACGATCCCGAACTCGACAAGGTCGCCGAGAAAGCCGCGAAGATGCTCGGTCTTGCCTATGAGCGCCGCTCGACCGGCTATGGCGACCTGACGGCGGAGCTGGCCGGCGCCGCGGTGCACGCCTGAAGATTGTTGTAGGCAGTTCCCTCCTCCGCCGCGAGCGCAGCAAGCACATCGGCAAAGCTGGTCTTGCAGATGAAGCCACACCTGTCCTTCACCCGCGTGGCGTCATAGACGCGGTCGATCGAGGCAAACATCGTCCAGCCCTTGTGGGCGTAAAGCGCCGGATAATCCCGAAAGCAGCGCGCAACGACCGACGGCGCGTCATGGCCAAGCGCCCGCAGCCGCGGCGCCAGCGCGCTGCCCAGCCCGACGATCCTGTCAGCAAGATCCGCATCGATCAGACCATGATTTTTGACTGACGCTGTTAAGCCCGGATGACAGGCCGCCGCGAACCGGTAAGTTATGCACCAGACAGGAAAACAGGCTGTTCCAGCCACAGGGGAAACGCACCGATGATCGCTCGTCTCTTGATTGCCGCAGGAATTGTCTGCTTCGCCCTGCCCGCGCTCGCCGATGGCGAGGTGCAGAAGCTTATCACCGCCGCGGACAAGGCGCGGCTCGACAAATATGGCGAGACGCGCAAGACAGCTCTCGAAGAGGCAAAGGCAGGCAGTCCCGCCGAGGTCAAACAGCTCGACGCGCTTCTGGCGAAGCCGCTGGTCGCCTTTTCCGACAAGGATCTCACCGGCAACTGGCAATGCCGCACCATCAAGGCCGGCGGGCTCGGCGCGCTGGTCATCTATGGCTGGTTCAAGTGCAAGGTGAGCGACGACGGATCGGGCTGGATGCTGGAAAAAATCAGCGGCTCGCAGCGCACCAAGGGCCGTTTCTTCGACGACGGCGAAAAGCGCTCGATCTATCTCGGCTCCTTCTATGTCAACAACGACCCCGCAAAACCCTATGGCAGCGGCCCGCAAAGCGACCAGGTCGGCTATGCCTTCCGCAACAGCGCCAATGAATGGCGCATCGAGTTCCCGGCGCCCTATTACGAATCGAAGCTCGACATCCTCGAATTCAAGCGCTGATCACCAAGGATTAACCCGGACGACTTAGCGTCCGGCGCGCCAAGACCATGTCTATCCGGACGGCACGTCGCGACCATGGATCCCCTAAAATCAGACCTGCCGCCGATCGTCGTCGTCACCGAGGGCGGTCCGCATATCTGGGCCATCGTCAACGCCATCGCCGACCGGCTTGGTCCTGTCAGCGTTGTCCTCGAAACACCTGAATCCAAAAAGCAATTGCTGCTCGGTCGTGCCCGCCGGCAAGGCTGGTTGCAGGCCGCCGGACAGCTTGGCACGATGGTGCTGACGCGGCTCGGCAAGGGGTTTTTCACCGGCCATGCGGCGCGCATCGTCGCCGAACAGAAATTGCAAACCGAACCCAAACCGGGGCAAAAAATCATCCACGTGCCTTCGGCCAATGCGCCGGAATGCCTGCAGGCCATCGCGGAGATCCAGCCCGGCGTCGTGCTGCTCGCCGGCTGCCGCCTGCTGTCGCGGCAGACGCTGGCCAGGATGCCTTGCCCGGTCCTCAACTATCACGCCGGCATAGCGCCCAAATATCGCGGCATGAATGGCGGCTACTGGGCGCTGGCTTCCGGCGATGCGGAAAACTTCGGCACCACCGTGCATCTGGTCGACGCCGGCGTCGACACTGGCGGCGTTCTGCGGCAGGCGCGCGGCAAACCTGGTCCGGGCGATACCATTTCAAGCTACGCGCTGCGGCAGGCGGCGTTCTCGCGCGACATCTGCGTCGAGGCGGTCGGCGATGCGCTGGCCGGAAAGCTCGCCACAACGGATCCGCGCCTGCCCTCGAAGCAGTGGTATCATCCGACGATCTGGTTCTATCTATGGACCGGATTGCGCCGCGGCGTGTGGTAGACGCTGGCGATCGGCCACTTTGTATGCTATTGTCATACAGAAAGGCGAGATCTTATCCGATGTCCAGCATGGCCCCCCTCAGCGTTCGCGTCACCGCGGACGAACGTGACATTCTCGAAGCCGCCGCCAGGCAGGCCCACACCAACCTCAGCGACTTCATCCGGCGCAAGGCGGTCGAAGCCGCCGAAATGGAGGTGCTGGACGGGCGCGTCGTGACGATACCCGCGGTTGATTGGGAAAAGTTCGAGGAGTGGGCAAAGTCGTCGCCGAAGACTCTTCCCGGGCTGCGTAGGCTCGCGGCGTCACGGCCAGTATGGCAGGATTGAAGCCGCCCCGGCCGCTTGCAGCCGAGGACGACAGGGACGCTTTCGATTGCGGTCGCGAGTCGCTCAACAACTGGCTTCGCCGCCATGCCTGGCGCAATCAGCAAGATGGGGTATCGCGCACGACCGTCGTCTGCGATGCGGCGAACGGCATCGCCGCCTATGTTGCCTTGAGCGCGGGTCAGATCGAACGCGCATACATGCCAAAACCCGCGCAACGAAACCGGCCAGATCCCATTCCCATTGTACTGCTTGGCCAACTTGCCGTCGACCAAAGATATCAAGGGCGCGGCTGTGGGCGTTCCCTGCTTCTGTTCGCACTCAGGACAGCGGTCCGCTTCTCCAGCGAAATCGGCTGCTTCGGCGTTCTCACACACCCGCTCGACGAGACCGTGAGAGCCTTCTACCGGAGCTTTGATTTCCAGGACCTCCCATTCGATCCGAAACGAAGCATGATCGTCCGGATCGCCGATTTGAGACACAATGGCTTTGGCGACGAATGAGGGAGGCCTGGATTGGCTTTCCTTCTGCGGTAAGTGATTGCGTCGCTTTTGAATGCGCGCGCGTCGTCCCATAACAAGCAGCCTGATGGCGCTTGCGGCAATGCTCGAAACTGTTGCATCGGCCCGAAAATCGGAAGCGATCGTCGGAAAGCACTGTGCAGCGGCGTCGAAGTGGTAGGGCGTCCTTTCCAATAAGACGCAAAGCGCCCTGCAGGAGCGAGAATTCATGGCCGATCTGATTGTCGTCTACTGGCGCGATATCCCCGCCCAGGTCATCGTCAAGAAAGGCCGGCAGAACGCCAAGCGCGAACTGCCGCTGCGCTTCACCGAGGCGATCGACATGTGCGCCATGCGCACCGGCGCCGGCGGCACCGACGACTATCTGGCGGAATGGCGCAAGGCCGACCCCGTGCCGGTCGGCGACGATCTCGAAGCCGAGGTCGAAAAAGCCTTTCAGGAGCTCGATGCGAAATACGACCGCGAGCGGCTGGTCGCTCTGGTCAAGGCGGGCGGGACAGAAAATGTCTGAAACCACCCCGGCGGTTACCCAGGCCACACTGGTCAAGAAGGCAGCGCCGAAATCCGACTACAAGCCGGCCGACGTGTCGCCGCAGCGGCGCGTCCAGCGCTCCTTCGCGGTTAGATTGTGGTCGGTGCGGCACTCGCGATTGCTCGAATGGTTCTATTCCAGGTTCGCCGACATGTTCCTGCTGCTGCATCCCTTGTGGAAGGGCATCGGCTACAACAGGGTCGAAGGACCGATCAAATTCGTCGAAAAACGCGTCAAGGGCTTCATGTTCGACTGCCGCATGTGCGGCCAGTGCGTACTCTCCTCCACCGGCATGTCATGCCCGATGAACTGCCCCAAGCAGTTGCGCAACGGCCCTTGTGGCGGCGTGCGCGCCAATGGCAATTGCGAGGTCGAGCCCGATATGCCTTGCGTCTGGGTGAAAGCCTGGGAAGGCTCCCGGAACATGGTGCATGGCGACAAGATCCTCGACGTACAAAAGCCGGTCGACCAGTCGCTACGCGAAACCTCGGCCTGGCTGCGGGTGACCGCGCAGGCCGCCGCCGCGCGCGAAGCCGCCGCCAACGCCAAGACCGGGGCATCGGCATGATCGGCCGCCAGCGCGACGAGAATCCGGCCGGCATCCATCTGCCGCTCGAACCCCTGCCCGGCCATACGTCGCGTGGACGGCTGGAACGCGTGCTTCGGCGCGGCGAATTCGCGGTGACCACCGAGCTCAACCCGCCCGACAGCGCTGATCCCGAAGACGTCTACAACCGTGCGAAAATCTTCGATGGCTGGGTCGACGCCATCAACGCCGTCGATGCGTCGGGCGCCAACTGCCACATGTCGTCGGTTGGCATCTGTGCGCTGCTGACCCGCATGGGTTATGCGCCGATCATGCAGATCGCCTGCCGCGACAGGAACCGCATCGCCATCCAAGGCGACGTGCTGGGCGGGGCGGCGATGGGCGTCGCCAACATGCTGTGCTTGACCGGCGACGGCGTGCAGGCCGGCGACCAGCCAGGCGCCAAGCCTGTGTTCGACCTCGACTGCATGTCGCTGCTGGAGACCTGTCGCATCATGCGCGACAACGGCAAGTTCCTGTCCGGCCGCAAGCTGACGACGCCGCCGCAGCTCTTCCTCGGTGCGGCGATCAACCCTTTCGCGCCGCCGATCGATTTCCGCCCGCATCGGCTGGGCAAGAAGATCGCCGCCGGCGCACAATTCGTGCAGAGCCAGTACTGCTTCGACGTGCCGATGTTCCGCACGTATATGCAGAAGGTCAGCGATCTCGGCTTCACGGAAAAATGCTTCATCCTGTGCGGCGTCGGGCCGCTGGCTTCGGCCAAGACCGCCAAATGGATCCGCTCCAACGTGCCGGGCATCCATATCCCCGACGCGATCATCAAGCGGCTGGAGGGCGCCCAGGACCAGAAGAAGGAAGGCAAGCAGCTCTGCATCGACATCATCAACGAGGTGAAGGAAATATCAGGCGTTTCCGGCGTCCATGTGATGGCTTACCGCCAGGAGGAGTATGTCGCCGAGATCGTCGATGAATCGGGCGTGCTGAAGGGCCGCCAGCCGTGGAAGCGCGAAATCCGTCGCGACGACCAGATGGTCGCCGACCGGCTCGACCGCATCTTGCACGACGACATTACCGAAACGCAGGTCGACATGGTCAAGACGGCGCATTGATGATGCCAACCGTGACCATTCGCTTGATCGAAATCAGAAACGATATAAAGAACTCTTTATATCACGACGGAGAGATTTCATGACCCGGACGATCGTCGCCTCGGCGACACGAGAAATCATCATCGGCTTCGACCAGCCCTTCTGCGTGATCGGCGAGCGCATCAACCCGACCGGCCGCAAGAAGCTGGCCGCCGAAATGGTGGCGGGCAATTTCGAGACCGTCATCAAGGACGCGCTGGAGCAGGCCGCCTGCGGCGCGACCATGCTCGACGTCAATGCCGGCGTCACCGCCGTCGACCCCAACGCGACCGAACCGGCGCTGCTGGTGCAGACGCTGGAGATCGTGCAGGGCCTGGTCGACCTGCCGCTGTCGATCGACAGTTCGGTGACCGCCGCCATCGAGGCGGCGCTCAAGGTCGCCAAGGGCCGCCCGCTGGTCAACTCCGTCACCGGCGAGGAAGAGAAGCTCGAGGCCATCCTGCCGCTGATCAAGAAATACAACGTTCCGGTCGTTGCCATCTCCAACGACGAGACCGGCATTTCGATGGATCCGGACGTGCGCTTCGCCGTCGCCAAGAAGATCGTCCAGCGCTGCGCCGATTTCGGCATTCCGGCGCATGACGTCGTCGTCGACCCGCTGGTGATGCCGATCGGCGCGCTGGGCGACGCTGGCCGCCAGGTGTTCGCACTGCTGCGCCGGCTGCGCGAGGAACTCAAGGTCAACACCACCTGCGGCCTGTCCAACATTTCGTTCGGCCTGCCGCATCGCCACGGCATCAACGCCGCCTTCATCCCGATGGTGATCGGCGCCGGCATGACCTCGGCGATCATGAATCCGGTGCGGCCGCAGGAAATGGAAGCGGTGCGCGGCGCCAATGTGCTGAATGGCACCGACGAAAACTGCACCAACTGGATCAGGACCTACAAGGACTACAAGCCGGCCGAAGGCGGCCAGGCGGTCGCGGCACCCACGGCTGTCAACGCGCCAGGCGAAGGCGGCAATGGCGGCCGCCGGCGCGGCGGCCGCGAAGCCCGCATGGCCAGGGGATAAGCGCGCAATCGTGAACTCTCCTGCCAACATCACCGATCCCCTCGTGCTGTTCATGCCGTCGGGCAAGCGCGGCCGGTTTCCGGTCGGCACGCCGGTGCTCGATGCCGCGCGCCAGCTCGGCGTCTATGTCGAGAGCGTCTGCGGCGGACGCGCCACATGCGGGCGCTGCCAGATCGAGGTGCAGGAGGGCAATTTCGCCAAGCACAAGATCGTCTCTTCCAATGACCACATCTCGCCCAAGGGCGCCAAGGAAGAGCGCTACGAACGCGTGCGCGGCCTGCCCGAGCGGCGGCGCCTCTCCTGCTCGGCGCAGATCCTCGGCGACCTCGTCATCGACGTGCCGCAGGACACTGTCATCAATGCGCAGACCATCCGCAAGGATGCCGACACCAGGGTCATCGCCCGCGATTCGGCAATACACATGTGCTATGTCGAGATCGAAGAGCCCGACATGCACAAGCCGTTGGGTGATCTCGATCGCCTGAAGATCGCGCTGATGAAGGATTGGGGGCTGAAGAGCCTCGACTTCGATTTCCATCTCCTGCCGCAGGTGCAAGGCATCTTGCGCAGGGGCAACTGGACCGCGACGGCCGCCATCCACAAGGATGCCGAAAGCGAGACCGCGCGGGTCATCTCCTTGTGGCCGGGCCTCAAGAACGAGGCCTACGGTCTTGCCTGCGACATCGGCTCGACCACGATTGCCATGCATCTGGTGTCGCTGCTGTCCGGCCGCGTCGCCGCTTCGTCGGGTACATCCAATCCGCAGATCCGTTTCGGCGAGGATCTGATGAGCCGCGTCTCCTATGTGATGATGAATCCCGACGGCCGTGAAGGCATGACGGTCGCGGTGCGCGAGGCGATCTCGGGTCTCGTCGACAAGGTCTGCGCGGAAGGCAACGTCCAGCGCAACGACATCCTGGATTCCGTCTTCGTCGGCAATCCGATCATGCACCATCTGTTCCTAGGCATCGATCCGACCGAGCTTGGCGGCGCGCCCTTCGCGCTCGCCGTCTCGGGCGCCGTGCACATCAAGGCGTCGGATATCGGCCTGAAGCTCAACCAGGGCGCGCGCCTCTACATGCTGCCCTGCATCGCCGGCCATGTCGGCGCCGATGCGGCGGCGGTGACGCTGTCGGAAGGCCCGCACCGCCAGGACGAGATGATGCTGATCGTCGATGTCGGCACCAATGCCGAGATCGTACTCGGCAATCGCCAGCGGGTGGTGGCGGCCTCCTCGCCCACCGGCCCGGCCTTCGAGGGCGCCGAAATCTCCGGCGGCCAGCGTGCAGCGCCCGGCGCCATCGAGCGCGTGCGCATCGATCCCGACACGCTGGAGCCGAAATACCGCGTCATCGGCTCGGAACTGTGGTCCGACGAGCCGGGCTTCCTCGACAGCGTGCAGGCGACCGGCGTCACCGGCATCTGTGGCTCCGGCATCATCGAGGTGGTCGCCGAAATGTATCTCGCCGGCATCATCTCCGAGGACGGCGTCATCGACGGATCGCTCGGCGCCCGCTCGCCGCGCGTCGTCGCCAATGGCCGCACCTTCTCCTACGTGCTGAAGGAAGGCGAGCCGAAGATCACCATCACCCAGACCGACATCCGCGCCATCCAGTTGGCCAAGGCGGCACTCTACGCCGGCACCAAGCTGCTGATGGAAAAGCAGCACACCGAGCATGTCGACCGCATCCACTTCGCCGGCGCCTTCGGTTCCTTCATCGACCCGAAATACGCCATGGTGCTGGGCCTGATCCCGGACTGCGACCTCGACAAGGTCTCGGCCGTCGGCAACGCCGCCGGCGCCGGTGCTCGCATGGCGCTCCTGAACCGCGGCTACCGCCGCGAGATCGAGCAAACCGTCAGCCAGATCGAGAAGATCGAGACGGCGCTGGAGCCGAAATTCCAGGAGCATTTCGTCTACGCCATGGCGCTGCCGAACAAGGTCGACCCGTTCCCGAAACTGTCGGCGGTAGTGAAATTGCCGCCCCGCAAAACCGTCAGCGAGGACGGTGTTGCCGGCGACGCCGCCCCGCGGCGGCGTTCGCGCGAAGGCCACGCGGCTCGGCGCGGCCGGGAGTAGCATCCCGCCGGCGAAAGCGGCATTCGTTACGATTTCATTTGCATGCAAATGTTTCCAGATCGGTCGATCTGGAAACCGAAATGCCGTTTTCGCGAAATCCCTCAGATACATGCTGGGAGCATTTAACGGGCATCGAACGGTAGGCAGGAAATGTCTTCCAACCACCGCTTCAAGGGAGAAGAAGATGTCGATGTTCGGAAGTCTCGGTCGCTATGGCGCCGCCATCAAGCATGCACACAACAGAAGCAAGTCGATCCGCGCGCTCAACAGCCTGCCGTCCGAAATCCAGAAGGATATCGGCTGGCCCGTATCGCAGCGCGACGACCCGCAGACCAAGCTGTCGGCCCTGCTGTTGGGTTCGGCGCGCTGATGACCTTCGCCGACAAATGCAAACTGCTCGGCAAGCGTCGGAGCCGTCCTGCGGCTCCGGCGGCCGACACCAGGCTGCATGCCGCGCTGCTGCCCCGACGCTGAACGTCGCGGTGCGCGGACGATTGAATACTGGCCCCGGTCACCAGATCACATCGTATTGACACCGCGCAAATCTTGACATCCTGGATGAAGATACGATCTTCGGACTATGGGGTTCTCTTAGTCGGCTCAGCCGAAGTCCGTGTGTCCGCATGCCCAGTTTGAAAAGCCATGTCGTGTCCTTCGTGCTCAGGCACAGCCGCAAGCAGGCTTTTTCCAGCCCGGAAAACCTGCAGCGCTGGATCGCCTATGCCCGCAAGACCGAGGACCACCGGCCGCCTGCCTCGCTGCATCAACGCTTCGACATCACGACGCGCAGCGTCGGCGGTTTTCCCGTCTATGAGATCGCGCCCAAAGCCGGCGAGCGCAAGCGTATCCTTTACCTGCATGGCGGCGCCTATGTCTTTCAAATCACGTCCTATCATTGGGGGCTGATCGCCGAGATGGCCAACCGGCTGGGCTTCGGCATCACCGTGCCGATCTATCCCATCGCCCCCGAACATGATTTCCATGCCATGTTCGGCATGGTCGGCGAGGTCTACCGGCGGATGCTCGACGAGACGGAAGCCGACGACATCGTCTTCATGGGTGATTCCGCCGGCGGCAACATGGCCGTGGTGCTGACCATGATGGCCGCGCAAGACGCAGTGCCCCTGCCCTCGCGCCATGTGCTGATCTCGCCCGGCCTCGACGTATCGCTCGCCAATCCCGAAGTGATCGAGGCCGAACGTTACGATCCGTGGCTGGGCATCCCCGGCGGGCTCGAGGCGGTCCGGCTCTACAGCGCCGGCATAGATCCCGGCGACTGGCGCATCAGCCCGCTCTACGGCGACCTTTCGGTTCTGCCGAAAACGCTGCTTCTGACCGGTTCGCGCGATATGCTGACACCCGACAATCTGATCTTCGCGCAAAAGGCGCGGGTTGCCGGCGTCGACGTGGAGGTCGTCTACGAGAAGGGTATGTTCCACGTTTGGCCGCTGGTCGACATGCCGGAGGCAAGGCGCGCGCGGAACAGCATCGTGGCATTCTTGGGCGAGGAAAGAACCTCTGATCAGACCGAGAGCGAGGCGATCACCTGGTCGGCCAAGGCCCCGTCAAGCGATCCATTTAAGACCGGATTGGCCAGCACATAGATCGCTTCCAGTATTTCTTCATGCCGTTCTGACTGGTAGTCGATGTCTTCCCTGCATTCGATCAGGTCCGCCCACGTCTCCACGTCTGCAGCAGTAAGTTCTCCTGCCTGGAATCGTCGCAGCACGCTCGAAATATGATCAGCCGTCAGGATGACCACTGGCGTCTCGGACCAACCGACGTCGCCCACCATTGCAGCCAGACGATCGATCGGCTTCCCGAATGCAACAAGATCGTTGAGCACTGAAACGCGGCTCACCGTAGGGCCGTCAGAACTTGCCGGTTTCCCTGAACAGTTCGAAGGTCGCGCGGATATGGTCGGCGACCGCCTTCACCGGTGCGCTGGCGTCCGGCGCCACGACCATGGCGAGGTTGTAGGTGCCGATATCGGGCATGCCGTCCTTAGGGCAAAGCTCGACCATATCGTTGCCGAGGAAGGATTTCGGCAACGGCGCCACCGCAAGGTCGGACATGATAGCCGCGCGCTGGCCGGCCGTATGCGCGCTCATATAGGCGATGCGGTAGTTGCGGCCCTCGCGGCCGAGTGCCTCCAGCGCCCCAGCCCGCCAGGCACAACCCTCTTCCCACAAGGAGACCGGCAGCGGCTCGCGCAGATGCGCGCAGCCACCCTTGGCGCCGGCCCAGACGATCGGCTCGGTCAGCAGCACTTCGGCGCCGAGCGCGCTGGTCTTGTAGGAATTGGTGAGCAGCGTGATGTCGAGCGCCCGGTCGTCCATGCGCCGGCGCAGATTGCTGCTTTGGTCGATGGTCACGTCGACGGCGATCGACGGATGCGACTGCGCGAACCGCTTCAGCACATGCGGCAGAACGCGCTCGCCATAGTCGTCCGGCGAACCGAGCCGAACCACCCCGACAATGTCGGGAATGATGAATTTCGACACCACCTCGCGATTGATCGACAAGAGCCGGCGGGCATAGCCGAGCAGCATCTCGCCATCCGTCGTCAGCGTCACCGAACGCGCGTCGCGGGCGAACACCGAGCGGCCGAGAATGTCCTCCAGCTTCTTGATTTGCATGGAGACGGCCGACGGCGTGCGGAAGACGGCATTGGCCGCGGTGGTGAAGCTGCCGGTCTCGGCGATCGCCACGAAAGTGCGCAGGACGTCGAGATCGAGCAGTGGCAGCGGATGATTGAGTGGGGCGTTCATGGGAACCGACCTTCAATTTTTCTGATGCAAACGATCATTCCATTTCGTTTGATTGAACATCACTTTGGGAGGATAGTCAACTCCATCGAAGCAGGACGGATCAAAAGCGGTCTTGAAACGACCATGACACGAACCTGCATTCGACACGAAATGAAGCTGAAACAAACCTTGTGTAGCGCTTCCCATGCCCAGCGACCTGAAAACCAGACACGCAAAGGAGAACGAAATGTCTATCCTGTCTTCCATCGGTCGCCTCGCGACCGAATTCAGCGAGGCCCGCGCCCGCTACCAGACCGAACGCGCCATCCACGCGCTGCCGATCGAACTGCAGAAGGATATCGGCTGGCCAGAAGCCGCCGACACCAAGACCAGCACGCGCCATGGCGTCGGATCCTGGGCTGGAGCAAAGTAGATCGTGTGTACCAAGTGCTGAAGGCCTGCCGCGCAACCCCGCCCGGCAGGCCTTTCTATTTTATTTGCATTCAAATGATTTTAGAGCCATGTCGCCATCGCATGGCGCATATGAGCAAGCCGCATAGCTGCCCATCTTTCGAACTAACGCCTTGTATATGATCGTAAATCTTCGGCAGAATGCCCAAAATTGACGCATTCCGTGTCGCTTTTCATATCAAGTGCTTCGCTTTTGTCATTTAGTTTCCCCTCACGTAAGCCTATATCAGCGGCAGCAAACGAGCTGCCCCACTCCATCAAGCGAAGGCGACCCGTCTGAGCAACCGAATGGAGATGACAATGAAGCTTTTTGCCCGCCTTTTCGCTCGTCGTGAAATGAACCTGACGACCGCGCTCGAGCGCCAGCGCCTTGCCAACACTATGCCCGGCCAAACCGGCGCCATGAATGCGGCGCGTCTCGGCTTCGTCGCCTGATCCGGCAAGCTTGCGAGCAGCGCATGCCGCTGCTCTGCAGATGATTTCACGCCGCTTCGGTCCTGCCGAGGCGGCGTTTTCATTTTACATCTCGGCGCATCTGCTCAATCCGGTTGCATGCGGATCGTTCGCCGCATAGCGATTGCCCATTTGCGACCCGTGTCGCAAATAAAGTCTTCCCGTTGCCTCCTAGCCAATTGACAGGAAAGGTTTTTCCTGATGACGCTGTACTGATCGCGACATCCTGTTCGCGCCATTGCAGCGTGAGGGTTCCCCTGTGAACGTCGTAAAGCATCCGGTCAGGCGATCGTTTGTGTTCTTCCTGGTCCCCGATTTCACCATGATCGCCTTTGCAACGGCGCTTGATCCGTTGCGCTCGGCCAACCGTATGCTCGGCTACGAAGCCTATCGCTGGCGCCTCGCCAGCATCGACGGCAAGCCGGTGCGCGCCTCGAACGGCGTCGAATGCGCCGTCAACACCTCGCTCGAGGAAGAGCGCAAGAAGATGTCCGGGCCGGAGCGACCGAACATGGCGATCGTCTGCAGCGGCATCAATGTCGAGCGCTACCAGAACAAGTCGGCCTTCGCCTGGCTGCGCGAGGAATACAATCGCGGCGTCGCCGTCGGCGGCCTTTGCACGGGGGCCCATATACTGGCCGCCGCCGGCCTGTTGTCCAACAAGCGCTGCGCGATCCATTGGGAAAACCTGCCCGGCTTCTCCGAGGCCTTCCCGAAAGCCAATGTCTTTGCCGACCTCTTCGAGATCGACCAAAACGTCTACACCTGCGCCGGCGGCACCGCCGCGCTCGACATGATGCTGAAGCTGATCGGCGACGATTTCGACGAGAGTCTGGTCAACCGTGTGTGCGAGCAGGTGCTGACCGACCGCGTGCGCAGCCCGACCGACCGCCAGCGTCTGCCGTTGCGCGCCCGCCTCGGCGTGCAGAACTCCAAGGTGCTGACCATCATCGAACTGATGGAGGCGAACCTTTCCGAGCCGCTGTCGCTGATCGAGATCGCCGACCATGTCGACCTGTCGCGCCGCCAGATCGAGCGGCTGTTCCGCACCGAGATGGGCAGGTCCCCTGCCCGCTACTATCTGGAGATCCGGCTCGACCGGGCCAGGCACTTGCTCATCCAATCGTCGTTGCCGGTGGTCGAGGTGGCGGTCGCCTGCGGCTTCGTCTCTGCCTCGCATTTTTCCAAATGCTACCGCGAGCTCTATGCGCGCTCGCCACAGCAGGAGCGCGTCGACCGCAAGCAATTGCTGGCGGCTTGACCGCTAACGGCTGTCGAACATGAAACTGCGGTCGCGCCACATTTTCTCGCCGACCTGGCAATCGGTGACTGGTCTGTCCTGCGCCAGCACCACCGGCGGATGCGCCGCCTCATTCGCCGCCCATTGCGGCGAATTGCGCCCGGCAAGCTCCAGCACCAGCTTGCGGCGGATCGCCTCGGGAAATTGCGTCCACTCATTCACCGGGATCATGAACGCGCCCGGCCCGCCGATGACGCAATCGGTGTAGTAGCGGTCGAGATCATTGACGTCATAGACGCTGGTGAAGCCGCTTCTGGTCATCAGCGGCAAGCCATTGATGGTGATGCCTTGCTTGACCAGCTCGTCGCGGGCGATGTTGACGGGACCGCCCTGATTGTTGGGGCCGTCGCCCGAAACATCGATGACCCGCTTGACGCCCTGAAAGCCGCTCTCGGCGAAGAGGTCGCTGGAGAATTCCAGCGCCCCGGAGATCGAGGTGCGTCGGGCGCTGTTGGGCGGCCGGGCGGAAAGCTGTTCGACCACCCGCTCGGCGTCGGCGCGATTGGCGATCACCGTCCATGGCACGATGACATGCTGCGAGGTCGTTCCGGCCCATTCGACATAGGTGACGGCGATCTTGCCATGGGCGCCATCGGCGATGGCCTGCAGCACGTCGTCATGCGTCAGCGCCGCCGCGTAGCCGTGGCGCTGAATCTCGAGTTCGTCCGGCGACATGGACAGCGAAACATCGACGGCCAGCACCAGCTCGATGTCGACGGGCTCGGCGGCGAAGGTCGCCGGCGTCAGCCAGAGCATCAGCGCCAGCATGGTGCTCCCTAAAAGCAGGTGTCTTGCGAAAGGAAAAGCAGACATGCCGAAGGGTAAGCGAGAATCACTGTGTGGCAAAGAAAAAAGCAGGGGCAGCCCGTTTGCCCATGCGGCGCTGCCTGGTGTCATCTGTTGACGGGCCACCCGCCCTTGCCGCGCCATTCCACATCATCGGCAGCGACCGTCCCCACTTCTGGGCGCGGACTGAACTTTTTCTTGCCAGTTGCACGCAGCGCCTTCCAGTTCGGTTTGAATGATGGCGGGAGCCACAACAGGATACCCGCGACAGCGGCCGGCAGGATCACCGCGAAACGCAATATCGAGAGGACCACTCCACAGAACCCGACGATCCGCGCTGCCCCACCCTCACCTAAGCGCCGTGCAAGAAAATGCCGCGCGATCACCCCGCCATCCAGAGGGTATGCCGGTAGAATGTTGAGAACAGCCAGCGCTCCATTCAACAAGGCGCCGACCCAAAGCGTCCACTCCAGAAGCGTGATTGGCCTTGGAGGCGGCGAGTTGAACAGGCTATCTGCCTCGGCCGGCACCAAAGGCCCGGCGATCAGATAATAGGAGGCAATGAAAAGCACCGCCAAGAGGACGTTGGCCAATGGACCCGCAAATGCAATCTGCGCCCAACCGTGCGATGGCGCCGCGCCGCGCTTGAAGTAGGCAACCCCGCCAAACAGATAAAGCTCTATCCTGTCGGTGCCGATACCCTGCCGGCGAGCGGCCCATACATGCGCCAGTTCGTGCAGAAACACCGATGCGAAGAACAGCGCGGCAAAGACCGACGTGTGGATCAGCGCGGCTGTCGGACGGGTCGACCACTCTTGCAGAAAGGGCAGGACAATCGGAATTGCAAAGGTCCAGCTGATACGAACGGGGATGTTCCCATTCACGCTAAACACCAGCGCGTCGTTCTTCTTGTCCCAGCCAAACCGCCGCAAATGCTTTACTCCGCCCAACTCAACGGTAGGCGAGAATCGCTCGCTTAGAAAGAGAAAAGCCCCGCATGGCAGGCTTGGCTTTGCTGTCACGCAGTTCATGTTCTACCGACGTCATTCCCGCTGTCGGGAATTGACGGCGATCAACTGCGCGGCTTGAGGTTCTCCGGGTCGTAGAGCGGCTTGTAGCCGACGGCAGCGACTTCGACCGGATAGGTTTCGCCGAAATATTCGACATTGAGTTTGCGGCCTTCTTGGGCATAGGCCCAGGGCAGATAGGCAAGACCGATATTCTTGCCGATGGTCGGGCCATAGGCCATCGAGGTCGTGAACGACCGGCGGCCGAGTTCGTCGACCAGCGTTTCGCCAGTTTTCGGGTCAATCACCGGCATCGTGCCGACGGGATAGCGGGCAACACCTTTCGCATCGACATTGCTCGTCATGACCAGCGTGCACAGCATCGCCGGCTGATGCTCGCGGGCACGGTACTCCACATGCCTGGCCTTGCCGCAGAAATCGTTCTCCTTGACCTTCGGACGGGCGAGATCGGCTTCCAGCAGATTGTACTCGGTCAGCAGGTCGGCATTCTGCAGCCGCAGGCTCTTTTCCATGCGCCGTGTGTTGGCATAGGTCTCGACGCCGAAGGGCATGACGCCGGTCGAACGCAGCGCATCCCACACGGCAAGCCCGTCCTCATAACGCATATGCAATTCCCAACCCTGCTCGCCGACATAGGAGATGCGGAAAGCGGTAACATCCTTGCCGCCGATCCTGACCGGCTTGATCGCCGCGAAAGGGAAGTTTTCGAGCGACAGCCCATCCGGATTCTCAACCACCTTCTGCAAGGTCGCCCGCGCGTTCGGACCCCAGATACCGATGGTCACGTATCTCTCGGTCACATCGGTAATGGTGACGTCAAAACCTTTATCCTGCGCGGTGCGGCGCATGTACTGGAAGTCGCGCGGCCCGGCGTCGGCGCCGTCGATCACCCGGCAGCGATCGGCCATGCGGATGACGGTAAAGTCGGCGCGCACCATGCCCTCCTCGTCGAGGAAGTGCGTATAAATGCCCTTGCCGATATTGTTGTCGCCGCCGATCTTGGCCGCGCACAGCCATTCCAGCAACGCGACATGGTCCGGGCCTTCGACGTCATACATGGAGAAGTGCGACAGGTTGACGATGCCGCAATCCTCGCTCATGGCGAGATGCTCGGCATTGGAGACACGCCAGAAGTGGCGGTTGTCCCACTCGTTTTCGCGCACCGGCACGCGGTTGCCGTATTTCTCCAAAAGGTGCTCGTTGGCGGCGTAGCCATGCGCGCGCTCCCAGCCGCCCAGCTCCATGAAATAGCCGCCGAGCTCCTTCTCGCGCTCCCAGAACGGCGAGCGCCTGATGTTGCGGCCCTTGGAGAAGGGCTCGCGCGGATGTACGGCCGGATTGTAGACCTTCATCGCCGTCTCGGTGCAGCGGTCCCAGATGAACTGCTCCTTCGTCTGGTGCGGATAGAAGCGTGCATAGTCGATGGCGTGATGGTCGATCGCTGTGCGGCCGTCCGTCATCCAGTCGGCGATCAGCTTGCCCATGCCGGGACCGTCCTTCACCCAGATGGCGACGGCATACCAGAGGCCGCGCACCTTCTGGCTCTCGCCCATCGACGGGCCGCCGTCCGCGGTCACCTGCAGCAGGCCGTTGAAGGAATGGCTCTCATTGTAGCCGAGTTCGCCCAGGATCGGCGTCAGTTCCATGGCGCGCTCGAGCGGCGTCAGGATCTGTTCCATGTCGAGGTCTCGCTGCGAAGGCGAAAGCCGCGCCTGGTCCTTCTCCAGGAGGTCGCGCGGATGGCAAAGGCGTGGATTGGTCTCCTCGTAATAGCCCCATTCGATCTGCCCGCCCTCGGCGGTCTTGGGATCGCCGGTGTCGCGCATATAGGCCGAATTGCCCTGGTCGCGCAGCAGCGGCCAACCGATCTCCTTGCCGGTGCCGGCGAATTCGGTGTACGGCCCGAAGAAGGTCAGCGGGTGGTCGATCGGCATCACCGGCAGATCCTCGCCGACCATCTCGGCGGTCAACCGGCCCCATATGCCCGTGCAGACCACGACATAATCGGCTTTGATGGTGCCACGGTCGGTCACCACGCCCTTGATGCGGCCGTCCTCGACGATGAGCGACCTGGCCGGCGTGTTGGCGAATGATTTGAGCTTGCCCGAGGCCTCCGCATGATCGACCAGCTTGCCGGCGACAGTCTGCGAGCGCGGGATGACGAGACCGGCATCGGGATCCCACAGGCCGCCTTGCACCATCTCTTCTTCGATAAGCGGAAACTTCTGCTTGATCTCGGCCGGCTCGATCAGACGCGCGCGCGTGCCAAAAGCCTTCGCCGAGGCGATCTTGCGCTTGATCTCTTCCATGCGGGCGTCGTCGCCGACGCGGGCCACTTCAAGGCCGCCGATGCGCGCATAGTGGCCCATCTTCTCGTAAAAATCGATCGAGTAGAGCGTCGTCCAGCAGGACAGGAAGTCATGGCTGGTCGTGTAGCAGAAGTCGGAAGCGTGCGCCGTCGAGCCGATGTCGGTCGGGATGCCTGACTTGTCGATGCCGACGATATCGTCCCAGCCGCGCTCGATCAGATGATGGGCGACCGACGCGCCGACAATGCCGCCCAGCCCGATAATGACGACCTTCGCCTTTTCCGGAAACCCTGCCATTGCCCGCGACTCCAAAGTGGTAAAGCGGGCACCCGGCGCCCGTTTGATCGGCGCACAATATGCAGGCGACAGCCGTCCCGCTACCGCCTGTTTGCGACACGCTGCAGGTGCGGCGCGACCCGATAAAGTCAGATGCCTTCGAGGGGCGCGGAGCTATCCCTCAAGCGAAGGCCCAGATGTCCTCGGCCTGGAAGCCGACCTGGTAGCCGGCGGTCTTCAGCTTGACCACGACCTGGCCGATCTCAGTCGCCGGCAGCGCACCGACCTCGACCTTGATCATGCCTGGGCGGTAGCGCTGGAGATCGAGCTGCTCGAAGACGATCCAGTCGGCGCCTTCGCAATCGACGAGGAAGGCATCGATATGGGTGATGCCGTTGCGGTCGAGCAGTGTCTGCAAAGTCTCCGACGGCACTTCGATATCCCTGAGATGCGGCGCGAACTTGTTGAAGTTGGCATCGGCCTCGCCCCAGGCATTCTTGCCCGACATCAAATTGGTGTCGGTCACCGACGAGCAGCCGATGAACTCGAGCGGCAGCGTGCCGGCCTCGAGTGCCGCGGCATCGAAGGTGTGGACGGTGATCGTCCCCTTGGTTCTGGTCACCGCGACTGGTTCGATGGTGAAGCGCTCAGTGTCCGGGTAATTGGCACGCAGCCGCTTCTGGTTGTACGGGATCGGCTCGACCAGCATGGCGCGAGCGCGCGGGATGCGGTGCAGCCAGGGCGTCACGTCATCGAACAGCGCGCCATCGCAGGCGCCGACATTGACCATCTGGAACGGCCTTTTTTCTCCACCGAGGCGCGCTTTAAGCGCGGCCTTCGCCAGGAACTTCGTGCCGCGCAGCGACGGCCCGCGGTCGAGGACGCCGGTGGGAAGACCGAGCGACAGGGCGATGCGCGCCAGGCTGGAAAGGGAACTCATGGCTTGTCTCCAGCGATGACGCGCGATGGCGCGGCGCCGCGCCCTTTGCTGCTCGCTGATGCCCACAACGCCATGAATGGGCCGGCGAGCAGCAGGAAGGGCGGGATCAGGTTGGGAAAGTAGATGCGGGTGTCATGGATCGGGAAGACGGTGAACTTCGCCAGCACGCCGAGCACGAGCGCCGCAAACAGGATGCCGGCACGACGGCCGAGCTTGAAGCCGGCCCGGCTCGACGCATACCAAGCCGCCAGCGCCAGCACCGAGACGCCGACCCAACTGTTCAGGCTGATGGCCCGAACCACGGAAGCAGCAAAAGCCTTGAGATAGGCGGCAACCGAGAATGGCGGTTCGAAGCCGTCCATATTGTAGTGCTGCTCGATCGAGGAGAACCACAGATGCGGCCACCAGCCGGGATGCTGCGCCCAGTGCGAGATGGCGAAGTAGGCGACGAGCGATGCGGCAAAGCCGGCCAGCGCGCCCCACGCCTTCTGCCGGGAGACCAAAAGCAGAACGGCAAAAACCGCAAGGAAAACAATATTGTCGGGCCGCGCCATGAAAGCGAGGAAGAGCAGGATCGCAGTGGCCACTTCGCGGCCGCGCGTGTAGGCAAGGAGCCCGCCGAGGAACAGTGCTGAGCACAGGAGATCGGGCGTCGATGCCCGCGCCGCGTCGCCGAACTCGGCCATCATCAGCACCGCGCCGAGAACCGGCGCCAGCGCCAACGCGCCCTCGGAACGCAACCAGAGCAGCGCGATCGCGCCGAACAGCAGCACCGAGAACACCTGCAGCAGACGCATCGCCTCGACCGGCGACATCACGGAACTCATGGTGGACAGAATCTCGGCGTAGAGGAACTTGATCCGGTACATGCCGAGCAGTGAGTGAAAGTCGGCGGCATTCCCGGCCAAATGACTGCGGAAGCCGCCGCCATCGTCGGTCAGCGTCTTGTAGTCGCCCGCCGACACATCGGCCTTGACGGTACCATAGGCATAATCATGCAGCGCCTGCGCATCGGGGTAGCTGCTCTCCTCGGCGATCGCGAGATAGGGCAGCATGTCCCAATTGGCGTCGGGCATGAACCATGCCGTCACCGCCGTCAAAAGGATGTAGAGCGCGAAGGCCGCCGCCCCGATGGGTGCCGCCAGCCGCGCATAGGTCCCCTCGCCCCACGCCAGGCCGGCCCCTGTGAGCCGGTCGAGCAGGTAAGTCGGAGAGGGAGACCTGGTCAGCATCGTTTGGCTCGGCAAACTCTGACTCAGCGGACTTGGCTTTTGACGAAGTCCTTCACGATCGACACAATGCCGCGCGACAACAGGCTGTCGAGCGCCTCGATGAAGCGGTCGACATGTTCGCGCTGGCAGATCAGCGGCGGTTCGAGACGAATGACGTTGCGGTTGTATTCGGTGAAGGCGACGAGCACGTCATAGTCGCGCAGCAGCAGCGCTCCCACGAAGCCGGACAGCGAGCCCTTCAGCTTGTCGTCGAGCATGCTGACGACGGGACGCAGCACCATCGGCAAGGTCTGCGAAAAGTCGTGGAACTCCAGCCCGACCATAAGACCCTTGCCGCGCGCATCCTTGATGATCTTCGGGTATTTCTCCCTGAGCGCCTGCAGGCGTTGCAGCAGGTAGTCGCCCGTGACGGCGGCGTTGTCGATCAGCCCCTCGTCGTAGAGTACGTTGAGCGCCTCGATCGAGGTAACGCAGGCCTCGCCCATGCCGCCGAAGGTGGCCATGGCATGGATCATCGCCGTCTTCGGCGTGCCATAGGCCTTCATGTAGATCTCGCGCCGGGCAATCATCGCGCCGACAGCCGCCTTGCCGCCACCGAGCGACTTGGCCAGCGCCGTCACATCAGGAATGACGCCGTAATGCTCGAAAGCATAGAAGCGGCCGGAGCGGCCGTAACCGCACTGCACTTCGTCGGCCACCCACAGCACGCCATACTGGTCGCACAGCGCACGTAACTTCTGCCAGTATTGCGCCTTTGCCTGGATGATGCCGCCACCGCCCTGGATGGTTTCGAGCACGATGACGCCGATCTCGGGATCCGTGCGGAAGGCGCGCTCGACCGCCTCGATATCGGCGAACGGAATGCGCACCACATTGTCGGCGACCTTGAAGTCGGCGCGGTAGAGCTGGCCGTCAGTGATCGCCAGCACGCCCTTGGTCTTGCCGTGGAAGGAATTCTCGGCGTAGACGACCTTTGGCCGCTTTGGGCCGGCGGCGCGCTCGGCGAGCTTCACCGCCGCTTCCATGGCCTCCGAGCCGGACGAGCCCAGAAACACCATGTCGAGATCGCCGGGCGAGCATTTGGCGATATTGTGCGCCAGGGCCGCCGCATATTGCGACATGAAGGCGATAGCGATCTCCTGGCGTTTTTCTTCCTGGAACTTGCGGCGTGCCTCGAGAATGCGCGGATGGTTATGGCCAAAGGCCAGCGAGCCGAAGCCGCCGAAGAAATCCAGGATCTTGCGGCCGTTCTGGTCGATATAGAACATGCCTTCGGCGCGCTCGATCTTGATCTTGTGGAAGCCGAGCAGCTTCATAAAGTGCAATTGGCCGGGATTGAGATGCGCCTTGAACAGGTCGGTCATCCGCGCCACATCCATGGCCTTGGCCTGTTCGACGCTGATCAGGTCCGGCTTGGCGATAGTGTCCGGCGACAGCGCCGGTGCGCTGACCACGGTGCGCGCTTTTGTGTGTTCCGGCTTGGCCATCACAGTCATCTCAAAATATCCCTTGTTCGGCAGGCGCCGTTATTCGGCGGGCACATGTTTCGCGGCGACGGCATGGCCGTCCTTCTTGGCGCGGTATTCGCTGTAGGCGGCGATCAGCATGTCCTCGTCGCGATATTGCGGCACCCAGCCGAGCTGACGCTCGGCCTTGGACACGTCGAGCACGCATTCCTCGTCGGCAATCAGATATTGTTCCGGATCCATGATCGGCAGGTTGAGCAAGTCGAGCAGGTCGAGCGTGCGCTTGACCGCCCAGCCGGGCGTCGGGATCAGGATCGACTTCGAGCCGGCATGCTTGATCAGGTCGCCGAGCAATTTCTTGACCGGCGGCGGGTTGAGCGAGCCCAGATTATAGGCCTCATTGGGTACGCCGGCCTTCCAGGCGGCGCGCGCGGCCTCGGCGCAGTCGAACACCGAGATGAACTGATAGGGATTCCTGCCTGACCCGATCATCGGCACCGGAAAATTCCAGTCGATCAGCTTGAACAGTTTTTCCAGGATGCCGAGGCGGCCGGGGCCGATGATGAGGCGCGGGCGAAACAGCGAGATCGACATGCCGCGCTTGCGCCATTCGGCGGCCAGTTCCTCCGTCTTCTGCTTCGACCAGCCATATTCGCCGAGCGGCGCGACCGGATGCTCCTCGGTCATTGGCTGCGTGACGGTGTGGCCATAGATCATGTCGGTCGTGTAGTGGACGAGCTTCCGCGCGCCGGCTCTGTCCATCGCCTGGATGATGTGCTCGGCGCCATGGAAATTCACCGGGAAGAAGAACTCGTGCCGCTTGGCCCGCACCTGGATCGGCGACAGCATCTTGGCCGACAGATTGTAGACCATGTCGTCGGCCTTCAGCCCGACCGAAGCGACCGAGGCCGGATCGGTGACATCGCATCTGACATAGCGGACCGAGCGGTAGTGCGGCAGATCGCTTTTGGCGATATCGGCAACGACCACTTCCTCTCCATCGCCAAGAAGCTTTGGGGCCAGATGGCGGCCGACGAAACCGTCGCCGCCGAAAATCACATGTCTCATCGAACGATCTCGTTTGCGTGAATCTTGTCGGAGGCAATGGAAGCAGTCTGGTCCTCATGCTCTCGACCACTCTGCGCGATCAGGACCGTGCCGACGCAAATGAAGGCGATGCCGGCGATGCGCCAGGCATTGAGATCTTCGCGGAAGATGAAATAGGCGAAGATCGCAACCGCGACATAGGCAAGGCTGAGGAACGGATAGGCGAAACTGAGCTCGACCTTGGACAGCACATAGAGGTGCGAGACCATCGAGATGACGAAGGTGCAAAGGCCGAGGAACACCCACGGGCTGAACACGATCTGCAGCAGCTTGAGCAGCGGATTGACGCCTTCGAAGGAAACCGGACCGAGCGACATCATGCCTTGCTTCAGCATGAGCTGCGCGGCGGCATTGGTCATGACTGTGAACAGAATGAAGACGATATATTTCATGTTCTTCCCACCAACCCTTCGGCCGTCCTACTACAAACCTGCAAATATTTTGTGAAGCAACAAGAGTGTTTTCAGCAAAAACTTGCTATTATCGATTTGTTTACCACGAATTACTCAAACTTTATCTATTCCGCGGCTTCGGCAGCATCCCCTTGCTTTTCGAGCTGTTGCGCCGTTCGGGCCCAGAAACTCGACATGAAGGCAGGGTCGCGGATCGCTTCGAGGCACTGCCATTTCGGAAACGAGGCGGCGAAGATGTCGGCGCCCATGCGGGCGTCCTTGTAAGGATTGACCGCGCCGCCGGCTTCGACGGTGATGCGGTCCAGCTCCTTCAACAGCGCCAGCGTCGACTCGCCACGGTTGGGAAAATCCAGCGTCAGCGTGAAACCCGGCCGCGGGAACGACAGCAATGCTGGTGAGCGGACCGTGCCGAAGCGCTTCAGGACCGTGAGGAACGAGCCCTGCCCGGCCCGCTTGGCCGCCGCAAGCAGATCCGGCACGACCCGGCGCGCGACATTTTCCGGCACCACGCTCTGGTGTTGGAAAAGCCCGTTCGGTCCGTAAAGGCGGTTCCAATTGCCGACGCCGTCAAGCGGAAAGAAGAAACCTTGATAACCGACATCGCGCGCCGTCGACCGGCCTTTCTTCCATCGGTAGGCAGCGTTGAAAACGGTCAGGAACGGCCGGTTGAGCACGTTGAACGGCGGCTGGAAGGGCACCGAAAACCTGCCGCCGGCCGGCCAGGCCGCATGCGAACCATGCTCGGCATGATTGCCGGTGAACAGCAGCCCGCGGCCGCTGCGGTGACCGCCGGCCAGCTGGTCGATCCAGGCGACGGCATATTCGTTGGCCATATCGGCTGCTTCGGCAAGCTCGAAGAATTCACCAAGATTGCGGAAAGGCGTCGCCGTCTCGACGATATCGAGCGACGACACCCGCATCAGCCGGATCGATGCGGACAGGATCAGGCCCGTCAGCCCCATGCCGCCGATCGTCGCTGCAAACAGCCGTGCATTGTCGGTGGCCGAGCAATGATAGGTTTGCCCGTCGGATCTGAGCAGGGTCAAGGATTCGACATGGCAGCCGAAGGTGCCGCGCCGGTGATGATTCTTGCCATGCACATCATTGGCAATGGCGCCGCCGAGCGTGACGAACTGGGTGCCTGGAACGACCGCCGGGAAGAAGCCATAGGGCGCCGCATGGGCGATGATATCGGACAGAAGTGCGCCGGACTCGGCTTCGATCACGCCGGTTTCGGCATTGAAGGCGCGGATGCGGGCCAACGGCCGCATGTCGACGAGCGTGCCCGCTTCATTCTGGCACGAATCGCCATAGGAACGCCCGTTGCCATAGGCGAGCAAGGCGCCTTTTTTGGCTTTGCGCTGCTTCAGCAGCCCGATGCCGTCACCCGCCGAAATCACACTGGGCGCCGGCGGCGTGGCGAGGCCAAAGCTCTGAAATGTCTCCACGACCATGTCTACAGGCTTCCGGCGACCAGCAGCACGGCGCCGATGCAAACGACGATCTGGCTACGCCAGTCGCGGATGATGAAGACGACCGGATCGTCATGCATTTCGTCGCGGCGAGCGAGTATCCAGACGCGTATGGTCAGATAGAGCACGATCGGCGCCAGCGGCCAGACCAGCCAGGGGTTCGGGTAGAGTTCGCGCACCGCGGCGCTGTCCATATAGAGCGCCAGCACCAGCGCCGAGGAAAAGGCCGAGGCCATTCCCGCCTGGGCGACGATCTCCTGGTCCTCGGTACGGTAGCCGCGGCCGGCGATGCGCTCACCAGCCGGAATGGCGGTGGTGCGCAGCTCGACATAACGCTTCACCAGCGCCAGCGAAAGGAAGAAGAAGATCGAGAAGGCGAGTAGCCAGAACGAGACATCGACGCCGGTCGCCGCCGCGCCCGCCAGGACACGCATCGTGTAGAGGCCGGCCAGCGTCAGCACGTCGACCAGGAGCATGCGCTTGAACGACAGCGAATAGGCCGTGGTGATGACCATGTAGCCAAAAAGCACCCCGAGGAATTCCCATCGCAGCAGGCATGCCGCCCCGATGCCGATTGCCAGCAGCAGGGCCATCGACCCGAGGCCGAACGGGATCGACAACGCGCCGCTGGCGAATGGCCGGTTGCGCTTGGTCGGGTGTTTGCGATCGAGCGCGAGATCGAAGAAATCGTTGAGGATGTAGATGGCCGACGCCACAGCGCTGAACGAGATGAAGGCCAGCAGGCATTCCCAGATCATGCCGGCGTTGAAGTATTCGTGCGACAGCACCATCGGCACGGCGATCAACGAGTTCTTCAACCACTGATGAACGCGCAGCATCTTGACGACGGTTTTGAATGTCGGCTTCGGCGCCGGCATCATTTCGGCGCTGTGCATGGCCTGCCAGCGCGCGGCGTGGCGGTCGGGCGCGACGACGATCGCCGTGCGTGCGGCGTCGAACACCTGGAGGTCGTGCCGGCTGTTGCCGACATAGTCGAACCCGCCATCGCCGTAGGCGGCAACAAGCGAGGCGCGTTTTCTGCCGGAGGTCATGTTGTGCGGACCATCGGTCGCCAGCACGCGATCGAAAATCCCCAGATGCGCGGCGATCGCCTCGGCGAACTTGCGTGGCGTGCCGGTTGCCAGCACAATCTTGCGGCCCTCGCCATGTTCGGTGCGAAGGCGCCGCAGCAGAACTTCGCGATAGGGCAGCGATGCGGGATCGATGTCGATGCGTTGGGCGATGGCCTGCTTCAACCGCGCCGGGCCGCCGGCGAGCCAGAACGGCACCAGAAAAATATAGAGGGGGTTCTTCTTGAGAAGGATGAACAGCCCTTCCCACAACAGGTCCGTCGCGATCAGCGTACCGTCGAGATCGACCGCAAGCGGGATTGCGTTCCTGTCAGACCGCGCGTCCATTTCTCGTTGCCCTGCCTGCCCCGTCGCCGCTTTTCAGCGTCTTCGCATCCGGTATAGCGGGGAACGGCGTAGCGAACGTTAAAACGCCCGGTTGCAGCATGCAGGCTGGGTGGTATTTCCAGCGTCATTGTTAAACAATTGCTACTGGAAACAATAAAAGGCCGGGCAATTGCCCGGCCTTTGCAAGAGATGCCGCCCGAGTTTACTTGATACGGGCGACGCCGCCCGAAATCTCGACCGTTTCGGAGCCAGTCAGGGCTTCGAGGTCGCCATTCGGCAAGGTGACGAAACAGCCATTCGGGCAAAATTCCACGGTTTCGCCGGCGGCCAGCGCCAGCTCGGTCTTGCCGCCGCCTTCGGTTACGATCAGCGTGCGGGTCTCGGCGTCCTTGTTGACCGCGCTGGCTGCAAAAGCCGAACCGCCCACGGCAAGAAAAGCGATGGCGGCAACGACAGACTTCCACATTTTGCAATATCGGTGTTTCCACCGCCTCTGTTGCATTTCGCAAGGCATTCTCGCCCTTTGCATGTGAGCTTATATGACATGGAAGCTGAACAGCAACTGAATGCCGCATTCATGCCGCAATTGGTTTCGTTGCCTTGGAACCTGGCTTCCTGGGGCCAATTTCCTAATCGGGATCCGGCTTGCGGGCCTTGCGTCTGGATTTTGCAAGGCGCTTCGCCTCGGCCTCGGCTTCGATCAGCGCCTGCTCCCGTTCGGCGAATTCGGCCTCGATCTTGTCGTCGTCGATCGGCCATGCCTCATGCTTCTTAGTCTCGACGACGGCGCGCGGCGTCGACGGGATTTCGATATGCTCGCTGGCGAACGCGTCGAGGACGGCGAAGCGGATGTCGTTCTGCACGATATTGCCATTCATCACGTCGGCCAGGAACACTCGGATCTCGAACTCAAGCGCTGCCGGCCCGAAATTGGTAAACAGCACGAAAGGTTCGGGATTCTTCAGCACCAGCGGATGGCTGCGCGCGATCTCCAGCAGGACGGCATGGACCTGCTTGACGTCGCTGCCATAGGCGACACCCACCTTGATGTCGACGCGGCCAAGCTTGTTGCGATGCGTCCAGTTGCCGACTGCATTGTTGATCAGGTTTGAATTGGGCAGGATCACCGACTGGCGCTGGAACGTCTCGATCTCGGTGGCGCGCACGCTGATCTTCTTGACCGTGCCGCTGATATCGCCGGCGACGATCCAGTCGCCGACCTTGAACGGCCGCTCCGCCAGCAGGATCAGGCCCGAGACGAAGTTGGAGACGACGTTCTGCAGACCGAAGCCGATGCCAAGCGAAAGGGCGCCGGCGACGAGCGCGAGATTGGACAGATCGATACCCGCCGCCGAGACGCCGACGAGTGCCGCCAGCGCCACGCCGGCATAGCCGACCGCCAACCGGATCGAGTTGCGCACGCCGGTGTCGACCTTGCCGCGCGCCATGACCGAGCCGTCGAGCCAGCCCTGGAACCAGCGCGTCAGGAAATAGCCGATGATGAAGACGACGATGCCGGTCAGGATGCCGAGGAAAGAGATGGTCACCGAGCCGATGGTGACGCCGGTGGCCAGCTTGTAGGCCCAGGCCTGGATGTCGCCGGGTTGAAAGCCCCACATCAAGAGGATCAGCGGCAGGAACACCAGCACGATCATGACATTGATGGCGATGCTGACGACCAGGCCGAGCTGGTCGAGGGCTGCGTCCTCGTAGCTGGAATTGACGGACAACCAGCGCCCGATCGAAGTGCCGGCGAAACCGCCTTCCTCGCCGATTTCCCGGGCCGAAAGGAAGCCTATATAGGCGGTGACCAGGATCGTGCCGGTGACCACGACCTGCCGAGAGACGAAAAAGCTAAGGCCGATATAGCCGAACAGCGCCGCAGCTATAGTGAAAATACCGAGCGCAATGGCAGTGTAGCGCAGCCACGCCGGCCAGGGACGCCAGCCTCCATCGGGCGCCTTGAACGGTCTCAGCAACGCCATCAGGATCAGGATGACGCCGACGATGATGGTGGCGACAAAGCTCCTGGCGATGGTCAGCGACAGCGGCGAGCCCATCGTGTCGTTGACGACCGACAGGAAACTGTTGATGCCGATGACCACCGCCATGGCGGTGGTCAGCCGCACCAGCCAGCGCGCCGGACCCGTTTCGACCGGTATGAGACGCCAGTTCGGCAGCCGCGGCTCAAGCGCCGCATTGGTCAGCCGGTTGACGCAGAACACCACCGCGATGACGGCGGCCAAGGCATTCAGGAACACCCCGATGTCACCGCGCAACACGTTGTAATAGTTGAAAAAGAAAACCGTCGAAGCGAGGAAGACGCCGACCGCCAGCGTCGGCAGCAATGTCGACCAGAACGCCACCGACAGCCGGCTGAGATAGGACGGGTCCTCAACGGAGGGATCGGCCTCGAAGATACGTCCAAACAGCCGCCGACCGCCGACAAAGAGTACCGCGGCGAGTGCAAGCGCCATCAAGGCCGCTGCAAGGACGGCCTGGAACTTGAACTTGATGGCGAATGTCAGCCAGGACGATACCGCCCTGTAGAGGCCGGTATATTCATTCTGGGCGTCGGAGAACACCTGCGGGCTTAGCGCGTCGGACAGTTCATAGTGCTTGGTCAGCACATTGCGGAAGAGCGCGCTGCGCATGGCGCCGATCTTGTCGATCAATCCGCTGATGCGGATCGACAAATTTTGTGCGCTGGCGATGACGGCGTTTATCTCGGCCTTTTCGGCCGCCAGGGCCCCGCGCTCGCTGGCGACGATCTCGGGCTCCGGCGGCTGACCCTCGGCCGGCGGCGCGCCCAGCACCTCGATACGGGCATTGATGTCGGAGAGACGCGAACGGAACGCCAGCGCGCTGGTCAGTGCGGCCCGCGACATCTCCTCCAGTTGCAGGCGGATATCGACGAGACCGGCATCATCCTCGCCGTCCTGCTGCATCTTCTTCTCGAGGTCGTCGGTCTTCGCCGACAGATCCTGGAGGGCCTTCTGCTGCTCCGCGATCAGCGCGGCGGAGCCCTGGCCGATCGCCTGCGCCATCGCATCGAACGACGGCGCCGCCGACACGACGACCAGCGCAAGGATCAGAACCAGGCGGAGCAATCTGAAGACCATGATCTGTTGGCGACTCGCGAACGGCAATGCAGCGCTGAAAACGCATCCTTGATAGAGACGCTCATATCACGGGGCAAGCCATCGCGCCCGCCGCGTTTTCGGAGTCGGCCAGTCGAAAAGCGATGGCGCAATATTGGCTTTGCGCCGATGGCCTGCTCTATAGTCTGCCGCATCGCCCACGAAGGATGACAAAAAGAATGGCGGAATATTCGGCGTTTTCGCTTCTCAAAAACGCATTGACCGGCAACAAGGACTGGAAGCCGGCCTGGCGTAAGCCGGACCCGAAAGCATCTTATGACGTGATCGTCATCGGCGGTGGCGGCCATGGCCTGTCGACAGCCTATTATCTCGCCAAGGAGCACGGCATCACCAATGTCGCCGTGCTGGAGAAAGGCTGGCTGGGATCAGGCAATGTCGGCCGCAACACCACGGCTGTCCGCTCCAACTATCTGCTGCCCGCCAATACGCGCTTTTACGAACATTCGATGAAGCTGTGGGAGAACCTCTCGCACGACCTCAACTACAACGTCATGTTCTCGCAGCGCGGCTGCCTGAATCTGGCCCATACGCCCGGCCAGTTCGATGATCTTGCCCGGCGCGGCAATGCCATGCGCCATCTCGGCGTCGACGCCGAGCTGATGACGACGGCCGAGATCAAGCGACTGGTCCCGGCGCTCGACGTCTCCGGTTCGGCGCGTTTCCCTGTTGTCGGCGGCCTGATGCAGCGGCGCGCCGGCACGGCCCGCCACGATGCGGTCGCCTGGGGCTACGCGCGCGGCGCCGACCGTCGCGGCGTCGACATCGTCGAGAATTGCGAGGTCACCGGCTTCCTGCGCGATGGCGACCGCATCACAGGCGTCACGACCACGCGCGGCGAGATCCGCGCCAAGAAGGTGGCGCTTGCGGTTGCCGGAAGCACCGGCCGCGTCATGCAGCTTGCCGGCATCGATCATATGCCGATCGAGAGCCATGTGCTGCAGGCCTTCGTCTCTGAATCGCTGAAGCCGATCATCGATACGATCCTGACCTTCGGCATGGGACACTTCTACATCTCGCAGTCGGACAAGGGCGGCCTGGTCTATGGCGGCGACCTCGACGGCTACAACAGCTACGCCCAGCGCGGCAGCCTGCCGATCGTCGACGAGGTGATGAGCGAGATGCTGGCGCTGTTCCCCGGCCTCGCTCGCGTGCGCATGCTGCGCTCCTGGGGCGGCGTCTGCGACATGTCGATGGACGGCTCGCCGATCATCACCACCGGCCCGCTGCCGGGCATGTATCTTAATTGCGGCTGGTGCTACGGCGGCTTCAAGGCAACGCCGGCGTCCGGCTGGTGCTTTGCCTGGACCATCGCCAAGGACGAGCCGCACGACTTCAACGCGCCCTTCACGCTCGACCGTTTCTATCGCGGCCTGGCAATCGACGACAAAGGCCAGGGCGCGACGCCTCGGATGCATTAGGTAGAAGAAATGCTGATCACCTGTCCCTATTGCGGCCCGCGCGACGTCATCGAATTCAGCTATCAGGGCGACGGCAACCGCGAGCGCCCTCAGCCCGCCTCGCAGAATCTCGATGCATGGAACGCCTATGTCTACGACCGGCTGAACCCGGCTGGCGACCACAACGAGATCTGGCAGCACTCCGGCGGTTGCCGCGCTCATCTGAGGGTCGTGCGCAACACGCTGACGCACGAGATCTCCAGCACTACCTTTGCGCGCGGCGACCACAAATCCGCAGCGCGGCACAAGGCGGGGAGTAAATCATGAGCCCGCGCCGCAGCGATGCCGGCGGCCGGATCGACCGGCTGCGCACCATACGCTTCACCTTCGATGGCGCATCCTATACCGGCCATGCCGGCGACACGCTCGCTTCGGCGCTGCTGGCCAATGGCGTCAGCCTGTTCGGACGCTCGTTCAAATACCATCGTCCGCGCGGCGTGCTGACGGCTGGCGTCGAGGAGCCGAACGCCCTGGTGACGGTGCTGCGCGGCGAGGTTCGCGAGCCCAACATCGCCGCGACCATGATCGAGATCTATGACGGGCTGACGGCCGTCAGCCAGAACCGCTTCCCTTCGCTGTCCTGGGACGTCGGCGCCGTCAACCAGCTTGGCGGCAAGCTGCTGTCGGCCGGGTTTTACTACAAGACCTTCATGGGACCGGTGTTCGGCCCGCTAAAGGGCACGCGCTTCTGGATGTTCTGCGAGCATTTCATCCGCCGCGCCGCTGGCCTCGGCCGCGCCGGGACGGCTCCCGACACGGCGCGCTACGAGCGCATGAATGCATTCTGCGACGTTCTGGTGGTCGGCTCCGGCCCGGCCGGGCTGATAGCCGCCAAGGCCGCGACCGATCAGGGCGCACGCGTCATCCTCGCCGAGCTTGAGCCGCATTTCGGTGGTTCGGCCAACTGGTCGGGCGAGGTGATCGACGATATGCCGGCCGCCGATTGGGCGGCGCGAACCGCCGGCCAGCTCGAAGGCCATGACAATGTCCGCCTGCTGCCGCGCACCACCGTGTGGGGCTATTACGACGGCAACACGCTGGCTGCGCTCGAACGGGTTACCGACCACAAGGAAAATCCCGGCAAGGGTGAGCCGCGCCATCGCTACTGGGCCATTCGCGCCAAAACGGTGGTGCTGGCCACCGGCTCCTTCGAGCGGCCGCTGGTGTTTCCGGGTAACGATCGGCCGGGCGTGATGCTGGCCCATGCGGCAGAGCGCTATGCCAATGAATATGGCGTGCTGCCGGGCGACAGGATCGCGCTATTCACTAACAATGACAGTGCCTATAACGCAGCCCTTGCGCTGAAGAAGGCAGGAGCTGCGATCGTCGCCATTGTCGACGTGCGCCCGGAGCTTTCGAACGAGATGCGCAAGCTCGCCGGCGAAGCCGAGGCCGAGATCCTTTCCGGCCACGCCGTGGTCGCCACCGAAGGCGGCAAGGCGCTGTCCGGCCTCAAAGTGCAGCGCTTCGACATGGTGAGCGGCGCGTTGAGCGGCGATGCGCGCAGCATCCATGCCGATTGCCTGCTGATGTCGGGCGGCTGGTCGCCGACCATCCATCTCGCCAGCCAGGCCGGCGCCAGGGCGGAATGGAACGAAGCGCTGCAAGCTTTCCTGCCGCCAAAGCCGACACAGAAATGGATCGGCGCCGGTGCCTTCAACGGCCATTTCAAGACCCTCGAAGCAATATTGGACGGTCGCAACGCAGGCCTTTCGGCGGTCGGCGCGACGGGCACGCCGATGGCGTACCCGAGTATCGAATCCTTGCCTGGCGACCCTCGTCCGGCGCCGGTCTTCGAGATCAAGGCGGCCGGAAAGAGCTTTGTCGATTTCCAGCACGATGTGACGGCGGAGGATGTGCGGCTGGCGCATCGCGAAGGCTTCATCTCGGTCGAGCATCTCAAGCGCTACACCACGCTCGGCATGGCGACAGACCAGGGCAAGAACTCCAACATCCCCGGCCTAGCCATCATGGCCGAGGCGCTCGGCAAGCCTATCCCGGAGGTCGGCACGACACGCTTTCGCCCGCCCTATTCCGCGGTGTCGATCGGCTCGCTGGCTGCGGAACGCTTCGGCGACATCAAGCCCGAGCGGCTGACGCCGATGCATGACTGGCACATCGCCAATGGCGCCACCATGTATGCGGCCGGCCTCTGGTATCGCCCGATGATCTACGGGCTTTCAGGCGAGACGATCGAGCAGGCCTATGTGCGCGAAGCCAAGGCGACGCGCGAAAGCGCCGGCATCGTCGATGTCTCGACGCTGGGCAAGATCGCCGTGCAAGGTCCCGACGCGGCTGAGTTCCTCGATCGCGTCTACACCAACATGTTCTCGACGCTGGCCGTCGGCAAGGCGCGTTACGGACTGATGCTGCGCGAGGACGGCCTTGCTTTCGACGATGGCACCACCTGGCGGCTCGGCGAGCAGGACTTCCTGATGACCACCACCACCGCCAATGCCGGCAAGGTGATGCAGCATCTGGAGTACTTCCTTGACGTGATCTGGCCGGAGTTGAAAGTCCATGTCACCTCGGTGACCGACGAATGGGCGGGTGCCGCCATCGGCGGCCCAAAGGCCCGGGCAATTCTTGCCGCTTGCGTCACCGGTACCGCCGTCGACAACGCCACTTTGCCCTTCATGGGCATCGTGCGTGGCAAGATAGCGGGCGTGCCTGTCATGATCTGCCGGCTCTCCTTCTCCGGCGAGATGGCTTTCGAGGTCTATTGCGGCGCCGGCTATGGCACCCATGTCTGGGAAGCGCTGGTCGAGGCCGGCAAGCCGTTCGGGCTGGTCACCTACGGGCTCGAGGCGCTGGGCACGATGCGTATCGAAAAGGGCCATGTCACTGGCGCCGAGATCGACGGCCGCACCACGGCGCGAGACCTGCATCTCGACTGGATGCTGTCCAGGAAGAAGCCCTTCATCGGCTCGGCGATGATGGATCGCGAGGGCCTGATCGCGCCCGACCGCCTCGAACTCGTCGGCCTGATTGCGCTCGACAACCGGCCGCTCAACGGCGGCGCGCATGTCGTGGAAGTGCTGGACGAAGCCAATCCGCACGATTCCATCGGCCACATCACGGCCTGCTGCTATTCGCCGGCGCTCGGCAAACACATCGCGCTGGCGCTGATCAAGGGCGGCAAGGCAAGGCACGGCTCGCGAGCCTTTGTCTCCGATCCGCTGCGCAACCGGTTCGGGCCGATCGAGATCGTCTCCAACCAATTCTACGATCGGGACGGGAGCCGCATGCATGGTTGAGCGTCAATCACCGCTTGAGCCGGTGCTGCAGGTCGGCTCGCATGGCAATTTCGAGCATGGCGTGGACATTATCCTGTCCGAAACGCAGCCGGGATCGATCGTGCAACTCGCTGCCTGGCCGGGCGAGGAGAAGAAGCTGATATCGGTCATTCGCACGATCACCGGCCTTGCCCTGCCCGACGGCGCCGGCGGCGGCAGCGCCGATGGTGCGAGGTCGGTATTTGGCTTTGCGCCGGGGAAATTCACCGTCGTCGACGAGGCAGAAGGCATGGCCTCGGCCTTTGCCGGCGTCGTTACTCCGGCGATCGGCACGGTGACCGACCTGTCGCATGGCCGCACCGCGATCCGCATCGCCGGACCGAAAGCCGAATGGGTGCTGGCCAAGTTCTTCGCCATCGACTTCGCGCTGCCAGCCTTCCCGGTCGGCGCCGGCCGTTCGACGGTGCATCACGATGTATTCGCACAGATCCAGCGCACCGGCGCCGACCAGTTCGACGTCTATGTGTTCCGCTCCTTCGCGCGCTCGTTCTGGAAGGCGCTCTGCCATGCCAGCGAGGAAGTCGGCTACGAGGTGCAGTAACAGGCTGACCGCTTGGCACTATGGACCGGCATAACTGCTGCTTGAGCCCTGGGCCAGCCGGGAGGATAGATAGAAATCACGGGCTCTTGTCGGGGCAAGCGCCCGCTCAGGCAACCGGTTCGACAATATCCTTCCATGACCGCGGAGACTTCGGCGACAGCCACAGCCCGCTTTGCCCCGGCGGGCGAGGCGTCGATGCTTTTGCCGGCGACGGTGGCCTGCGGCGTCTTCATGACCAGCCTCGACCAGAATGTCGTGGTGACCGCCCTGCCCGGCATCGGCGAAAGCCTGGCCCGCCCGCCCAGCCAGCTTGGCCTTCTGATCACCGTCTATGTCGCCAGCCTGATCATTTCGATGCCGGTTGGCGGCTGGGCCGCCGACCGCTTCGGCCTGCGCAACGTCTATTGCTTCGCCTTGCTCGTCTTCGCCACCGCCTCGGCGCTCTGCGGCCTGTCCAGCGACCTCTGGACGCTGGTCGCCTCGCGCGCCTTGCAAGGCTTCGGCGGCGCATTGATGGGAACGCTCGGCCAGATCGTCATCCTCTCGAGCTTTCCGCGCGACCGCACGCTGAAGATCAATATGTATATTTCGCTGGCAGGCCAGTCGGGGCCACTGGTCGGACCGCTGGTCGGCGGCGCGCTCACCACCTACGTTTCCTGGCGCTGGATCTTCTTCATCAACGTCCCGTTCGCGTTGACAGCCGCGCTGCTCGCGGCCTCGCTGTTCCCAACCACAACCAAGCCGGTTCGCACCTCATTCGATTTTCCGGGCTTCCTGCTTGTCGGCATTGGCATGGCGCTGCTCGTCTTCGGCATGGACTCGCTTGCCGCCAGGGATGCCACCGGCGGCATCGTCGCCGGCGAACTCGGGCTCGCCATCGCCATCCTTGCGGTGGCGGCCTTCTATTGCCTGCGTGCCCGCAACCCGCTGCTCGACCTCAATCTGCTGCGCATCCGCACGTTCCGCATCAGCTTCCTGACCGGTGGCGGCCTCGACACGATCGGCCTCAGTTCCGTCGTCTTCCTGCTGCCGCTGATGTTCCAGCTCGGTTTCGGCATGAGCGCGGTGCAGGCGGGGTCGCTGACCTTCGTCGCCGCGATCGGCTCGCTGCTGATGCGCTTCTTCATGCCGCGCGTCTTGAACCGTTTCGGCTTCCGGCGCGTGCTGATCTTCAACACGCCGGTTGCCGCTTGCCTGGTCGCCGGCTTTGCCTTGATGCAGGAGAGCGCTCCGACCTGGATCGTGCTCGCCTACATCTTCGTCTTCGGCATGTTCCGTTCGGTGCAATGGGCCTCGACCGGCAACCTCTCCTATTCGGACATCGCGCCCGAACAGCTGTCCCGCTTCAGTGCGCTCTATTACATATTGTGGCAGCTTGCGGTGGCGATCAGCGTCGGCCTGGCGGCAGCGTTGCTGTCGCTTCTGGCCGGCGGCGGCCATGCGAGCATCAACGATTTTCGCATTCTGTTCATCATCGAGGGCCTGATCACGCTGTGCGCGTTGTTCGCCTACCTCAAGCTGACGCCGCAGGACGGAGCTCACGTCAGTGGCCATGGCGCGCCGGTCAGTACGGAGTAAAAGCAACCGAACCCGAAGGTTGCCTCACTTGGCGAACGTCACCCACTCCTCGAGCGGCGCGCGGTCGGTGCGGAACTCGTTTTCGGGCTTGGTCGTGTCCTCATGGCCGAGCGCCATGCCGCAGACGACGATCTCCTCGTCGGGAATGTTGAGCACCGGCCTGATCTGCCGGTGATAGGGCGCGAAGGCTGCCTGCGGGCAGGTGTGCAGGCCCCTGCCCCGCGCCGCCACCATGATGTTCTGCAGGAACATGCCGTAGTCGATCCACGACCCCTTGTTCAGCCGCCGGTCGATGGTGAAGATCATGCCCACCGGCGCGTCGAAGAAGACGAAGTTGCGGTCGTGCTGCGCGCGCATCTTGTCGACCTCGCGCCGGCCGATGCCGAGCGCGCCGTAGAGGCCGAAGCCGTTCGCCCGCCGCCGCGTGAGATAGGGTTCGAAGAACTGGTCGGGATAGTAGCGGTACTCGTCCCAGTCGGCCTTTTCGGCGCGGATGCCGGAATTGAGGATGGCGTCGGTGATCCGCTGCTTGACCTCACCCTTGGTGACATAGACGCGCCATGGCTGCATGTTGGTGCCCGAAGGCGCACGCGCCGCAACGGCCAGAATGGCGCGGATCGTCTCGTCGTCGACCATGTCGGGCAGGAAGGCCCGCACCGACCGGCGCGATGTAATCGCCTCGTCGACGATTGCCATCGCAATACGGGTGTTGTCTTCCAGCATGGGCCGTCCCTTAGTCCCAGGCGCATGGTCGCCCAAAACCGGGTAGCGGCTTGGACAACGGCATGCACAAAACAAAGACTTAACGCGCGTCGCCTCAAGTCCCGACCGGACGCCCCCACTCGCCGTTCGCGGCCGAGCCTTTGCATGAACCGTCAAAAAGGCGCAAGCAATTCTTGTGGCTTCATGAAAATCCTCTTGATTTTTTCACGGGCTTGACCTCTCATGAAATTTGCCGCGCATTTTTCACCAATAGCGATTTTTCATTGAGAACCTGGCTTTGCCATCAACCGCTATCCGACCGGAACAGGAAAACACCGAGCGGCTTTTGGCCGGCGATATCAGGGCGCTGCGCAAGGCGCGCGGATTGACGCTGGCCGAGATTGGTCTGAGGCTCGGCCGTTCGGTCGGCTGGGTCAGCCAGGTCGAACGCGGCCTGTCGATGCCCTCGCTCGGCGATCTTAGGGCCTTTGCCGAATTGTTCGGCGTGCCGCTCAGCCTGTTCTTCAGCCACGATGTGCCTGTCGAAAGCGAGCGCGGCGTGGTTGTGCGTGCCGGCAGCCGGCGCTCGCTTGGCACAACCGAATCCGGCCTGGTGGAGGAGCTTCTGTCGCCCGATCTCGGCGGTAGCTTCGAGATGCTGCGTTCGGTCTTTGCGCCGGGCGCGGAACTGAAGACCGAAGCACGGCGGCCGACGGAGGAAGCCGGCTATGTCGCGTCGGGTATTTTCGAGATCGAGATTGCCGGCGTCTGGCACGAGCTTGGCGAGGGAGACTCCTTTCGCTTCGACGGCAAGCCGTTCCGCTGGCGCAATCCGGGTGTCCAACCGGCGGTGGTCATCTGGGTGATTTCGCCGCCTGTTTACTAGACAAGGGGTTTTGACATGGCCGGTTTGCCGACCACGGCGCGCGTGGTGATCATCGGAGGCGGTGTCGTCGGCGCCTCCTCGCTCTATCACCTCGCCAAGGCGGGCTGGACCGACTGCGTGCTTCTGGAAAAGAACGAGCTGACATCCGGCTCGACATGGCATGCCGCCGGCAATGTGCCGACCTTCTCCTCGTCATGGTCGCTGATGAACATGCAGCGCTATTCGACCGAGCTCTATCGCGGGTTGGCCGACGCGGTCGACTATCCCATGAACTACCACGTCACCGGCTCGCTTAGGTTGGCTCACACCAACGAGCGCATGCAGGAATTCCAGCGCGCCAAGGGCATGGGCCGCTACCAGGGCATGAACATCGACGTGGTCGGGCTCGACGAGATCAAGCGCCGCTACCCCTTCATCGAAACCCATGAGTTGAAGGGCGCGCTCTACGATCCGAGCGACGGCGATATCGACCCGGCGCAATTGACCCAGGCGCTGGCCAAGGGCGCGCGCGACATGGGCGCCAGGATCATCCGCTTCTGCCCGGTCACCGGCGTACGCCGCGAGAACGACGAATGGGTGGTTGTAACCGCGCAAGGCGAGATCCGCTGCGAGATCGTCGTCAACGCCGCCGGCTACCGCGCCGCCGAAGTCGGCAGGATGTTCGGCCGCGAGGTGCCGATGATGGTGATGAGCCATCAGTACATATTGTTCGAGGAAATCCCCGAACTGGCTGCCTGGTCGAAAGAACAAGGCAAGAAGCTGCCGCTGCTGCGCGACGTCGACACCTCCTACTATCTGCGCCAGGAAAAGACCGGCATGAACCTCGGCCCCTATGAGCGCAATTGCCGCGCCCATTGGGCAACCCATAACGATCCGATGCCGGAGGATTTTTCCTTCCAGCTGTTCCCCGACGATCTCGACCGTCTCGAACATTATCTGGCCGACGCCGTTGCCCGCGTGCCGATTCTCGGCACCGCCGGCCTGTCCAAGGTCATCAACGGGCCGATCCCCTATGCGCCGGACGGCAACCCCTTGATCGGGCCGATGCCTGGTGTCCCCAACGCCTTCGAGGCCTGCGTGTTCACCTTCGGCATCGCGCAAGGCGGTGGCGCCGGCAAGGTGCTGGCCGAATGGGTCACCGAGGGCCAGACCGAATGGGACATGTGGTCCTGCGACCCGCGCCGCTTCACTTCATTCGCCGCCGCACCCGACTATTGCGTCGCCAAGGGCATGGAGATCTATGGCAACGAGTACGCCATCCAGTTCCCGCGTCACGCCTGGCCGGCCGGGCGCGACCGCAAGCTATCGCCGATCCATGATCGCATCAAGGCGCGGGGCGCTTGCTTCGACGCCTATAATGGCTGGGAGCGCGCCACATGGTACGCGCAGCCAGGCGACGACATTTCGGAAGAAGCCACTTTGACCTTCCGCCGTGATGGTCCCTGGCAGAAACGCGTGCGTGAAGAGTGCCTGGCCGTGCGCGACGCCGCCGGCATCCTCGACCTGCCAGGTTTTTCGCGGTTCAACCTCGAAGGTCCTGGGGCCGCCGAATGGCTGAGCCGGCAGGTCACCGGACTGGTGCCGAAGCCCGGCCGCATCGGCCTCGTCTACTTTTCCGACGACAAGGGCCGCATCGTCACCGAAATGTCCGTCGTTCGTCATGGCGAGGATCTGATGACGCTGATCACAGCGGCGGTGGCGCAGTGGCACGATTTTGAGTGGCTGAAATCGCGCATGCCTGGGGATGCGCCGTTCAAGCTGATCGACCGCACCGAGGAATATTCGACACAGATCCTCGCCGGTCCCAACTCGCGCAAGATCCTCGCGGATATTTGTGCCGCCGACCTCGCCCTGCCCTGGCTGACGCATCAGGAAACCAGCATCGCCGGCCGCTGGGCCAAGCTGGTACGGGTGTCCTTCGCCGGCGAGCTTGGCTGGGAAATCCACACCAAGGTCGCTGACACCCCTACTGTCTTCGACGCCGTCTGGGCCGCCGGCCAGAACCATGGGCTAAAACCGTTCGGCATGTATGCGCTCGATTCGTTGCGGCTCGAAAAGGGCTACCGCGCCTGGAAGGGCGACCTGTCGACCGATTACTCGATCCTGCAAGGCGGGCTGGAACGTTTCGTCAAATGGGAAAAGCCCGACTTCCCAGGCAAGACGGCGTTACTCAACGAAAAACAGCAAGGCGTGAAGAAGCGCTTCGTCACGCTGGTCGTCGAAAACCCCGGCGACTGCGACGCGCCCTACATGTCGACGCTCTGGCATGACGGCAAGATCGTCGGCGAGACGACATCCGGCGGCTGGGGCCATCGCATCGACAGGTCGATCGCGCTCGGCATGCTGCGCGCCGACCTCGCCGAGCCCGGCACCGCGGTCGAGGTCGAGATCTTCGGCGACCGCTTCAAGGCGGTGGTACAGAAGGACGAACCGCTGTGGGATCCGAAGAACGAAAGGTTGCGCGCATGAAGTCCGTCATCCTCACCGACGGCGGCATGGGCCAGGAACTGGTCCGCCGCAGCAAATCCGAGCCGACGCCGTTATGGTCGGCCAGGGTGTTGATCGACGAGCCCGATCTGGTGCGCGACCTGCATGCGGAATTCATTCGGGCGGGCGCCCGCGTCATTACCATCAACACCTATTCCGCGACACCCGAACGCCTGGCCCGTGAGGGCGCGGAAGAGCTGTTCGAGCCATTGCAGAAGCGAGGTATCGAACTGGCGAAACAGGCTCGCGACGATGCCGGTGACGTGGCCATCGCCGGCTGCCTGTCGCCCCTGTTCGGAAGCTATGCACCGGCGCTGACAATTTCCTTCCAGGAGACGCTCGACACCTATCGCCGCGTCGTCGCGGAACAGGCTGATGGCGTTGATCTGTTCCTGTGCGAGACCATGGCCTCGGCCGAGGAAGCACGCGCCGCGGTCACCGCGGCCTCGGAAAGCGGCAAGCCGGTATGGGTGTCGTGGACGCTCGCCGATCACGGCGCACCACGCCTGCGCAGCGGCGAGGCTATAGCGGCAGCGGCGAGCGTGCTCGAAGGCCTGCCGATCGCAGCCAGGCTGATCAATTGCTGCCGACCTGAGGCTATCAGCGCGGCACTGCCCGAACTGATCGCTCTCGGCGGCCCGGTTGGCGCCTATGCCAATGGCTTCACCTCGATCGAGGCGTTAAAGCACGGCACCACCGTGGACGTGCTGCACGCCCGCCACGATCTTGGCCCTGATGCCTACGCCGACCAGGCCATCGGCTGGGTCGAAGCTGGAGCCGGCATCGTCGGTGGTTGCTGTGAAGTCGGCCCGGTCCACATCGCCGCGTTGCGCGACCGGCTCGAACGAGCCGGCTACGAAATCTCGGGAGTTGCATAATGCCCAGACCATCATCGCGTATTTCCGGCATCGTGCCTTCAGGCAAGGACGGTTGGGAGGTCCATTTCGCCGCCTGGACCCGCAAGGAGGCCGGCGAAGACATCATCGTGCTGTCGGTCGGCGACCATGATTTCGATACGCCGGGCCAGACCATCGAGGCCTGCGTGTCGGCGGTTCGCGGCAGCAATCACCACTACACGCCGCTTCCCGGCCTGCCGCGCCTGCGCAAGGCCATGGCGGCGGCCTCGGCCGCCTGCACCGGCGTCGCGACCAGCCCTGACCAGGTCATCGCCACGCAGGGCGGACAGGCAGCACTCTACGCCGCCGTGCAGGCCGTCCTCGACCAGGGCGACCACGCTATCGTGGTCGCGCCCTATTACGCCACCTATCCAAACACATTCAGTGCGGCGGGTGCGGAGTTCACCGTCGTCGAGACGCCGGCTGAGGGTGGCTTCCAACCCCGCGCGGACATGATCCGCGCGGCACTTCGGCCGAACACGCGCGCCATCCTGATCAACACGCCCAACAATCCGACCGGCGCCGTCTATTCGCGTCAGCATCTCGAAGAGCTGGCGCAGATCTGCCGCGAGCATGACCTCTGGCTGCTGTCGGACGAGGTCTACTGGACGCTGGGTGGTGGCGAACATATCTCGCCCCGCAGCTTGCCCGGCATGGCCGAGCGCACGCTGGTCATCAATTCGATGTCCAAGAGCCACGGCATGACCGGCTGGCGCATGGGCTGGCTCACCGGCCCCGAAGCGATGATCTCGCTGCTGGCCAATCTCAATCTGGTGACGACCTATGGCCTGCCGGCCTTCATCAGCATCGCTTGCGCCGAGGCGTTGGAAAACGGTTACGGCGTCAAGGAGATCGCCGAACGCTACGCGGCGCGCCGCACCCTCTTCCTCGACGCCATGCGCGGCATGAACGACGTCACCGTGCGCGGCTCCGAAGGCGGCATGTATGCCATGCTCGACATATCCGCCATCGAGCCGGACGACGAGAAATTCGCCTGGGCCTTGCTCGACAAGGAGAAGGTCGGTGTCATGCCGGGCTCCAGCTTCGGCGAGGCGGCCGCCGGCCATATCCGCGTCAGCCTTTGCCAGCCCGAGCCCGTGTTGCAGGAAGCAGCCACTCGCCTGCGCCGCTTCGCTTCCAGCTATCGCCGCGAGGCCGCATGACCGCCAAGACGATCCCTACCAAAGCGAGGGCAGTCATCATCGGCGGCGGCGTCTCAGGTTGCTCAGTCGCCTATCATCTGGCCAAGCTTGGCTGGACCGACATCGTTCTTCTCGAGCGCAAGCAATTGACATCGGGCACGACATGGCACGCCGCCGGCCTGATCGGCCAGTTGCGCGGCTCGCAGAACATGACGCGGCTGGCGAAATATTCGGCTGACCTCTACGTCAAGCTGGAAGCCGAGACCGAGGTCGGCACCGGCATGCGCCAGGTCGGCTCGATCACTGTGGCGCTGACTGAGGAGCGCAAGCACGAAATCTACCGGCAGGCGTCTCTCGCCCGCGCGTTCGACGTCGACGTGCGCGCGATTTCGCCCAATGAAGTCAAAGAGATGTATCCACATCTCAACGTTTCCGATGTGGTCGGCGCGGTCCATTTGCCGCTCGACGGCCAGTGCGACCCGGCCAACATCGCCATGGCGCTGGCCAAAGGTGCGCGCCAGCGTGGCGCGACCATCGTCGAGAACGTGAAGGTCACCAGGGTCCACACCAAAGCCGGCCGCGTCACTGGCGTTTCCTGGGCGCAAGGCGACGAGCACGGCACGATCGAGGCCGACATCGTTGTCAATTGCGCCGGCATGTGGGCGCGTGAGCTCGGGGCCCGGAACGGCGTCACCATCCCGCTGCACGCCTGCGAGCATTTTTACCTCGTTACCGAGCCGATTCCTGGCCTGACCCGCCTGCCGGTGCTGCGCGTGCCGGACGAATGCGCCTACTACAAGGAAGACGCCGGCAAGATGATGCTCGGCGCCTTCGAGCCGGTGGCAAAGCCCTGGGGCATGGAGGGCATCCGCGAGGACTTCTGCTTCGACCAATTGCCCGAGGACATGGACCATTTCGAGCCGATCCTCGAAATGGGCGTCAACCGCATGCCGATGCTGGCGACCGCCGGCATCCATACCTTCTTCAACGGCCCCGAAAGCTTCACGCCTGATGATCGCTACTATCTCGGCCAGGCGCCGGAACTGTCCGGCTATTGGATGGCGACCGGCTACAACTCGATCGGCATCGTCTCTTCGGGCGGCGCCGGCATGGCTCTGGCGCAATGGATCAACGATGGCGAAGCGCCCTTCGACCTCTGGGAGGTCGACATACGCCGCGCCCAGCCGTTCCAGAAGAACCGCCGCTATCTCAAGGAGCGCGTCTCCGAAACGCTCGGCCTGCTCTATGCCGACCATTTTCCCTACCGGCAGTTTGCGACGTCACGTGGTGTCCGCCGCTCGCCGCTGCACGAACATCTGAAGGCGCGCGGCGCGGTGTTCGGCGAGGTCGCCGGCTGGGAGCGCGCCAACTGGTTCGCCCGCGAAGGCCAGGAGCGCGAATACCGCTATTCCTGGAAGCGGCAGAACTGGTTCGACAACCAGCGCGAGGAGCATCTGGCGATCCGCAACGGCGTCGGCCTGTTCGACATGACTTCCTTCGGCAAGATCCGCGTCGAGGGGCGCGATGCCTGTGCTTTCCTGCAAGGGCTGTGCGCCAACGACGTGGACGTGGCGCCGGGCAAGATCGTCTACACCCAGATGCTCAACCGGCGCGGCGGCATCGAGAGCGACCTCACCGTCTCGCGGCTTTCGGAAACGGCCTATTTCCTCGTCGTACCGGGCGCCACGCTGCAGCGCGATCTGGCCTGGCTGCGCAAGCATCTTGCCGACGAATTCGTCGTCATATCGGATGTGACGGCGGCCGAAGCCGTGCTCTGCCTGATGGGTCCGAAGGCACGGAAGCTGATTCAAAAGGTGAGCCCAAACGATTTCTCCAACGAAACCAATCCGTTCGGCACGTTTCAGGAGATCGAGATCGGCATGGGCTTGGCCCGCGCCCACCGCGTCACCTATGTCGGCGAACTCGGCTGGGAGCTCTATGTCTCGACCGACCAGGCAGCCCATGTCTTCGAGGCGATCGCCGAGGCCGGCGCGGAAGTCGGCCTGAAACTTTGCGGCCTGCACACGCTGGATTCCTGCCGCATCGAAAAGGCCTTCCGGCATTTCGGCCACGACATCACGGACGAGGACAATGTGCTGGAAGCCGGGCTCGGTTTTGCGGTCAAAACAGCCAAGGGCGACTTCATCGGCCGCGATGCGGTATTGAGGAAAAAGGATGCCGGCCTGTCACGCCGGCTGGTCCAGTTCCGGCTGAGGGACCCGCAGCCCCTGCTCTTCCACAATGAGGCGATCCTGCGCGACGGCAAGATCGTCGGCCCGATAACCTCAGGCAATTACGGCCATCATCTCGGCGGCGCGATTGGGCTCGGTTATGTACCGTGCGAAGGCGAAAGCGAAGCGGATGTATTGGCCTCATCCTACGAGATCGAGATCGCCGGCGAGCGCTTCGCCGCCGAAGCGTCGCTGAAGCCGATGTATGATCCGAAGGCGGAACGGGTGCGGATGTAGCGTAGCGCCTTTCCTTATCACCTTGTGGAAGAAGGCAATTTCCGCTGGCTCAAAACCGCTCCAGCTTCGCCCGCACCTTCTCCAGAAACGCCGCCCTCGTCTTCGGTGTCGAGGCATCCATGAGATAGTGCGCCAGGAAGAACGTCCTGCAGCGTGTGGCGCACAGCGCCCGCATACCGCGCAGGATGGTCTTGCGGCCGGGCTGGCCGACGACGACGCTCCACCAGGTCGGTGCGCCGCAGGTCGTGATCACGCCGACCTTCGTCACATGCGTCATCAGCGACTTGATCCGCCCCTTGCCAGCCGGCAGGGCGAAAGCGACGTCGGTTGCCCATACCCGGTCGAGCCAGCCCTTGAGCATCGCCGGCAACCCGTACCACCATGTCGGATAGATGAAGAGGATCGCTTCAGCCCAGTTCAGATCATCGATATACGGCTTGAGTGCCGGGTCCCGCGGCGCACCGTCATTGTAGGAGCGCCGCTCGTCGCAGCCCATCACCGGATCGAATTTGTCCGCGTAGAGGTCGAGCAGTCGTATTTCCCAGCCCCTCGCCTTCAGCACTTCGATGGCACAGTCCCGGATCGCCGCGCAAAAGCTCTCCGGCACCGGATGGCAATAGACCACCAGGGCCCGCATCAGAACGCACCCATCCTGGCCGCGACCTTCGCCATGAACGACTTGCGCGTCCCGTCGGTCGACAGGTTCATCGAATAATGCGCGAGATAGGAGACGGATGCGCCGGGCTTGATGGTGGCGCGCAGCATGCGGCTGACCACCTTGCGCGGCGGATCGCCCATCAGCATGGCGCGGAACCGGCTGCCGCCATAGGTGGTGACCGCAGCCAGCTTGCGGATGTTGTGCAGCGTCGGCTGCACCTTGCCGTCGACCAGTTTGAACGACACGCCGGGCAGGAAGACGCGGTCGAAAAAGCCTTTCAGGATCGCCGGATAGCCGTAATTCCAGACCGGGAATGACAGCACCAGCGCTTCGGCCCTTTGCAAGCGCTCGATATAGCTGGCTACCGCATCGCCCGGCCCGCGCTGGTCGTGATAGCCCAGCCGTTCTGCCCGCGTCAGCCGGGGATCGAAACCCTCGGCATAAAGATCGCAGTCGTCGACGGCGTGCCCGGCCGCCGTCAGCCGCTCGACGATCACCTGGTGCAGGCCGGCATTGAAGCTGGTTTCGACCGGATGAGCGTAGAGGACGAGGATGTTCATGCGCGCTCTCAGCCCGCCTTCTGCAAGCCCTTGAACAAGAACGACTTGCCCGAACGGTAGTCGTAATCCGGGTTCTCCCAAGCGATCATCTTGCCGGGGTTGAGCAGCCCTTGCGGGTCGGTCTCGCGCTTGAAGGCAAGCTGCACCTCGTCGGTCTGCTTCATGCCGCCCTCTTCCAGAGTGTAGCGATGCGGGTTGAATATCCAGCAGCCATTGTCCTCATGGATGCGGATGATCTCGTCGAGCCGCTCCGCCGTGGTGAAACGGACCAGCGGCAGGCCGGCAACGCCGATCGCGCCGTCGAAGCGGATGAATTCGAGATGGGACGGCACTTCGTCGCCGAAGCGGTCGATCATCGCCTTGACGTGGCCGAGATGATCCGGCGAGGGATAGCGGGCCTGCAGATAGGTGATCGTCGGATCGACCCTGATGGCGCGCAATGTTGTGTGGTTCCAGGTCAGTTCATAGGCCGGCGGCAGGCCCTTCAAATCGGCCTCCTTGTCGGCGCGGAAGACGATCTCGCCCTTGCTGCGCGCCGTGAAAGCGAGGAAGGCGTCCATCGCATGCGGCGCGATCATCAGGACGACAATGCTCTGCTCGCGCCGGAAGAATTTCTGATGGCGCTTGAAATAATCGTACGGGATGGGGGCGGCGATCGGCGTGATCAGCTTCGCCAATATGCCATCCTGGGCGGCGAGATCGTCGCCGAAGCCGGCCGCATCCATGAAATCGTCGAAGCCGACGATGACATCGACCCAGTCGTAAGCTGATGTCAGCGGCATCTCGACCTCGGTGATGATGCCGTTGGTGCCATAGGCATGCATCACCTTCAGCACGTCCTCGCCGGTCAATTCCATGACGCGCGGCTCGGCCTCCATCGTCACCGTCCTCAGCCTGATGACATTGCCGAGGTCGCGCAACCCGCCCCAGCGGATCGAACCGACGCCGCCGGAGCCACCGGCGACGAAGCCGCCGATCGATGCCGTGTTGTAGGTCGATGGCGACATCCTGAGCTCCTGGCCCGAATGCGCCCGCGTCGCTCTGTCGATCTCGGCCAGAACCGCGCCCGGCCCGGTGACGACGCGGCCGGGCGCTATCGCCTTGACCGCGTTCATCTCGGCCAGATTGAGCACCACGCCGCCGGATAGCGGCATCGCCTGCCCGTAATTGCCGGTGCCGCTGCCGCGCGGTGTTACCGGAACGCCGTGCCGGTGGCAGGCCGCCAGCACGCGGATCACCTCTTCTTCCGATTTCGGCGTCACGATCAGGTCGCCGGTGACATGGTCGAGCTGCTGCTTCAGCACCGGACTGTACCAGTAGAAGTCGCGGCTCTTCTGCTGGACGATCGCTGGATGGTCGTCGATCTTCAGCCCGTCGAGGTCGTGCTTGAGCGCCGCGATGTCCATTATTTCACCATCAGTTCGTCGAGTTCGGCATAGTCGGGCAATTGGCGCTCGATGGCGCGACCGTCGCGCACCACGATGCGATCCGATTCCGGTCGCGACAGCAATTCCGTCCAGCTCCGCCCCCTGAAGACGACAAAATCGGCCGCACCGCCGGCGGCGAGCGTACCAACACCGTCGAGCCGCATCACATCGGCCGGCGTCTTTGTTACGGCCATCGGCCAGTCGCCGACCGGATGATCGAAATGCAGGATGCGCGTCGCCATGCGGTAGACCTCCAGCATGTCGAGATCGCCATAGGCATAGAACGGGTCACGCGTATTGTCGGAGGCGACGGCAACAGGAATGCCGCGCGCCTTCATCTCGTGCAGCAGCGTCACGCCGCGCCAGCGCGGCGTGGTTTGGTCGCCGCGCCGGTCCTGCAAATAGAGATTGCACATCGGCAACGACACCACGGCGAGACCCGCCTTCGCCACCTTGTCCAGCGTGTCGTGCACGTCGAGGTCTGGCTGGCGCGCCAGCGAACAGCAATGGCCGACGAGGATGTTGCCCTCGAAACCGTTCCACAGGGCCGCCTCGGCGATCTTCTTCAGCGAAATCGCGGCGACATCGTCGGTCTCGTCGGCATGGAAATCAAGGTCGAGCCCGTGCTTGATCGCCTCGGCGAACACCTGGTCGAGAAGTTCCTCGAGGTCCGGCACCATATAGGTGACGACGCCAAGCACGCCCTTGGCCGCGGCCACGCGTCTTGCCAGTCGTTCGAACCATTTCCTGTCGCGCACGCCTTCGATGCCGAGCAGGCAAGCGGCCTGCAATTCGATACGGCCGCGCCACGTCTCCCGCATCGTCTCGAACACCGGCCAGGAGATCTCCTCCTGCGGCGCCACGCTGTCGAGATGGGTGCGCAACGCCCTGGTGCCATGCGCGTAGGCACAGCGCAGGGAAAAATCCATGCGCCGGGCGACGTCCTCGGCGCTCCAGCGCGCGGCACGATCGGCGCCGGTGGCATTCAATGCGCCCATGAAAGTGCCGTCGGGATTGGGTTTTCGCGGCCAGATATGGCCCTTGTCGATATGCGTATGGCAGTCGACGAAACACGGCATGACGATGCGGCCATTGAGGTCGGTCGCCTCGGCCTTTGGCAACTTTCCATGCGCGCTGATGCTCACGATCTTGCCGTCGGCGACGGACACGTCGGCGAGCGCGAAGCCGTCAGAGTCGAAAGCAGCGGCAAGACCGGGTGTCAGCGACCGGTGAAGGCGGACGTTGCTGAGACGGTAAGAACCAGAGGCTGGTATCAAGACTTTCCCCCCTCTGACCTATGCAACACCGTTCCCTCAAGGGGCCGTTTGGATCGGAGACACCGCGAACAGGCGGACGGAGACATCGCGAACAGTTTTGCACCGCCGTATTCTTCGGTGACCGTAACGGCATGGATCCTCGGGTCTGCGCGTCCGCTTCGCTCCCGCTCCGCCCGTGGATGACGAAAGACGGGGAGGCATATGCAAATCGCCAATGCTGGGGATTGGCGGGAACCCCGGTATCTCCAACGTTTGCGATTGGTGGCGGCATCCTTTCCCTTCGTCATCCTAGGGCGGAGCGGGAGCGAAGCGGACGCGCAGACCCTAGGATCCATGCCGTTCCCTTCGAGCTTAGCGGCGGCGCAAAACTGTTCACGATGTCTCCGCACAGCGGTTCGCCGTATCTCTGGCCCAAGCAGCCCCTCACCGTTCTCAACCGCGTCACGCATCCTATCGCTCCTGCTTCAGCGCGCTCTCGTGCCAGCGCCGCAGGATGAGATGCGAAATTAGCGACAGCACCAGGAAGATCAAAATGCCGGTCAGCGAGATCAGGATCAGCGCCGCAAACAGCCGCGGCGCATTGAGCCGATAGCCCGCCTCGATAATGCGCGAGGCGAGACCCGATGACTGCCCGGTGGCTCCGGCGACGAATTCCGCCACGACCGCGCCGATCAGTGACAGGCCGCCGGCGATCTTCAGACCGCCGAGGAAATAGGGCATCGCCGCCGGTAACCTGAGATAACGCAATTGCTGCCAGCGCGTTGCGCCATTGAGCTTGAACAGATCGCGCAGATTGCGGTCGACGGAATTGAGTCCAAGCGTGGTGTTGGACAGGATCGGAAAGAAGGCGACGATCCAGGCGCAGAGCAGCAGCTTCGTCGTCTGGTTGTCGACATAGATGTTGATCAGCGGAAAGATCGCCACGATCGGCGTCACCTGCAGCACGATGGCGAAGGGGAAGAACGACATCTCCACCCATTTCGATTGCGCGAACAGCACCGCCAGTCCGACCCCGCCGACGACGGCCAAAGCCAAGCTGAGAAAGGTGATCTTGAGCGTCACCAGCAGCGAGGAGAACAACAGCCCGGCATCGTCATGGAGCGTTTGCAGCACCACGCCGGGGCGCGGCAATATGTATTTCGGAATATCGTTCCAGACGCAGACACGGTCCCACAGCCAGATCGCCAGGATCATGATCGCCAGCGGCAGCAGCCATCTGCCGATCCGTTCGAGCCGCTCCTGGCGCAGACGGCGCGCCTCCTCGGGATCGAGCGTCAGCATGTGTTCTTCAATGGCGCTCATGATGCGATCCGGCGGTTGAGTTGATGGCGCCAACCAGCACGTCGGACGCCTGGCGGCAGAGCGCGGCATAGTCCGGCGAGGTGCGGAACGCCTCGTCGCGTGGATAGGGCGCATCGACCGCGAATTCCCTGAACACCCTACCCGGCCGCGCCGCCATGACGACGACGCGGTTGGACAGGAACACGCTTTCGAAGACGCTGTGGGTGACGAAGACGACGGTGAAACGTTCGCCTTGCCACAGCTCCAGAAGATCGTTGTTGAGCTTGAAGCGGGTGATCTCGTCCAGCGCTCCAAACGGCTCATCCATCAAAAGCACGCGCGGTCTGGTGACCATGGCGCGGGCGATCGAGACGCGCATCTTCATGCCGCCGGAAAGCTCGCGCGGCACGGCGTTTTCGAAACCGGTCAGGTGGACCCGCGCCAGCATCTCCATGACAGAAGGCGCCGCCTTGGCCCGCGACAGGCCTTTCAGCCTGAGCGGCAGCCAGACATTGTCGAAGACATCGGCCCAGGGCAGCAGCGTCGGCTCCTGGAAGACGAAGCCGATGTCAGAGCGGTCGAAGGAGCCGCTGCCGCGCCAGTCGAGCACGCCCGAGGTCGGCGTCGACAGGCCAGCAATCAGCCTGAGCGCCGTCGACTTGCCGCAGCCTGACGGCCCGAGCAGGCTGAGGAAATCGCCCTCCCGGATCGTCAGGTTGACATCGCTGAGCGCTGTCACGCCGTTGGAGAAGACCTTGCCGACATCGCGAAGCGCCAGGAGCATCGGGCCATCGCCCGATGCCGCCATAGGCGCTTGCGCCACTTTCTCCAGCTTCACGACTATTTCTTCAAATCCAGCCCGACGCCCTTGTTGATGAAGGCCAGCGTGTAGGACTTCTTGATGTCGATATCGGCCGGCACGACCTTGGCCTTGACCATCTTGTCGTAGAAGCTCTGGATGCGCTCCTCGGTCATCGCGCCGATGCCGAGTTTTTCCGTGTCGCCGGAATCGACGATGCCGAACTTCTTCATCTGCTCAATCGAAAACGCGATCTGCTCGTCGCTGATGTCTGGATTATCCTTCTTGATCGCCGCATTGGCGGCAGCGTTGTCGCCGTAGAGATAGCTGTACCAGCCCTTGGCCGAGCCATCGACGAAGCATTGGACCACCTCCGGACGCTTGTCGATCGTAGCCTGCATGGTCTCGATCGTCGTCGCATAAGTGTCGAAGCCGTAGTCGGCGAGCAGGAACAAATTGGGCTGGAAACCGCCTTCCTTGGCGACCGCATGGGGCTCCGAGGTCACGTAGCCTTGCTGGATCGACTTCTTGTTGGCGATGAAAGGTGCGGGGTTGAAGGTGTAGGGCACACGCTTGGCCGGATCAAAGCCGAATTCCGTGACCATCCATTGGAAGAAGCTCTGTGCGCCTTCGTCGCCGATGATGTACTGGTCCGCGTTCTTCAAATCCTCCCATTTATCGAGCCCTTGACCTGGATGGGCCATGATCACCTGCGGCTCTTTCTGGAAGGAGGCGGCCACCACGCGCAGCGGAATCTCCTGCTGAACGGCGTCGAAGGCCTGCAGCATGTTGCCGCCCATGTAGAAGTCGATCTTGCCGGCGAGCAACAGCGGCCGACCGCTGACCTGCGGGCCACCTTGCATGATCGTCACATCGAGCCCGCACGCCGCATACGTGCCGTCCGCCACGGCCTGATAGTAGCCGCCGTGCTCGGCCTGGGCGAGCCAGTTGGTGCCGAAAGTGACTTTCTCGTTCGCTGCCGCGCTCAGCGTGCTTGCGACAAGCAGCACGATCGCGCCAGCCGAAATCTTAAGTTTTCCGTCCATCCACACCACCCTTTGTTGCCTCGAGCGCGTCACACGCCGAGCTCGACACCATCGATTCAAGAAGCAAGACACATGCCATCACCGGGACCGCCCGCCTGCGCAACAGTCGTGCGCGAAGGCCGGACTGATCATGCTGTACGGGATGCATCGTGCCTATTTTTTGAACGCCTGTCCACAATTGCACCGATGGCATGCACCACATCTTGAAGACCTCACTGGTCCGGCTTTAGAGCGACGTGCGTCCACTTGGACGCGCAAAGTACGCTCTAAGACTTTTTGAATCTTCGCATCGTGCTTTCCGAAAACCGAACCGATTTTCGGGCCGATGCGATAGGCTGGCGCAAACAGGAGATTGCCATGTTCAGATTTCTTACGCCGAAGTCGATCAAGCCGCCTTTCGCCCGCTACAGCCATGGCGTCGAGGTGCCCGCGGGGAAGCGGCTGGTGCTGTGCTCGGGCCAGGTCGCCATCACAATGGACGACCAAATCCCGGAGGATGCCGGCGCCCAGGCCGAACTCTGTTTCCAGAACATAGCGGCGATCCTCGGCGAGGCCGGGCTTGGACTTCAAGACATCGTGCGCATCAATGCCTATGTCACCGACCGCGTCTTCCTCCGACCCTACATGGACGTTCGCGACCGGCTGTTTTCGAGCCCGGCGCCGGCCTCGACGCTTATGATCGTCTCCGGTTTCGCCCGGCCTGAATTCAAGGTCGAGATCGAGGTCATCGCCGCGGGGTGAGAAGCGCCGGCCGGCGGCTGGAATCGACAGGCCGTTGATCTCCAGTTAAACGAAACCACGTTGGCGCTGCCAGCTTCCTAGAGAGTCAAAAATGGACGGAACAAAAAAACGCGTGTGGTGGGGCGACTACCGGACCACCGAATACGCCACGATCGATCCGGAGGCGACGATCGCCATTCTTCCGGTGGCGGCGATCGAGCAGCACGGCCCGCATCTGCCGGTTTCGACCGATACCTCGATCATGAACGGCATGCTGGAAACCGTGATCGCTCGCCTGCCCGGCGATCTCGACATCCGCATCCTGCCGGTCCAGGCGGTGGGCAAATCGAACGAGCATCTGCATGCGCCGGGCACGCTAACCCTGCCGGCAACGACCCTGGTCGATGCCTGGACCGAGCTTGGCCTGTCGGTCTCCCGCGCCGGTGTCAGGAAGCTGATCGTCGTCAACTCGCATGGCGGCAATGAGGAGATCATGGGCATCATCACGCGCGAGCTGCGCGTGCGCGCAAAGATGCTGGCGGTGAAGACCAGTTGGCAGCGCTTTGGCCGGCCGGCCGGCATGTTCACCGAGCTTGAGGACCGTCACGGCATCCATGGCGGTGATGTCGAGACCTCGCTGATGCTGCATTTCCGGCCGGATCTCGTCGACATGGCCAAGGCCGACAATTTCGCCAGCAATGTCGGCCGCGCCGAGAAGGAATTCTCGCTGCTGCGCCACACCGGAACGCATGCCTTTGCCTGGATTGCCACCGACCTCAATCCGAATGGCGTGGTCGGCGACGCCAGCATTGCGACAGCCGAGAAGGGGCGGCTGACCGCCGAGCATCAGGCCGACGGGTTCATCAGTCTTTTGAGGGATGTGCGCAAGGCGAAGCTCGCCGACTGGCTGGCGTAGCGATCCCGCGAGCCGGATTCAGCCGTCGATATTCAGTGCAAAGGGCGTGCCTTCGAAGGCATCGGCGCCGCGCCCGATCGCCTGGATCGCTTCGACCATCCGGCCGTCGCGATCAAGCAGCGCGTCGGCAACCGCTATCAACCGTGGATTGGGCGTCGCCGTCGGCGACAGCGCGCGCAAGGTGCGGGCCAATTCGGCCTCGCAACGCTTGGGCGCCAGTGCGGCCGCAATAATATAGGCCGAGGCGGTCGAACGGCTGATGCCGGCATAGCAATGAACCACCAGGGGCCTTACACGATCCCATCGGCGAGCGAAGTCGAGCAGGTTGCGGACGTGTTCTTCGCCCGGCATGGTCATGCCGTCCTGCGCAACGGCAATGTCATGCATGACGAGGTGGAGATGGTTTTCCCGGGTAATCGACGCCGGCCGGGCCATCAACGTACCGGCGGCCAGCAGCGAAAGCAGCCGCTCGGCGCCGGTCATGGCCACCGTTTCCTCGACCTTAGACAGCGAACAGACATGGATCATTGCTCGATCTCCCTGACGGCATCGTCGCGCCGCGAAGTCCAGTCCGCAAGAGCCGATTCGAGCCGCCGCCATTCCTCATCGGAGCCCGGTAATCCGGCGCGCAACACAAGCGGCCGGTTAGGAAAATGCCGAAGCAAGACGCCGCGTTCGCCGAGCGCCGAAAACAGGCCGGCTGCATCCGGCAGGCTGACATAGCGGAACAGCATGGTGCCGCCAGCGACAGGAACGCCGAAGCGGTCAAACAGCGCATCGAGCCGTGCGGCATCCTCGGCCAGCCGCCGCCGCATCTCCACCTGCCAATCCGTGTCGGCCAGCGCGCGGATGCCATATTCGAGCGCCGGGCCGGCGACCGCCCACGGCCCGAATTGCGCTTCCAGCCGCTCGACCGTCAGCGTATCGGTCAACGCAAAGCCAAGCCGCAGGCCTGCGAGACCAAAGAACTTGCCGAAAGAGCGCAGCACGACGACACCGCCTTGCCCGACATCGCCGGCAAGGCTTTCGCCAAGCGGGCCGACATCCATGAACGCCTCATCGACGACCAGCAACCCGCCCTTGGCGCGTAATTTCCCGGCAAGCCGAAGCAGGTCTTCGCGCTCGACGACACGCCCGTCCGGATTGTTGGGATTGACGACAATGGCAAGGTCGGCCGCGGCCAGCGCCTCGAAATCATTGACCTCTGTCGCCGCATGGCCGGCGATCGCCGCCGCTCGACTGTGTTCGGCATAGGTCGGGCCAAGCACCAGCGCCTTGCCGGGTCTTACCAGCGAAGCGACGCGCGGCAACAGAATCTGCGTCCCGGGCGCCGCCGCCACATGCGCCGCCGATGGTGCGCCATAGGCGCTCGCCGCGACATCGGCGAGTTCGCGCAGGCGCGCGGCCTCCGGCAACCGTGACAGGGCGGTGGCGGGCAGCTCGAAAAGCGGATAGGAGTGCGGATTGATACCGGTCGAGAGGTCGACAAAAGGCTGCGGCGCCTGGGGAAAGAGCGCCCTCGCCCGACCAAGGCTTCCGCCGTGATCCACTGCTGCCACCGCTCCATCAAGAAGCTTCATGTCGTTCCTGATCGCCTTCCTGTCACTGGTTATTGAATTCGCGCTCGGTTATCCGGATTGGCTGTTCCGTCGCATCGGCCATCCCGTCACCTGGTTCGGCAGGCTGATATCCTTTCTGGATCGCCGGCTCAACCGCGATACTGATTCCGACGCGCTGCGTCGCCGGCGCGGTATTCATGCGCTGTTGGTCATCGTGCTGGTGCCGGCGATCATCGCTTTGGTGCTGGAAATCCTGCTGTGGCAGATCCTTCCTTCCGGTCTGCTCATCGTGGCAATTCTCGCGACCTCGCTCTTGTCGCAGAAGAGCCTGGCCGAGCATGTCGAGGGCGTGGCCGACGCACTCGACAATGGCGGGCTGGCCGTCGGTCGTGTCGCGGTCTCGCACATCGTCGGCCGCGATCCCGAAACGCTCGACAGAGCCGGCGTCTGCCGCGCCGCGATCGAAAGCCTGGCCGAGAATTTTTCCGACGGCATTGTCGCGCCCGCCTTCTGGATCGGTGTCGGCGGACTGCCCGGCGGCGTCGCCTACAAGGCCGCCAACACCGCCGATTCGATGATCGGCCACCGCACGCCACGCCATGAAGCCTTCGGTTCGGCGGCGGCCCGTTTCGACGATCTGATCAACCTGCCGGCGTCGCGGCTGACCGCGTTGCTGATCGTGCTGGCGGCTCTTTTCGTCAGCGGCGCCGATGCGAAAAATGCCTGGCGCGCCGTGCGGCGCGACGCGAAGAAACATCGCTCGCCCAACGCCGGCTGGCCCGAAGCGGCGATGGCCGGAGCGCTGGGCCTCGCCCTTGCCGGGCCGCGCAGCTATGGCGGCCTCGTGGTCGAGGATGCCTTCATGGGCGACGGCGGCCGGCGCGATGCGGAGAGCATCGACATCAGGCAGGCGCTGAAACTCTATCGGACGGCCGATTTTCTGTTGATCGCGCTGTTTGGCATCGTCGCGGCGATCGTCCTCGTTTCGTGACCACGACAAGGGTCAGGCGCGCTCAGAACTCTATCCCTTGCTGCGCCTTCACGCCGGCGGAAAAATGGTGCTTGGTCACGCCCATCTCGGTGACCAGATCGGCCGCCTCGACCAGCGCCGGTTTGGCGTTGCGGCCGGTGATGACGACATGCAGGCCTTCGCGCCGCTCTTTCAGCGCCGCCACCACCTTTTCCAGGTCGAGATAGTCGTAGCGTAGCGCGATGTTCAATTCGTCGAGCACCACAAGATTGATTGACGGATCGGCCATCAGTTCGAGCGCCTTGGCCCAGGCGGCTTCGGCTGCGGCGATGTCGCGCTTCAGATCCTGCGTCTCCCAGGTAAAACCCTCGCCCATCGTGTGCCATACGACCTTGTCGCCGAAGGCGGCGAAGGCGTCCTTCTCGCCGGTGTGCCATTTGCCCTTGATGAACTGGACGACGCCGACGCGCTTGCCATAGCCGAGCATGCGCAGCGCCAGCCCGAAGGCGGCGGTGGTCTTGCCCTTGCCCGGTCCGGTGTTGACGATCAGCAGGCCCTTCTCGATCGTCTTTGCCGCCACCTCGGCATCCTGCATCGCCTTGCGCTTGGCCATCTTGGCGCGGTGGCGTTCCTCGTCCCGATCCTTGATGGTCTTGCTGTCGATATCGGTCATCTTACTTCACCTTGAGCGGCAGGCCCGCCACCATCAAAAGCACCGTATCGGCGACTGCGGCGACCTGCTGGTTGAGCCGGCCGGCGGCGTCGCGAAAGCGCCTTGCCAGCGCATTGTCGGGCACGATGCCCTGGCCGACTTCGTTGGAAACCACGAACCACGGCCCGCGCGGCCGCGAAAGCACATCGACCAGCCGCCGGCTTTCGGCCTCAAAATCGTGCTCGGCCAGCATATGATTGGTCAGCCACAGCGTCAGGCAGTCGATCAGCACCGGCCGGCCGTCAGGCAATGCGGCCAGCGCGCCGGCAAGATCGAGCGGCGCATCCACGGTCGTCCAGCCTTCACCACGCCGCGAGCGGTGCAGCGCGATGCGTTCGCGCATCTCGTCGTCAAAGGCTTGCGCCGTGGCGATATAGGCCCACGGCGCCGGGCAGGCTGTCACCAAGGTTTCGGCGTGGGGGGGGGGGGGGGGGGGGGGGGGGGGGGGCGGGGGGCGGGGGGGGGGGGGGGTGGGGAGGGGGGGGGGGGGGGGGTGGTGGGGGGCGGTGAGGGCGGG
>NZ_JBVVPU010000003.1:151679-237140 GCF_055811295.1 Mesorhizobium sp. WSM4871 | reverse complement strand
GGTGGGGTGGCGCCTTTGGTGGCCACTCGGGGGGGGGGGGTGTTTATCCCCCCCCGGGGGCGGGGGCTGGCGCCCACCTTGGTTGGGGGGGGGGCGCTGTGGCGGGCGCGCCCGCCACCGATGATGAAGGTCAATCCTTTGCGATCAGGCAAAGCTGTCGCGCAGGCTGGTCGCCGTGCCGGTGAAACGGCCGCGCACCACGCCGACGACGGCGCCGAGCACCAGCCAGAACACCAGATTGGTGAGCGTCACCGCCACCACGAACTGGTGATGCAGGCCTTCCGGGATTGGCGTCTCGAAACTGTCGGGCTGCGGCGCGCCGACAATATGCGGCGCCACGATCAAGGCAACGGCCAGGATCGCCAGCGGCAGCGACTTGCGGAAGGCAAGCAGGCCGAGACCCGCGGCGGTTGCCACCGCCGTTGCCGTCCACCAGATCTGGCGCTGGGCAAGGTCGGCCGCAGGCATTGCCGGCAGTTCCGGCGGCAGGCCGAGGCCCGGCGCCAGTGTGAACACGGCAAAGCCGGCCATGCCCCAGAACACGCCCTGGCGCCAATTGCCGATACCGCCGGCGAATTCTGAAACCGCAACCAGGATCAGCGCGAAGCCGATGCCGGTGACGACATTGGCAACCACGTTGAAGGCGAAGCGCTCGAAGCCGTCAGCCGGTGCCCAGCCTTCGTCTTCCGCCGGTGCAGCCGCCTCGGCTGCTGCCGGCGCAGCGCTACTCATAGTATTTTCCGCCGGTGCGGCACTGCTCATGGCATTGGTGTCGGTGGCGGGTGCCGCGGCATGGTCGTGACTGTGGCCGCCACCGGCCTGTTCGTAGACTTCCGCCTTGAGGATCAGCGGCACGGTGGCATAGGCCTGCATGCAGGCGAGAACGACGCCGGCCACGAGCCCTGCGATCGCCGCGATGAACACGACGTTGCGAAACAGTGTCATGATGTCAGCCCCTCGTCAGTGGCAGGGAAACGCCATCGAATGGCGATAGTCGTGGGCGGCATTGTGGACGGCCTCGATATGCGAGAAGCCGACAAAGCCCATGACGAAAACGCCGAGCAGCGCGGCAAGCGCGAGCTGCATGAAGCGCGACTGCGAGGAGACGGAAGCGCCGAGAGAGACGGAAGCGGTATTCATATCTTGTCCTTTCGCCCTCCACCCGAGGGCATCGAAGTCAGTTCCCTGTCGCCGGCAGGTCTCCTGGCTCGCGGATCAGCGCCCTTCCCCACCTTCCCGAAGAAAAATCTTCAGTGGCATATGGAGAGGACTACCGCACACAGTTGCGGGGGCAGCCACGGCATTGGGCAAGAAAATTCACCCTCACCGCATTCCCTCTTGGTCCCTAGTGGAACCGACGACGCTGTGACTATAGGCAGAATCGTCGCGCCCGGCAAACCAAATTCCGCCCGTTACCAGCGTGAATGCGGCACGCGGTTTCAAGGCTTCGAGGCTTCGATCCGCTCGGCGACCAGCCGCTGCAGCCGCCACAGATGGCGATCGTGAATGCCGCGCTCTTCCAGGTTTTTCACCGTATTGTAGAGGTAGTCGGCGCCCGATCCCCAGTGCCCACAGGATGTGGCAAGCTTTTCGACCACCTCTTCTTCCGCGAGCGGTCCGGCATAGGTCGTTCCCTTGCGATTGATGACGAAGGCCAGCGCCTTGACCGGCCCACTGTCGCTTGCCAGCGAGAGCAGGCGCGGATGGTAGCTCGTCGGCTTCAGCGTCACCTCGCGCCGAAAAAGCTTGTCGAGCTGCGCGCGGCGACCACCATCGCTCAGCCGAAAGGCAACACCCTTGCATTGTCCGCCACGGTCGAGAGCCATCATCAGGCCGGGGTTGTCCTTGGTGCCACGCCAGCGCGTCATGCGCATGCAGAACGACCGGTGCCAGCCTTGCGCCACCGCGACCCGTTCCTCGACATGCTCGATTTCAGGCTTCCAGATCAGCGAGCCATAACCGAACAGCCACAGCGGTTCGCTTGCAGGCAGTTCTGCCTCGAACGCGTCCAGCATCGCATTATAGTCGCTGTCGTCGAGATGCATTGCGTCCGGGTCGGGTCCGCTATCCTCGACGGTGCGAAAACAGCGCGCCACCAGTTCGGGTGTGAGTGACATCTGCCGTGCGGTCATGTCCCCATCCTATTGCTCCCGGCATGATTAGGCATCGCGACCGAAGCCGGCAATGCCGTCGCCCCAATTGACAAACGATTTGCCGGGGTGTCGGCTGGCGCATCACAGGAGGCCGGTCATGCAACCCAATCCGAGCGAGCGCGATCCCTATAATGGCCTGACCCGGGCCGAGCCGACGCTGCCCTCATCGGCCTATTGGGATGCCGAGGCCTATCAGCGCGATCTCGACGCCATCTGGTACAAAAGCTGGCTTCTTGTCTGTCGCGAGACCGATCTTGCCCAGCCGCTGGCCTTCAGGACATTCAGGGTCGGCACGCAGGAGATCGTCGTGCTGCGCGACGAGACCGGCGCGTTGCGCGCCTTTCACAACACCTGCCGGCATCGCGGCTCGCAGCTCTGCCAGGAGAGCGAGGGGCGGCTGAAGGCACGGCTCATCACCTGTCCCTATCACGCCTGGTCCTATTCGCTGCGCGGCGATCTCGTGCGCGTGCCGTCGAAGTCTCTGCCGGAAGGTTTCGACAAGGCCGAGCACCCACTCTACCGCGTCGCGCTGTCGGTGTGGCGCGGCTTCGTCTTCGTCAATCTCGCCGAGGATGCCGGCGGTTCGGCTGAAACCGCCTTCGATCCCGCATCCGGCGATCTCGGCAACTGGCCGCTGGAAGCGCTGGTGACCGGCCATGTGCTGCGCAAGGTGATGAACTGCAACTGGAAGATCTTCTGGGAGAACTTCAACGAATGCCTGCACTGCCCGGGCGTGCACAAGGATCTGTCGCGGCTGGTGCCGATCTATGGCCGCGGCCTGATGGGGCGGCATGACGATCCCGAATGGGCCCGCCATGCCGACAATGACGCGCCGGAGTTTTCCGGTGGCCTCAGGGCCGGAGCCGAGACCTGGTCGCGCGACGGTCATGTCCATGGCCCGGTCTTTGCCGATCTGACCCCGGCGGAGCGCGCCGCCGGCCAGACCTACGCCACCAGCCTGCCATCGATGTTCATCGTCGGTCACGTCGACTATGTCAGGACAGTCCGCCTGGTGCCGCTCGGTCCCGAACAGACCGAACTCACCGCGGAATGGCTTTTTTCGCCCGAAGCGGTCGAAGCGCCTTCGGCCGACATCGACAACATCGTCGCATTCGGCAGGCAAGTGCTGGAAGAGGACGCCGCGATCTGCGAGGTCAATCAGAAAGGCCTGCGCTCGATGCGTCACAAGGCCGGCGTGCTGATGCCCGAGGAATATGATTTGCATCGCTTCCACAATTGGGTGCGCGAGCGGCATTCCGCGCTTGTATCCAAACCATAAGCGTCAGAGCGATTTGGGCAGATAGCGCCAGGTAACGAAGCCGCAAACCGCCGCTAGCAGTCCGAGCGTGGCGAAGACCGAGCCCAACCCGAAAAACGCCAGCACAACCGAATAGACCAGTGGCGGTGTCAGCTCGGAACAGTCGAGATAGGTGCGATAGACCGCCGCCATCTGCGCCCTTTCGTAGAACCGCACCGAGCGCATGAAGGCGGTCGAGCCCAGCGCGTCGAGAGCGATGGCGAAGAATGCGCCGCACAGCAGCAAGGCGCCGGTAAGAAACGGCACGGATTCGCCGACGGCGCCCGCCGCCAGCAGCATGGCCGACATGGCGAAATAGGCCGATGTCATGGTTCGCCGGCCGCCAAAACGCTGTCCCACCCTGCCCCAGAAGATGGCCGTGAACAGCAGCGCATTGCCCGCCGAGACCAGCAGGCCGCCGGCGAGTTCCCCCTCCCCGGTGATCACCATGAACAGCGGCCCGTAGACGAAGAACGTCGTCCAGAAGCAGGAGCGGCCGAAGGCGATCAGCCAGGCCAGCCTGAGACGTGGCTGGGCGACGAAACGGCCGATATTGGCCAGCGGATTGGCCGGCCGCGTCTTGCCCGGACGGATCGACTGGTTGTCGCCGAGCCGGTAGGTCCAGAACAGCGCCAGCAGGGCCATGGCGAAGACGGCGACCGCGCCATGCGCGGCATAGATGCCGAAACGCGTGTAGAGGAAGATGCCGAGTGTCGGCCCGCTGGTCCAGGCGAGCATCGACCATGCCATGCGCAGCGATTCGGCCTGCATGAAATCGGTCTTGCGGATATGGTCCATGATGTAGAGGCTGAGCGTGATCGACAGCGCGCTGGCGCCCATGACGCGGCAAAGCATGCCCGCCAATTGCCCGGCAAGCGTGTGCGTGACGAAGAACAGCGAGCCGACGGCAAGCAGGCAGGCGCCTGCGGTGTAGACCCAGCGCCGGGCAAAGCGCCGGATCAGCATCGGCATGAACAGCGTCACCGAAAGGCCTAGCAGCGCCACGACGGTGTAGAGGATCGAGACGATCTGTTCGTTGCGAAGGATTTCGTAGGCCTGGATCGGGATGACGCTCGACACGGTGGCGCGCGCGAAGGATTCGACCGCATAGAGCGAGGCGAAGGTGCGTGCATCCGCCGGTCGCAAGGCCGGAAGCCCTATCGGATGGCGAACATGGGTGGCCATTGCTGTCCCCGAAGCAGAATCGCCCAAAGCAGAACGCGGGCCCAAATCTGCCGTGCTAATTCCTGGCCCGGTAACAGGAAACCGACGCGTTCACGGCAAAAGCGAAGCTGGTCAAAGGCTTTCCGGCGCTGGCCTAACGCAGTGGCCTGAAAATCGGAATCGCTTTCGAAAAGCACGAAGTGGGCGCACGTCGCTCTGACGCTGGCCTTGACGCGGCGCCGGCACGAACGAGCACCGAGGGCATGCATTGGTCCGCCTTCTGTTGTCCGGCCCAACCGTGATAGTCGTCTTGCGGGGCTGAATCAGAATTGCGAGACCATGAGCATTCCCACGTCGACCGCCACCGTTCAGGATTCGCCGAAGCCGAAGCGCATCGTCGCCATCGACATCGCGCGCGGCATCGCATTGCTTGCCATGGCGAGCTACCACTTCACCTGGGATCTCGAATTCTTCGGCTATACCGATCCCGGCCTGACCGCCTTTGGCTGGTGGAAATTCTACGCGCGCTGCATCGCCTCGACCTTCCTGTTCCTGGTCGGCGTCAGCCTGTTCCTCGCCCATGGCAGAAAAATCCGCTGGAACGGCTTCTGGAAGCGTTTTGCCATGGTTGCCGTGGCTGCCCTGGCCATATCGGTCGTCACAAGGATCGCCACGCCGGACGGCTTCGTCTTCTTCGGCATATTGCACGAGATCGCACTGGCCAGCCTGCTCGGCCTGGCGTTCCTGCGGCTGCCGGCGCTGCTGACGGTTGTGGTCGCAGGCCTCGTCATCGCCGCACCCTTCTATCTCAGGTCCGAAATCTTCGACCATCCGGCCCTGTGGTGGGTCGGCCTGTCGGCGTCCAATCCGCGCTCCAACGACTATGTGCCGCTGTTTCCATGGTTCGGCGCCGTGCTGCTGGGCATCGCGGCGGCGAGACTCGGCTCCGCCTCCGGCGTGCTGACACGGCTGGCGCACCTCGCCCCCGGCCGCTGGTCAAATCCACTGGTGTTCATCGGCCGGCACAGCCTCGCCTTCTACCTGATCCACCAGCCGCTGCTGATCGGCTCGGTCTGGCTGTTTTCGCAAATCATGCCGGCACAGGTCGAAACCAGGGAAGTGACCTTCCTGAAATCCTGCCAGGCATCGTGCGAGCAACAGCGCGACACGGAGTTCTGCTCGAACTATTGTGTGTGCATGCTCGACACGCTCGAGGGCGAGGCCACGCTTGATCGGCTCTACAACAACGATCAGTCTCCTGAATGGAAGGCGCATATCGGCGAACTCGCCGGCGCCTGCACCGCCAAGACCGAGAGCACGTTGATGGAGGGAGGCCAACAATGACCGCCAATCAGCCGAAAACAGGGCTGCCGAAGCCTGGGCACATACCATGGCCGCCGCTGATCTATCTCGCGGCGATCGCCATCAGCGTCGCGCTCGGCCTGTTCTACCCGCTGCCATGGATCGGCGGCCTTCTCGGCGACATCCTGTTCGCCGCCGGCCTTGTGGCGTTGCTCGGCGTCGTCGCACTCTGGTTCACCGCGATCCGCGCCATGATCCGGGCGAAGACAACGCTCAACCCCAATGGCGTGCCGGAGCATCTGATCACGTCAGGCCCCTTCGCCATCAGCCGCAACCCGATCTATCTGGCCAACACGCTGCTCATGATCGGCATCGCCTTCATATCGGGCGTCGCCTGGTTCCTGGCAATCGCATTCATCGCTGCCTTCGCGACGCAGAAGGTCGTGATCGAAGGCGAGGAAAAGATACTGGCGGCGAAATTCGGCAAGAAGTACCGGGATTATGCAAAAAGGGTCAGGCGCTGGATTTGATGGCGGCTGCTGGTTTCCACTGCGCAGAGTTTTTGGCAGATCGCGTACTTCGGCGACTAGCCGAAACGCCCGTCTCGTCGTCATCCACGGGCGGAGCAAGGAGCGCAGCGACGCAGCGCAGACCCGAGGATCCATGCCGCGACTTCTAAGCGCTGCTACGCTCCAGAACTCTGCACCGCTGCACTCCACGGCTGAGGCAACGGCATGGATCCCAGGGTCTCCACAACGGAGCTTCGCTCCTGCTTCGCCCTAGGATGACGAAGGTTCAGGTGTTGACACCCAGCTCCACCAGCCGCTCGACGCAGGATTCCTCGGCCTGGTCCAGTTCGGCCAGCGTCTCTTCGAGGTCGCGGCGCTTCTGCCTGAGATCCTCGCGCTTTTCCTCGATGCGCTTGATCATCAGCTTGAGCTGGCCGACCTCGCCGGGCGGCTCCTTGTACATCTGGATGATTTCGCGGATCTCGTTGATCGAGAAGCCGAGCCTTTTGCCGCGCATGATCTGGCGGATGAGATGCCGGTCGGACGGGCGAAACAACCGGGTGCGGCCACGCCTTATCGGCTGCACCAGCCCTTCATCCTCATAGAAGCGCAAGGTCCGCGTCGACACGTCGAATTCGCGTGTCAGTTCAGTGATAGAATAATATTCCCGCATCGTCGCTCCAAATGCCCGGATACGGCGCGCATGCCTATGATGCGACTTCGCCCTCCAGCCCCTGTACCCGCCTGCCGGAATCGGCGGGCGGCCCCATTCGCCGACCCTCGCATGGCATTTACGTAAAAGTCAATTGAGGTGGTATGTACCACTGCCGCGGCGCAAGACGTCCTGCATCAAGGCACTCCGAACCACCATGTGGCGAGGCCGAGAAAGGCAAAGAAACCGACGACGTCGGTGACGGTGGTCACGAAGACGGCGGAAGCCACCGCCGGATCGACCTTGAAGCGGTCGAGCAGCAGCGGGATCAGGATGCCGGCCAATGCCGCAACGAACATGTTGATGACCATTGCCGCCGCGATGATGCCACCCAGATTCGGATCCCGGAACCAGGCAGCCGCGACGATGCCGATCAGGATGGCGAATAGGATACCGTTGATGAAGCCCACCCCCATCTCGCGGCGGATGATGCGGCCGGCATTGTAGATATCGAGATCCTTCGTCGCCAGAGCCCGCACCGTGACGGTCATGGTCTGCGAACCGGCATTGCCGCCCATGCCGGCCACGATCGGCATCAGCACCGCCAGCGCCACGATATGCTCGATCGTGCGATCGAACAGGCCGATCACCGACGCCGCCAGGAAGGCCGTCAGAAGATTGACCAGCAGCCACGGAACACGCGAACGCGAGGTCGACAAGATGCTGTCGGAGAGTTCCTCGTCGCCGACGCCGCCCATGCGCAACAGATCCTCCTCGGCTTCCTGCTGGATGACGTCAACCACATCGTCGATGGTCAGCACGCCGACCAGCCGCTCGTTCTCGTCGACGACGGCGGCGGAGAGAAGGTCGTATTGTTCGAATTCGCGCGCGGCCTCTTCCTGGTCCATGGTCGCCGGAATGGCATGCCGCGTCTCATGCATGACCTCTTCGACCTTGACCGAGCGCTTGGTACGCAGGATCTGGTCGAGATCGATGGCGCCAAGCAGCTTGAAGCTCGGATCGATGACGAAAATCTGGCTGAAACGGTCGGGAAGGTTGTTGTCCTCGCGCATGTAGTCGATGGTCTGGCCGATGGTCCAGAATGGCGGCACCGCGACAAACTCCGTCTGCATGCGCCGGCCCGCGGTCTCTTCGGGATAATCGAGCGAGCGGCGCAGCCTGATCCGCTCGGTGAACGGCAGTTGCGACAGGATCTCGTCCTGGTCTTCCTTCTCGAGGTCTTCGAGGATGTAGACGGCGTCGTCGGAATCGAGTTCCTGCACCGCCTGGGCGATCTGCGCATTGGGCAGATTGTCGACGATCTCCATGCGGATCGCTTCGTCGACCTCGGTCAGCGCCGAGAAGTCGAAGTCGGCGCCCAGGAGTTCGACCAGCGCGCGGCGCTGTTCGGGGTGGAGCGTTTCGAGCAAGTGGCCGAGTTCCGACTGGTGCAGGTCGTCGACTTCGCGCTTCAGCGTCAGCGTGTCGCGATCGGCGATCGCCGCACCGATCTGGGCAAGGAACGACGACAGAATGACGCCGTCCTCGCCATAGATATCGGCGTGGCCGTCCTCAGCGGCTCTGGTGTCTTGTTCGTCCTGGCCTTCCACCAGCGCCTCCCGCCATCGGATTTCCGGAAAAGGTGCCAGTCAGGTCTAACGCGCAACACACGGGAATATCAAACGAAATACGCCCCTCCTCCAATGGGCGAAGAATGTCCTGTCGGTGCAGCGACAATCAACGATCGAACCGGCGCAACCGATCTGGCTGCGCCGGTCGACCATAATGGAAGGTCGACCATAATGGAAAAAAATCCGGCGTATCGAAATCGGGACTGAAACCCGTGGGCGTTCCTTTACTGTTCGCGCACGAGACGTCCGGTCACCCACCAGATCATCGACACCGCAATAATAGAGGCGTAGCCGTCAACAGCATAGTGCCATCCGGTATAGACCGACCCGTAAAGGATCATGGCCGCGAATGCCCAACCGAGGATGCCCAGCCAGCGGTTCAAGGATGAAAGCAGAAAGGCGTTCAATGTAGCAAAGGCAACGTGCACGCTCGGCATTGCGGAGATGCCGCCGCCAAGGTCGGACCGGCCGGTCTGGTAAAGCGTCAGAAGATATGCAGACGGCTCGCGCACCATATGGCCGTAGTCGAGACTGTCGATGGCGGTCTTGAGTCCGTGAAAACGATCCACGCCAACAAACTGGTAGTAGAAAACCGGCCCGACCGATGCCAGCGCCAAGGCCATGATGGTGCCGACGACGCATAGTGTCAGCGTTGCCGCCCAAAGGTATCGCACGGAGGCAATCCTGTCCGACCAGAGAGACACGAAAAGCATAATGCCGAACCATTGGAAAAACCAAATGACCTCATAGCTGTTCAAGACCACGACCGACCACGCGTTGCTGTCGAACCTGTGCGCCAGTTCCCAAGGCGCCCTGCCGTGCAACCATTCATCCAGATCGGCCAACCAGTCGTCCGCATAGTAAGGGACAACGGACGGGATGGCGATCTTGTAGGTATTGAACGCGGTCAGGATGGCGAAGAAGAAGAGAAGCACCAGCAAGCAGCGACGCCAGCGCACTCGAACAAAGTCTACGGCATAAAGAATTGGCTCTCCTCTGCCATGGACGAGTGCGGCGGAGCAGACCCCGACGACAAACAAAATCGGAATACCGAAAGCGAACTTGTCGGCGTAGATCAAGCTTAGATTGATGAAAGATTTCGAACTTAACTCATAGGCGGCTATTACATATACCGCCACCAGAAATGAAAGGCGCAGTGACCATTTTGTGGATGGACTATATTTCGCCACATCGGAAATCAGGGACACGCCAAATTACCTCGGAAGCCGCCGCGCAGGATTTCTGTATGTGATAGCGAGGCAAGCTTACCGTGGGGTTACTTCAGCGCCTGCACGAAGCTTGGCTCGCGGCCCAACGCGCAACATCGGCGTGCCCCGGCGGCATGGGTGCTCGGCCTTCGCCCGCCCGGCCAAACCCTTCTTCAAGGAGGGCACATTATCCAGGGTCACGGTGGCAAGACGGCTCGCACGGCACTCGCGTCTGACGAACGTCAATCTGTTCGGCAGCAAAGATCCGTGGACTTGCTTCGGAAAATGGTGCGGTCGAGAAGACTCGAACTTCCACGGGTTGCCCCACAGCGACCTCAACGCTGCGCGTCTACCAATTCCGCCACGACCGCACGTGGTAGGAGCCGGAACGAACCGGCTCGCGGCGTGTAGCAAATCGTTTCCGGCGAAACAAGGGCGCGTCGCGCAATAATCGACGGGGAATTGGCATAACCCGCCAAAGGTTGAAATGCGCCCGGAACTGGACGTTTTGCTCGATTGCCGCCATATGAGGAACAACAAGAGACACGCTATGACACAACGCAGCCAGATCGCCACGTCATTCCTGCCTTTGCCCGGCTCGGCGCCGGTCGAATGGCGGATCGAACCCGGCCTTACCGCCTATCCCGACGCGCTCGCCGTCATGGAGGCGCGTGCTGAAGCGATCCGAAGCGGTGCTGCCGGCGAGATGGTCTGGCTGGTCGAGCATCCGCCGCTCTACACGGCCGGCACCAGCGCCCACGTCGAGGATTTGATCGAGCCGGATCGTTTCCCGGTCTTCGCGGCCGGGCGTGGCGGCGAATACACCTATCACGGGCCGGGCCAACGGGTCGCCTATGTCATGCTCGACCTCAAGCGCCGGCGCGAGGATGTCCGCGCCTTCGTTGCGGCGCTCGAACAATGGATCATCGGCACGCTCGCTGCCTTCAACGTGCGTGGCGAACGCCGCGAGGACCGCGTAGGCGTCTGGGTGGTGCGGCCGGATCGCCCCGCTCTATCGGACGGCTCGCCCGCCGAAGACAAGATCGCCGCCATCGGCATCAGGCTGCGGCGCTGGGTGAGCTTTCACGGCATCGCCATCAATGTCGAGCCGGATCTCGGCCATTTCAGCGGTATCGTTCCCTGCGGCGTTGCGGATCACGGCGTTACCAGCCTTGTCGATCTCGGCCTTCCCCTAACAATGGCCGATCTCGATCTCGCATTGAAATCGGCCTTCGAGGACGTCTTCGGCCCGGCCGCGCCTTTGCCGGTCGAGGCGGCCCGCAAGGCCGGCTGAATATACTTTGCTGGATTGGGTATTTTGAGATTCAGGTCAGGCCCCAACCGAGGAGCCGGTCGGATGCCCAGAGAACCCCATAGCCATGGATGGCGAACACTGCCAGCAGCGCGCCGGCCATGGCAAAGCGATCGAAGGTGCGGATAGGCTTCAGCTCATGGCGCGGCTTCACCGCGCTGCCCATCGTCATCAGGCTGAGGATGGCAAAGACCGCCCCCGCCACCAACAGGAAGCCATGTGAAAAGCCGGCCCGCCAGCCGAGCGTCAGGAAGGCGGAAAGCAGGACAAACGAAGCCAGCGCCAGAGCGATCGGACCGGGGCAGATCTGACGCAGCACCTGGCCGCCATCGAACTTCCACACCGGCACCAGATTGGCGATATTGAACAGCGCGGCGCAGCCGGCGAGCGTCGCCAGCAACGCCGCGGCGAGCCGGTGTCCTTCCCCGCTGGCAAGCGCGCTGGCAGCGATCAGCGGCGGCACCAGGAAAGCCGAGAAACCGGCGCCCATCAGCGCCACGAAAGCCACCTCGAAACGGCTGTCATACGGCCGCCCGCCTATGGCAATGCCGCCAAGCAGCGGGATGAAGATCATCCGCACCTTGCGATGGCCCATCAGCCGGAACGCTGCCATGTGCCCGAGTTCGTGCAGGGCCACCACCGATGTCAGGATCGCGGCCAGCGCCAGGCCGCCAAGGTTCAGCCCGAAGAACGGCCACAGGATGAATGCCGAGAGCACGGCGAGGCCGATCTGGCTGAGGGGATGCTCGAACCAGCCGCCTTTACGATAGCGGCCGGTCCTGACCCATGCATCCAGCTTGCCGAGTTCACGGCGCATGGCGAAATAGCGAAAGATAGGAAAGGCGATGCCGCGATAGCGATCGGTCTGGCTGAGGATCACCCGCGTGAACTTGCCTTCGGGCATGAGCTCCGTGGTGGTGCGATAGTCCGCCCAGAAGGAGGCGTCGAGCGACGTGTCGTCGACGACACGCATGGAAAAGCGGCTCTCTTCAAAAACATCCTCAAGCAGAACCTTGCGCTCGATCGGCTGGCCGTCCCGTCCTTCCCAGGACAGAACGATCCGGGCCGCGCCCTGATCGTCCAGCGCCTCGGCGGAAAGGATCTCGCCCGACCAGCCGGCATCGCTTCCAAGCGGCCAAAGCGCCTGCCACAGCCGCCGCCGGTCCGCCGCCACCAGCCGGCTGAACCTGACTGTGCGCAAACCGAGCGGCGCGGTCAGCAGCAGAAAGATCAATCCGAGATTGCAGGCAACGAGAATGGCTGTGACGATGGGCGACACGTGACGCTACTCCCCTGTCTTCAGGGAACCCTATCGTCGGGGCGGCAAGAAAGGCTTAACGTGGCGACGGTTCACGGCCGCCGAAAGAGGCAGCGCGGAGCGCCGCCTTCTCACATGGCTCCGATCCAGATCGCCATGGAAATGAGAAACGTGCTCATGCACACCAGTGAAACGACATCCTGAACAAGATCGGCCATAACTCTCTCCTGTTTTTGATATGTTCATATTTTGTTCTAATTTTGTTCGAATGTCAACGACACGATCGGGACACACCGCGAAATTTCGGCCGATCAATTCGGCAGGGTTAAGGAAAGGTTGACGCGGCGAATGCCAACTATCAAGCGCCGGCCAGGGCACGTCGAGACTCAGGTCAGGTCGAGTCGAGAATGGTGGATTCCGAGAACCGGCCTACGCCGGCCGTAGCCTTCATAGGACGGAGCCGCATATGAGGGCTTCGGCCGGCGAAGGCCGGAGCGGAGCGTACTTTTGGGTACGTGAGCACCGGAAGCGCAGGAAGCCGCCTTTCGCAGGCCGGCCTCACCTGAGTATCGCCGTGCCCTACTAAAGGGGGACCACTTTGCCGTCGGCCAGCGTCACCCGGCGGTCCATGCGCGAGGCCAGCTCGTGATTGTGGGTGGCGATCAGCGCCGCCAGGCCCGATTGCTTGACCAGCGCCTGTAGCGCTTCGAACACGTAGGAAGCGGTGACCGGGTCGAGATTGCCGGTCGGCTCGTCGGCAAGCAGCACCAAGGGTGCGTTGGCGACGGCGCGCGCAATGGCGACGCGCTGCTGCTCGCCGCCGGAGAGTTCCGACGGGCGATGCTGCGCCCGCTTGCCGATCTGCATGTAGTCGAGCAGTTGCGCCGCCCGCTCGGCCGCCTCCTTGGGCGCCAGCCCCTTGATGAGCTGCGGCATCATGATGTTTTCCAGCGCCGAGAATTCCGGCAGCAGATGATGGAACTGATAGACGAAACCGACATCGTTGCGGCGGATCGCCGTGCGCTCGTCATCGGAAAGTCGCCCGCAGGCGCGTCCAGCCAGGATCACGTCGCCGGCGTCCGGCCGTTCCAGCAAGCCAGCTGTGTGCAGCAGCGTCGATTTGCCGGTGCCGGAAGGCGCCACCAGCGCCACGATCTCGCCGCGCCTCAGTGAAAAATCGGCGCCGTTGAGAATGGTCAGCTTGCGCGGCCCCTGGACATAGTGCCGCTCGACGCCCTTCAGCTCGATAATGGTGGCCTCGGCCATCATTCGTACCTCAGCGCTTCGACCGGATCGAGCCTGGCCGCGCGCCATGCCGGAAACAGCGTCGCCAGGAACGACAGCGCCAGCGCCATCAGCACCACCGAGATCGTCTCGCTGGCGTCCATGCGGGCCGGCAGCTGGCTGAGGAAATAGAGCTCGGGGTTGAACAGCCGTTCATTGGCCAGCCAGGAGAAGAACTGGCGGATGCGCTCGACGTTGAGGCAGATGACAATGCCCAGCAGCACGCCGGCGATGGTGCCCACCACGCCGATCGCCGCACCCGTCATCAGGAAGATGCGCAGGATGGCGCCGCGCGTGGCGCCCATGGTGCGCAGGATGGCGATGTCATGGCCCTTGTCCTTCACCAGCATGATCAGGCCCGAAATGATGTTGAGCGCCGCCACCAGCACGATCAGCGTCAGGATCATGAACATGACATTGCGCTCCACCTGCAGCGCGTCGAAGAAAGTCTTGTTGCGCTCCCGCCAGTCGACGAGATTGACCGGGCGCTGGGCGGCCTCCTCGACCTTCGGTTTCAGCGCGTCGACATTGTCGGGGTTGTCGACATAGACCTCGATCGTCTGGGCGCGGCCGTCCAGGTTGAAATAGAGCTGCGCTTCCGAAAACGGCATGTAGACGATGGAACTGTCATACTCCGACATGCCGACCTCGAAGATCGCGGTGATCGGATAGCCCTTCATGCGCGGCGTCGTGCCGAGCGGCGTGACATCCCCGTCGGGCGAGATCAGGGTGATGGTGTCGCCGAGCGCAAGGCCGAGATTCTCGGCCATGCGGCTGCCGATGGCGACGCCCTCGCTTGTGTCGAAGCCGGCGATCGAGCCCTGCTTGATGTTGTTGGCGACGATCGAGATCTTGCCCAGATCCTCGCCGCGTATGCCGCGCACCAGCGCGCCGGTGCCGCCGCCGATATTGCCTTGCGCCAGCACCTGTCCGTCGATCAGCGGAATTGCGTATTTGACGCCGGACACGCCGTTGATGCGGCTGGCGACCTGCGCATAGTCCTCCAGCGGCATGTCCAGCGGCTGCACGATCAGATGGCCGTTGACGCCGAGGATGCGCGTCAACAGTTCGGCGCGGAACCCGTTCATGACGGCCATGACGACGATCAGCGTGGCGACGCCCAGCATGATGCCGAGAAAGGAGATCGAGGCGATGACCGAGATCACCGTCTCCTTGCGGCGCGAGCGCAGGTAGCGCCACGCCACCATGCGCTCGAAAACGGAAAACGGCCCGGCGGCCAAGGGTTTTCCTGCTGCCGCCTCGCTCATGCGGCGGCACCGAAACGCTTTTTCACATCCGCGATCGGCAGCGTCTCGCGCGTGCCGGTCTTGCGGTTCTTGACCTCGACCTCGCCGGCGGCAACGCCCCGCGGCCCGACGATCACCTGCCACGGCAGGCCGATCAGGTCGGCGGTGGCGAACTTGCCGCCGGGTCGCTGGTCGGTGTCGTCGTAGAGCACGTCCTTGCCGCCGGCGGTCAGCGCCGCATAAAGCTCGCCGCTGACGCGGTCGCATTCGGCGTCGCCAACCTTCATGTTGATCAGGCCGACATCGAACGGCGCCACCGCTTCCGGCCAGATGATGCCGTTGTCGTCATGGCTAGCTTCGATGATGGCCGCGACCAGCCGCGACGGCCCGATACCGTAGGAGCCCCCGGAGACGAAGTGGTCCTTGCCGTCGGGCCCGGTCACCTTCGCGCCCATCGGCTTGGAATATTTATCGCCGAAATGGAAGATATGGCCGACCTCGATGCCGCGCGCCGAGACGCGGGCGCCCTCGGCAAGCTTGTCCCAGGCCGCCTCGTCATGCATTTCATCGGTGGCGGCGTAGGGCGTCGTCCATGTCTTGACGATCTCGGCAATCTCGGAATCGTTTGAAAAGTCAGTATTCGCCCCCGGCACATCCAGCGAAAGATAGTCGCGATCGCAGAAAACCTGGCTCTCGCCGGTGTCGGCCAGGATGATGAATTCGTGGCTGAGGTCGCCGCCGATCGGCCCGGTGTCGGCGCGCATCGGAATGGCCTGCAGGCCCATGCGCGTGAAGGTCCTGAGATAGGACACGAACATCCTGTTGTAGGCGGCCTTGGCGCCTTCATAGTCGAGATCGAAGGAATAGGCGTCCTTCATCAGGAACTCGCGAGAGCGCATGACACCGAATCGCGGCCGCACCTCGTCGCGGAATTTCCACTGGATATGATAGAGGTTGATCGGCAGATCCTTGTAGGACCTGACATGGGAGCGGAAAATCTCCGTGACCACTTCCTCATTGGTCGGACCGTAGAGCATGTCGCGCTCCTGCCGGTCCTTTATGCGCAGCATCTCCTTGCCATAGTCCTCATAGCGACCGCTTTCGCGCCACAGCTCGGCCGACTGGATGGTCGGCATCAGGATTTCGAGTGCGCCGGCGCGGTCCTGCTCCTCGCGAATGATCCGGCAGACCTTGTCCAGCACGCGCTTGCCGAGCGGCAGCCAGGAAAAGCTGCCTTGTCCCTGTTGGTGGATCATGCCGGCGCGCAGCATCAGCCGATGCGAGACGATCTCGGCCTCGCGCGGATTTTCTTTGAGAATGGGCAGGAAATAGCGCGACAAACGCATGGACTGATCCGTGAGAGAGGATTGCCGCATCGGAATCGGCGCGGCGCTGGCTTGCTTGCCCCGGCTTCATAGCCATTTCATGGCGGAATGGAAACCCGGGCCATGGCGTCGAAATGGCGCTGCAGCGGATGCGGCAATGCCCCACAAAGCCTTGCTGGTCGTTTCGCAAGCAACGCCTGCCACACTATTGTGCAGTGCAGCACGAGATTGCCTGTTTCGAGGCAAAATTCCGCGTGACAATTTCACCTGCCTTAGGCTAGTGTGCCCCGATAACCGAGAGGGCGGAGAATAATCTGCTCTCCTACGCGGTCAAAGTCTTGGGAGGATGCGATCTAGGCGCGGTTACTCGCTGCCGCCGGATACCGGAAACAGATCGGACGCGTTTAAATTGCAAGGCCTCGCGCCTTGCATTTTTTTTGTGCAATCATCTGTTTAGCACGGCGTATTGCCAAGCCGCTTCATTCCAAGCGCGCCGCCCAAACCTTGCTCACGTGCTGACCCAAGGATACCCGGCTAACGTGCATAAAACAAGAAGTTGACGCGCGTAATATGAATCCTTTGGGCACGACGCGCCCTCGCGGCAGCACGACAAATCCAGAAGCCGGCTTTGTTTTCTGGCACCGATCGGCGCTCGCCTTCGGGGCCGCCGAAAGAGCCTTGCCGGCTACGCTAATGCTTGGGCGTCTGGTTAAAATCCGGCACGATGTGCGGGATGTCGTCGATACCGAGACCCAGCCCTCTGGTGATGCCGTAGAAGATGCCGATGAGCACCAGCGTGGCGATGGTCGTACGCAGCGCGGCGCGCAGCATATGCGGCCCGCGCGGCGCGCTCGGAACCGTGCCCAGCGTCACGTCCTCGTCTTCATCCTGCGTCCGCATACTGAACGGCAGGACGGCGAACAGCACCACCCACCAGGTGGCGAAGAACAGCGCGATGAACGAAACCCAGCTCATGCTTGCTCCAGTTCGACCAGCGTGCCGAAGAAATCCTTGGGATGCAGGAACAGCACCGGCTTGCCATGCGCGCCGGTCCTGGGGTTGCCGTCGCCCAAAACACGCGCGCCGCTGGCCTGGAGACGGTCCCGCGCGGCCAGGATGTCGTCGACCTCGTAGCAGACATGATGCATGCCGCCCGAGGGGTTTTTCTCAAGGAAAGCCGCGATCGGTGACCCCGCGCCCAGCGGCTCGAGCAATTCGATCTTGGTGTTGCCGGCATCGACGAACACCACGGTCACGCCGTGCTCGGGCAGCGCCTGCGGCGCCGTCACCCGAGCGCCGAGCGTATCGCGATAGGCGGCAGTCGCCGCGGCCAGATCCGGCACGGCAAGCGCGACGTGGTTCAGGCGTCCGAGCATAGGTTGCTCCCGGGTTAGGGGAGTAGGGAGTAGGGCAGTAGGGGAATAGGGAAAAAACAGGATCAAGAAGTGCAGACTTTTTGCGCTCCTACTTCCTACTTCCCTACTCCCCTACTGCCCTACTGCCCTACTCCCTTGTTCGTCACCGCGTGACGAACACTGTCACCAGCGGCTTCTTGCCCCAGGCTTCGTTGGCGGCGCCGCGTACGGCACGACGCACCGCCTCCTGCACGAGGTCCAGGTCTTTTCGGCGCTGACGGGGGATGGAGTCCACGGCGCCGATTGCCGCATCGAGCATCAGGTCTTCCAGGGTCTCGCCGCTGGCATCGGCTTCGGCGACGCCGATGGCGACCAGATCGGGATCGCCGGCGAGTTCATATTTGTCGTCGAGCACGACGTTGACCGCGACATGGCCGGCGAAGGACAGCTTGCGCCGGTCGCGAATGCCCATCGCCTGGTCGGTGCCGATCAGCCGGCCGTCCTTGTAGATGCGGCCGAACGGCACCTGGTCGATGATCGTGGCCGCCCCTGGATAGAGTCTCAGCATATCGCCGTCGCGCACCTGCGCCACCTGGCCGATGCCGGACATCGACATCAGCGAGCCCTGCGCCACCAGATGCGCCGCCTCGCCATGCACGGGAACGCCGATCTGCGGTCGCACCCACTCATACATCTTGCGCAATTCGTTGCGGCGCGGATGGCCGGAGACATGCACCAGCGCGTCGCCGTCCTCGATGATCCTGATGCCGAGATCGATCAGGCGGTTCTTGATCTCGAGGATCGCCTTCTCGTTGCCGGGAATGGTGCGCGAGGAAAACACCACCGTATCGCCTGCCGTCAGCGACACAGATTTCATCTCTTCGCGCGACAGTTTGGCGAGCGCCGCCAGCGGCTCGCCCTGGCTGCCGGTGCAGATGATGACAAGATTTTCGCGGGGGATGAAACCGTAATCCTCCTCGGCGATGAATTCGGGCAGCCCGTCCATATAGCCGAGTTCGCCGGCCACATCGATGACGCGCTTCAGCGAACGGCCGAGCACCAGGCACTGCCGGCCGGCGTCCCGTGCCGCCTTGGCAATGGAAACGATGCGCCCGACATTGGAGGAGAAAGTGGTGACGGCGACACGGCCCTTGGCGTTCTGGATGACGCCCTTGAGGCCCTCGCCCACCGCGACTTCCGACGGCGACTCGCCTTCGCGCATCGCATTGGTGGAATCGCAGATCAGCGCCAGCACGCCCTTGTCGCCATAGGCGCGGAAGCGCGCCTCGTCGGTCTTCGGCCCGATGGTCGGCTCCGGGTCGATCTTCCAGTCGCCGGTATGGATGACGGTGCCGGCCGGCGAGGTGATCGCCAAGGACATCGGTTCCGGAATGGAGTGCGCCACCGGAATTGCCTCGATCTCGAACGGACCGATGGTGAACTTTTCGCCGGCCCGGTAGATCGTCAACGGGATCTTCGGCGCGCCCTGTTCGCCTTGCCGCTTGGCCTCCAGCAACCCGGCGCTGAACGGCGTCATCCAGACCGGCGCCTTCAGTTTCGGCCAGATGTCGAGCAGCGCGCCGTAGTGATCCTCATGCGCGTGGGTGATGACGATGCCGCGCAGATTGGCGAGGTTCTCCTCGATGAAGCGCGTGTCGGGCAGGATGAGGTCGACGCCCGGATGCGCGGCGTCGGGAAAGGTGACGCCGACATCGACGACGATCCATTCACGCGCATTGGCCGGCCCATAGCCGTAGAGGGCGAAGTTCATGCCGATCTCGCCGACGCCGCCGAGCGGCACGAAGACGAGTTCGGCGTTTTCCGCATTCGCCATGATATTTCCTTTCCTGGCCGGTCAATGCCCGCCGATCAAACCCGGGCTGACGCAACCGCGCCGAAATGCACGTCGCCGGCGGCGATCGTCAGAACCGAACCCTCATCGTCGCGGATCACGAAACGGCAGTCCTCGTCAATGGTCTCGAAGGTGCCGCGCACCACATTACCGTCAATTCTGACAGCAACCTGCCCGCCAAGCCCCGCCGCGCGCGCCAACCAGCGCTGCCTGATGGCCGACAGCCCGCGCCCGTCGTTCCACAACCGCGCATTCTCGCTCCAGGCATCCGACAGCGCCAGAAACAACGTCTCGGCATCGCAGGTAGCGCCCAGCGCGTAAAGCGATGTCGCCGGATAAGGTAAATCCTCGGGATATGTCACCACATTGACGCCGATGCCGACCGCCACCGCGAAACGGCCGCCATCCAGAACAGCCGATTCCAGCAGGATGCCGGCAAGCTTGGCGCCGGAGGCCAGCACATCGTTCGGCCATTTCAGCTCGAAACGGTTCTTGCCCTGGCTGGCGCCGTCGAGTCCGATCGAGATCCTGCCCTTCGGCACGACGGCCTCGAGCGCGTCGGCGAGCGCCAGTCCGGCGACGAAGCCGAGCGTCGCGGCAAGGCGAAGCTCGGCATTGGTGACGACCAGCAGCGTCGCCGCCAGATTGCCTTCGGGTGTCGCCCAGACCCGGCCGCGCCGGCCACGTCCGCTTTCCTGCTTCTTTGAAACGACCCAGAGCTTGCCGGGGTCGCCCGCCCGTGCGTGGTCCAGCGCCAGCGCATTGGTGGAACCGACCGTGTCATGCGCCTCGAGCCGGAAGCCTTCAGACGCCGCGGGTGGAGCCAGCCGAAATGCCATCCCGTCTAAAAGAAGGTCTTTGCGGCGGCTTCGGCATAGGTGCCGATCGGTCCGCCGATCAGCACGTAGAACAGCACGAAGGCGCCACTGACGCCGAGCACGACTCTGAGTTCGGTCGCCATCGGCACGAAGCCGCCGACTGGCTCATCGAACCACATGATCTTGATGATGCGCAGATAGTAATAGGCGCCCACCACCGAGGCCAGCACGCCGATGATCGCCAGCGCGTAAAGGCCCGCGTTGATGGCGGCGAGGAACACGTACCACTTCCCCCAGAAGCCAGCGAGCGGCGGAATGCCGGCCAGCGAGAACATCAGGATGGTCAGGATCGTCGCCATGACCGGATTGGTCGAGGACAGGCCGGCGAGATCGCTGATCTGCTCGACATTGCCTTCCTTGCGCCGCATGGCGAGGATGAAGGCGAAGGTGCCGAGCGTCATCACCAGATAGATCAGCATGTAGATGGCGACGCCGCGCACGCCGGCCTGGCTGTTGGCGGCGAGGCCGACCAGCGCGTAGCCCATATGGCCGATCGAGGAATAGGCCATCAGCCGCTTGATGTTGGTCTGGCCGATGGCCGCGAATGCGCCGAGCGCCATCGAGGCGATCGAGATGAAGACGATGATCTGCTGCCAGTCGGCAGCGATCGGCTTGAAGGCGCCCATGGTGACGCGCACGATCAGCGCCATCGCCGCCATTTTTGGTGCTGCCGCGAGGAAGGCCGTCACCGGCGTCAGTGCGCCCTCATAGACGTCAGGCGTCCACATGTGGAACGGCACCGCCGATATCTTGAAGGCAAGGCCGGCCAGCACGAAGACCAGGCCGAAGACCAGGCCAAGCTGGCGCTCGCCGCTGCCAAGTGCGGTGGCGATCTCCTGGAAACCGGTATTGCCGGTGTAGCCGTAAACGAGGCTGATGCCGTAGAGCAGCATGCCCGACGACAGCGCGCCGAGGACAAAATACTTCAGGCCGGCCTCGGTCGAGCGCAGATTGTCGCGGTTGATTGCCGCCAGCACGTAGATCGCCAGCGATTGCAATTCGAGCCCGAGATAGAGCCCGATCATGCCATTGGCCGAGATCATCAGCATCATGCCGAGCGTGCACAGCAGGATCAGCACCGGATATTCGAACTTGTCGAAATGCTCGGCCTTGGCAAAGCGCATCGACATCACCAGCGTCACCGCCGAACCGACCAGCGCCAGCACCTTCATGAAGCGGGAGAAGGGATCCTGGACGAAGGCTTCGCCGTAGGCATTGCCCTGCCCGGTGGAAAAGATCGTCCAGACGCCGGCAATCACCAGAACGGCGACGGCGAGGCCGGTCACGGTGGTGGTGGTGTTGGCGCGCGAATAGGCGCCGAGCATCAACAGCGCCAGGGCGCCGATGGCAAGGATCAGCTCAGGCGTCGAGAGCGATAGGCTTGAGAGAAGGTCCGGAGTCATGGTTCGCAAAACCCCTGCTCAGTTCGCCGCCGCGGTCTGCGCGGTGCCGATGGATGCGGTGACATTGGTGACGAGCGCCTTGACCGATGCGGCCGTCGCGTCGAAGACCGGCGCCGGATAGACGCCGAAGAAGATGACCAGCACGACCAGCGGATAGATGATCACCTTCTCGCGCGCCGAAAGATCGAGCAGCCCCTTCAGGCTGTCCTTGGTCAGCGCGCCGAAGATCACCCTGCGGTAGAGCCAGAGCGCATAGGCCGCCGACAGGATGACGCCGGTGGCGGCGAAGAACGCCACCCAGGTGTTGACCCGGAACACGCCGAGCATGGTCAGGAACTCGCCGACGAAGCCGCTGGTGCCGGGCAGGCCGACATTGGCCATGGTGAAGATCAGGAACACCGTGGCGTATTTCGGCATGTTGTTGACCAGCCCGCCATAGGCGTCGATCTCCCGCGTGTGCATGCGGTCATAGATGACGCCGACGCACAGGAACAGCGCGCCGGAGACGAGGCCGTGCGACAGCATCTGGAAGATCGCGCCCTGCACGCCTTCCTGGTTCATCGCGAAGATGCCCATGGTGACGAAGCCCATATGGGCGACCGACGAATAGGCGATCAGCTTCTTCATGTCCTCCTGCATCAGCGCCACCAGCGAGGTGTAGATGATGGCGACGACCGACAGCGCAAACACCAGCGGCGCGAACATTTCCGAGGCCAGCGGGAACATCGGCAAGGAGAAGCGCAGGAAGCCGTAACCGCCCATCTTGAGCAGGATGGCGGCCAGGATCACCGAACCGGCCGTCGGCGCCTCGACGTGCGCGTCGGGCAGCCAGGTATGCACCGGCCACATCGGCATCTTCACCGCGAAGGAGGCGAAGAAGGCGAGCCACAGCCAGGTCTGCATGTTGGCCGGGAAATTATGCGTCAGCAGCGTCGGGATGTCGGTAGTGCCGGACTGGAAGAACATCGCCATGATAGCGAGCAGCATCAGCACCGAGCCGGCCAGCGTGTAGAGGAAGAACTTGAACGATGCATAGACGCGCCGCTTGCCGCCCCACACGCCGATGATGATGAACATCGGGATCAGGCCTGCCTCGAAGAAGACGTAGAACAGGACGATATCAAGCGCGCAGAATACGCCGATCATCAGCGTTTCCAGCAGAAGGAAGGCGATCATGTAGGCCTTGACGCGCTTCTCGATCGATTCCCACGAGGCCAGTATGCAGAGCGGCATCAGGAACGTGGTCAGGATGACGAACAGCATCGAGATGCCGTCGACGCCCAGATGGTAGGAGATGCCGGAATCCAGCCAGGCGAACTTCTCGACGAACTGGAAGCCGGGTTGCGAATTGTCGAAGCCGGTCCAGATGAACAGCGAAATGATGAAGGTGATACCAGTCGTCCACAGCGCGATGGCGCGGATGTTGCGGCGAGCATTTTCGCTATCATCATTGATGAACAGGATGAGCAGCACACCCACCAGCGGCAGGAAGGTGACCAGCGATAGGATCGGCCAGGCGGTCATCAGAGCATCATCCAGGTGACGAGTGCGGCAACGCCGATCAGCATGGCGAAGGCATAGTGATAGAGGTAGCCGGTCTGCAGCTTTACGACACGGTCGGTGACGTCGACGACGCGCGCCGAAATGCCGTCAGGCCCGAGCCCGTCGATGATGGTGCCGTCGCCGGTCTTCCACAGGAAATGGCCGAGGCGCTTTGCCGGCCGCACGAACAGGAAGTCGTAGAGCTCGTCGAAATACCACTTGTTGAGCAGGAAGGCGTAGAGCAGGCGATGGTTGGCGGCGACACTGCGGGGCAATTCCGGTGAGCGGATGTAGAACTTCCAGGCAATCAAGAAGCCGATCAGCATGGCGATGAACGGCGACAGTTCCACCCACAGCGGCAGTTCGTGGATGTCGTGCAGGATGTGGTTTTCCGGCAGCGTGAACAGCGATGCCTTCCAGAATTCGGCATAGCCCTCGCCGATGAAGGCGCCATGGAAGATCACGCCGGCAAACAGCGCGCCCGCCGCCAGGACGAACAGCGGCACCAGCATCACTGGCGGCGATTCATGGACATGGTGCATCACCTCATGGCTCGCCCGTGGCTCGCCGTGGAAGGTCATGAAGATCAGCCGCCAGGAGTAGAAGGAGGTGAAGGCGGCGGCGACGACCAGCATCACGAAGGCAAAGCCGGCGAACATATTGTGCCCGGCAAAGGCGCTTTCGATGATGGCGTCCTTGGAGAAGAAGCCGGCGGTGCCGATGACGGTCACCGGAATGCCGACGCCGGTCAGCGCCAGTGTACCGATCACCATCATCCAGTAGGTCTTCGGGATCAGCGTCCTGAGACCGCCCATCTTACGCATGTCCTGCTCGTCGGAGACGGCATGGATGACCGAGCCGGAGCCGAGGAACAGCAGCGCCTTGAAGAAGGCATGCGTGAACAGGTGGAAGATCGCCGCGCCGTAGGCGCCGACGCCGAGCGCCACGAACATGTAGCCGAGCTGCGAGCAGGTCGAATAGGCGATGACGCGCTTGATGTCGTTCTGGACGAGACCGACGGTCGCCGCGAAAAAGGCGGTGAAGGCGCCGATGAAGGTGACCACGGTCAGCGCCGAATGCGACAGTTCGAACAGCGGCGACAGCCTCGCCAGCATGAACACGCCGGCCGTCACCATGGTGGCGGCATGGATGAGTGCTGAGACCGGCGTCGGGCCTTCCATGGCGTCGGGCAGCCAGGTGTGCAGCGGCACCTGCGCCGACTTGCCCATGGCGCCCATGAACAGCAAGAGGCAGACCACGGTCAGCGCCGCCTGCTTGTCGAGCGCATAGCCGAGGAAGGTCAGCACGGCCGCCCCCTGGGGCGCGCCTTCGGCCGGGATGAACGACGCCGCATTGGCGAAGATGGTGCCGAGATTGACCGAGCCGAACAGCACGAACACGCCGAAGATGCCGAGCGCGAAGCCGAAATCGCCGACGCGGTTGACGACGAAGGCCTTGATCGCCGCGGCGTTCGCCGACGGTTTCTTGTACCAGAAGCCGATCAGCAGATAGGAGGCGAGACCGACGCCCTCCCAGCCGAAGAACATCTGCACCAGATTGTCTGATGTCACCAGCATCAGCATGGCGAAGGTGAACAGCGACAGGTAGGCAAAAAAGCGCGGCCGGTTCGGATCGTGGTGCATGTAGCCGATCGAGTAGATATGGACCAGCGCCGACACCGTGTTGACGACCACCAGCATCACCACCGTCAGCGTGTCGATCCTCAGCGCCCACGCCGCATCGAGGCCGCCCGACTGGATCCAGCGCAGCACGGGCACGGTGAACACTTGCCCCTCGCCGAAGCCGACGGAGAAGAAGGCAACCCACGACAGCACCGCCGAAATCACCAGGAATCCGGAGGTGATGTATTCGGATGCCTTGGCGCCGAGCGAATTGCCGAACAGGCCGACGATCAGGAAGCCGAGCAGCGGAAGGAAGACGATGGCCTGGTACATTGTGGTTCCGTCAACCCTTCATCATGTTCACGTCTTCGACCGCGATCGAACCGCGGTTGCGGAAGAAGACGACAAGGATGGCTAGACCGATGGCGGCCTCGGCCGCCGCGACCGTCAGCACGAACAGCGCGAACACCTGGCCGACGAGATCGCCAAGCGCGGCCGAAAAGGCGACGAAATTGATGTTGACCGCAAGCAGGATCAGCTCGATCGACATCAGGATGACGATGATGTTGCGGCGGTTGAGGAAAATGCCGAACACGCCGAGCGTGAACAGGATCGCCGATACGGTAAGATAATGCGCGATGCCGACGGTCATCTCAGATCCCCTCGCCTGTCTTGACCTTGCGGATTTCCATGCCCGTCGCCGGCGTGCGGCCGACCTGGGCGGCGATCGACTGCCGCTTGACGCCCGGCTTGTGGCGCAGCGTCAGCACGATAGCGCCGATCATGGCGACCAGCAGGATGAGGCCCGCAACCTGGAAGTAGTAGAGGTAATCGGTATAGAGGATGTCGCCGAGCGCCGCCGTGTTCGAGCGCGCGGCAAGGTCCGGAATGGGTTTTGAGACGGTCGAGGCCAGTTGCGGCGCGAATGTATAGCCGCCGAGCACGACGATCAGCTCCGCCGCCAGGATCAGCCCGACCAGCGCGCCGATCGGCGCGTATTGCAGGGCGCCTTCCTTCATCTCGGCGAAATCGACGTCGAGCATCATGACGACGAACAGGAACAGCACCATGACCGCGCCGACATAGACGACGAGCAGGATCATCGCCAGGAACTCGGCCCCGGTCAGCATGAACAGGCCGGCGGCGTTGAAGAAGGTCAGGATCAGGAACAGCACCGAATGCACGGGATTGCGCGACGAAATGACCATGAAGGCCGACGCCACCGCGACAAAGGCGAAGAGGTAGAAAAAGGCCGCCTCTAGTCCACTCAGCATGGGTTCCCCCGGGTTTCCTGTCCGAACAGGACGTTCGTCCTGTTCGATTTTTGCCACCGCCTCCGGCCGGCAAGTTGCGTTGTCCTTAAACGAGGCCCCTCGCCTCGTCCATGCGTCAAATGTCAGCGATAAGGCGCGTCCAGCGAGATGTTGCGCGCCAGTTCGCGCTCCCAGCGGTCGCCATTGGCCAGCAGCTTGTCCTTGTCGTAATAAAGTTCCTCGCGTGTCTCCGTCGCGAATTCGAAATTCGGCCCCTCGACGATGGCGTCGACCGGGCAGGCTTCCTGGCAGAAGCCGCAATAAATGCACTTCACCATGTCGATGTCGTAGCGCACGGTGCGGCGCGTGCCGTCGTTGCGGCGCGGACCGGCCTCAATGGTGATCGCCTGCGCCGGGCAGATCGCCTCGCACAATTTGCAGGCGATGCAGCGTTCCTCGCCATTGGGATAACGGCGCAGCGCATGCTCGCCGCGGAAGCGCGGGCTCACCGGCCCCTTCTCATGCGGATAGTTGATCGTCTCCTTCGGCGCGAAGAACTGCCGCATCGACAGGAAGAAGGCGCTGACGAAGTCCTGCAGCAGCAGCGACTTGGCGGCTTGGGCTAGCGCTGACATCATCATTCTCCAGCAAATAGCGGGGCCACGAACCAGCCCACGATCGGCAGCAGCACGAACTGGCTGAGGCCGGTTATGTTCAATACGCGTTTCGTCTCGTCGAGTTCAACGCGCGAGGCAAGCAGCCTGAGCAGCGCGAAATCCGCCGCTGCCACCACCACGCCCACCGAAGCGCCGATCAGGCTCGCGTTCATCATGCCATCCCCGTGAGCTTGAGGAAGGCGGCGACGATCACCACCATCGCCAGCGAGATCGGCAGGAAGACTTTCCAGCCGAGCCGCATCAACTGGTCGTAGCGGTAGCGCGGCACGAACGCCTTCACCATGGAGAACATGAAGAACATCAGGCAGACCTTGAGCACGAACCAGATCAGCCCCGGCACCCAGGTGAAGGGCGCGAAGTCGAAGGGCGGCAGCCAGCCGCCGAGGAACAGGATGGTGGCCAGCGCGCACATCAGCACGACGGCGACATATTCGCCGAGGAAGAACAGCAGGAACGGCGTCGACGAATATTCAACCATATGGCCGGCGACCAGTTCCGATTCGGCTTCCACGAGATCGAAAGGCGGTCGGTTCGTCTCGGCCAGCGCCGAGATGAAGAAGATGACGAACATCGGAAACAGCGCCAGCCAGTGCCAGTCGAGGAAGGTGTTAGGCAGGCCAAGCTTGGTGCCCAGCCCGTCCTGCTGCGACAACACGATGTCGGACAGGTTGAGCGAGCCGACGCACAAAAGCACGGTGACGATGACGAAGCCGATCGAGACCTCGTAGGACACCATCTGCGCGGCCGAGCGCAGCGCGCCGAGGAACGGGTATTTCGAGTTCGACGCCCAGCCGCCCATGATCACGCCATAGACCTCGAGCGAGGAGATGGCGAAGACATAGAGGATGCCGACATTGACGTTGGCGATCGCCCAGCCCTGGTTGACCGGGATGACCGCCCAGGCCGAGATCGCCAGCACCGCCGACACCAGCGGCGCCAGCAGGAACACGCCCTTATTGGCGCCGGACGGGATCACCGGCTCCTTGAACACGAACTTCAAAAGATCGGCGAAAGCCTGCAGCGTGCCCCATGGGCCGACGACGTTCGGGCCGCGGCGCAACTGCACCGCCGCCCAGATCTTGCGGTCGGCATAAAGCAGATAGGCGACCGCAATCAAAAGCACGACAATCAGCACGACGGACTTCAAGAGGATGATCAGCGCCGGCAGCACGTAGAAGGAGAAGAAGGTGTCCATGCTTATTCCGCCGCCTGCCTGAAGCCGTTTTTCGCCAGCGCCGAGCACTCCGCCATCACGGCCGACGCCCGCGCGATCGGGTTTGTCAGGTAGAAGTCCTTGACCGGCGAGGTGAAGGCGCCCTTGTTCAGCCGACCGCCGAGCTTCGCCACCTTGGCGATATCGTCGGCGTTGCCTGCCTCGACATGATCGATGCGGGCGAGATGCGGGTAGTCCGCATAGAGTTTCGCGCGAAGCTGCGGCAGCGAATCGAACGGCAGCTTCTTGCCCAGCACATCCGACAGGGCTCGCAGGATTGCCCAGTCCTCGCGCGCATCGCCCGGCGCAAAGCCGGCGCGGTTGGTCTGCTGCACGCGGCCCTCGGTGTTGACGTAGGTGCCGGATTTTTCCGTGTAGGCGGCTCCCGGCAGGATGACATTGGCGCGGTGGGCGCCAGCGTCGCCATGCGTGCCGATGTAGACGACGAAGGCGCCGCCGGTCTTGGCCATGTCGAGTTCGTCGGCGCCGAGCAGGAACAGCAGATCGGTCTCGCCCAGCATGGCGGCGGCATTCTTGCCGCCTTCGCCCGGCACGAAGCCGAGATCGAGGCCGCCGACGCGTCCCGCCGCATTGTGCAGCACTGCAAAACCGTTCCAGTCCGCCCGGGCAGCGTTGATGGCCATGCCAAGCTTCGCCGCCTGGCCGAGCACGGCCGCGCCATCAGCCCGCGCCAACGCGCCCTGACCAATGATGATAAGCGGGTGGGTAGCCTTCTTCAGAACCTGGAAGAACGTACCGTTGCCGTCGGCCAAATCCTTCAGCGATTCCGGTCCGGCGCCGAGCAATTCGTAGTCATAGCGCGTATCGCCGACATCGCCGATGACGCCGACCGGAAGATTGCCGAGCCGCCAGCGCTTGCGGATGCGGGCGTTGAGCAAGGACGCCTCGAAGCGCGGATTGGCGCCGATGATCAGCACCGCGTCGGCCTGCTCGATGCCCTCGATGGTCGGATTGAAGATATAGCTCGCCCGGCCGAGCGACGGATCGAGCGCAGCGCCATCCTGGCGGCAGTCGGTATTGTTCGAACCAAGCGCCGCCATCAAAAGCTTCAGCGCATAGATTTCCTCGACCGCCGCGAGATCGCCAGCAATGGCGCCGATTTTTTCCGGCGCCGTCTTCGACACCGCGTCCTTGATCGCGGCAAAGGCCTCGGCCCAGCTTGCCGGAACGAGCTTCCCGTCCTTGCGCACATAAGGGCGGTCGAGGCGCTGCGTGCGCAAGCCGTCCCAGATGAAGCGGGTCTTGTCCGAAATCCACTCCTCGTTCACCGCTTCGTTGACGCGCGGCAGGATGCGCATCACCTCGCGTCCTCGGGAATCGACGCGGATCGCCGAGCCGACGGCATCCATCACGTCGATGGACTCGGTCTTGGTCAGCTCCCACGGCCGCGCCTGGAAGGCGTAGGGCTTGGAAGTCAGCGCACCGACCGGGCAAAGGTCGATGACGTTGCCCTGCAACTCCGAGGTCATCGCGCTTTCGAGATAGGTGGTGATCTCGGCATCCTCGCCGCGGCCGATCAGGCCGAGCTCGGAAATGCCGGCAATCTCGGTGGTGAAGCGGACACAGCGCGTGCAATGGATGCAGCGGTTCATGATCGTCTTGACCAGAGGCCCGATATATTTGTCTTCGACCGCCCGCTTGTTCTCATGATAGCGCGAGGAATCGACGCCGAAGGCCATCGCCTGGTCCTGCAGGTCGCACTCGCCGCCCTGGTCGCAGATCGGGCAATCCAGCGGATGATTGATCAGCAGGAACTCCATCACGCCTTCCCTGGCCTTCTTGACCATCGGCGTGTTGGTGAAGATTTCCGGCGGCTCGCCATTGGGGCCGGGGCGCAGGTCACGCACGCCCATGGCGCAGGATGCCTGCGGCTTGGGCGGCCCGCCCTTCACCTCGATCAGGCACATGCGGCAATTGCCGGCGATCGACAGCCGCTCATGGAAGCAGAAACGCGGCACTTCCGCACCCGCGTCCTCGGCCGCCTGCAGCAGCGTGTAATGGTCGGGTACAGTGATCTCTTTCCCGTCGACCTTGAGCTTTGCCATTTCGTCTCAAACCCCTGCGGACGTTCCGCAATCTTTTTGTCCATGCGCGGCAGAAGCCGCGCACGGTATTGAATTCAACGTTTGGCCCCGGCCAGCGCCGCCGCTTGGGCGATCCAGTCGTCGCGATCGATGCGGCCCTTGAACGACAGGTAGTCGTCGACCCAGGCGATCTCTTCCGGCGTCCATGCCGCGATCTGCGCATAGGTCCAGATACCCAGGCCGTTCAGCACCTTTTCCAGCTTGGGCCCGATGCCCGATATCGCCTTGAGGTCGGCTGGCTTTGCCGGCCGGTCCATGGCCTTGGGCTGCTTGAAATCCTCGGGCATCAGGCCGGCCGGTACGCCGCCGGCCGCGGAGCCTGTATCCGCCGCGTTTGCCGCACCGCCATTGGTGCTCGCCGCTATGTCATTCACCTCCCTGGCGAAGGACTGCGCCTTGGCGATCAAGGTCTTCGTCGCGGCGCGCGCCTTGGTCGAGGAACTTGCCTGTGTCTCCGAAACCGCCTCGGCCCTCGCCTCGAAATCATCGATGATCGGCTGGAACAGGCGCTGCGAGGCCTCGGCGGCACCCGAGAGCGCGCCCATCCACACGCCAAAAGCGTGGTTGGCCAACCCCATGCCGAGCGCCGACATCGCCGCCGCGCCCGCGACAGGGTGCGCCAGGAGATTGACGGCGCTAGCCATCTCCTTCGGCATCATCCTGGTCAGGTCCTGGTTCATCTTCTCGAACGGGTCCAAATCGGGCATCAAATCGTCGGGTCTCGAATACAGCGACATAGGTGGTCTCCTGGTCGTTTCTTCCGTTGCCCGCGCCATTTCCTCAAATCGGACTTTCGTCCGTATTTCAAATCGGGCACTTGCCCGTATTTCAAATCGGGCGTTAGCCCGTATTTCAAATCGGGCGTTTGCCCGTAGTTCAAACTCTATTCCGCTGCCACCATCACCGGCTCTGCCCGGTGGGCGTTGCGCGAAAACTCGTCGATGCGCCGCTCCACCTCGCCGCGGAAGTGCCGCATCAGGCCCTGGATCGGCCACGCCGCCGCATCGCCCAGCGCGCATATCGTGTGGCCCTCGACCTGCTTGGTGACGTCGAGCAGCATGTCGATCTCGCGCTTCTGCGCCTCGCCGCGCACCAGCCGTTCCATCACCCGCCACATCCAGCCGGTGCCTTCACGGCATGGCGTGCACTGGCCGCAGCTCTCATGCTTGTAGAAATAGGAGAGCCGGGCGATCGCCTTAACGATATCGGTGGATTTGTCCATGACGATGACAGCCGCCGTGCCGAGACCCGATTTCAGGTCGCGCAGCGCGTCGAAATCCATCGGCGTGTCGATGATCTGCTCGGCCGGCACCAGCGGCACGGAAGCGCCACCCGGAATGACCGCCAGCAGATTGTCCCAGCCGCCGCGGATGCCGCCGCAATGCGTCTCGATCAGCTCACGGAACGGGATCGACATCGCTTCTTCGACGGTGCACGGATTGTTGACGTGGCCGGAGATGCAGAACAGCTTGGTGCCGACATTGTTGGGCCGGCCGAAGGACGAGAACCAGGCGGCACCCCGGCGCAGGATGGTCGGCGCCACCGCGATGGACTCGACATTGTTGACCGTGGTCGGGCAGCCATAGAGGCCGACATTGGCCGGGAATGGCGGCTTCAGCCTGGGCTGGCCCTTCTTGCCTTCGAGGCTTTCGAGCAGCGCCGTCTCCTCGCCGCAGATATAGGCGCCGGCGCCGTGATGCATGTAGATGTCGAAGTCGTAGCCGGACGTATTGTTCTTGCCGATCAGCTTGGCCTCATAGGCCTCGTCGATGGCGCGCTGCAGCGCCTCGCGCTCCCTGATGAACTCGCCGCGCACATAGATGTAGGCGGCAACGGCGCCCATGGCGAAGCCGGCGATCAGGCAGCCTTCGACCAGCGTATGCGGGTCATGGCGCAATATATCGCGATCCTTGCAGGTGCCGGGCTCGGATTCGTCGGCGTTGACGACGAGATAGCTCGGCCGGCCGTCGCTCTGCTTGGGCATGAACGACCATTTCAAGCCCGTCGGGAAACCGGCGCCGCCGCGGCCGCGCAGGCCCGAGGCCTTCATCTCGTTGACGATCCAATCGCGCCCCTTGGCGATGATGCCGGGCGTGCCGTCCCAGGCGCCGCGCGCCATCGCGCCGGCCAGCGACTTGTCGAAGAGGCCGTAGATGTTGTTGAAGATGCGGTCTTTGTCCTGAAGCATTGTTCGTCCCTCAGACCGGCTTCTTGCCGAAGACGCGGATATATTCGGCGACCCCGCCCTTGGCGAGCGCCTTGGCCTGCTTGACCCAGTCTTCGCGCTCGATGCGGCCATGGAAGCTGAGATAGCCATCGACCCACTCGCGCTCGGCCTTCTTCCAGGAAGCGACTTGCGCGTAGGTGAAGATGCCGAGCGAATGCAGGATGCCCTCGCTCCTCGGGCCAACGCCGGAGATCAGCTTGAGATCGTCGACCAGTGCCGGCTTTTCGATGCCGGCCGGGCGGTTCTTGTCTTCCAGCGAAGGCTTTGCCGGCTTGGCGGCCTTGGCTGCGGGCACCTTGGCCTCAGGCGCCTTGAATGCAGCCGCCGGCTCGGCCTTGGTCTTCGGGCCGTTGCGCTGCTTGGAAACCTTTTCGACTTCCGGCGCCGCCTTGTTGGCATTGGCTGCCGAATGCATCGGGGCCGAAACGCTCGCCGCCTTTTCCACGGCAGGCGCCACCTTGACCGCCGAAGGCGTCTTCAACGCCGGGCTGGTTTCGGGCGCATCGGTCTTCGGCTTGCTGGCCTTCGACGGCGCGACGGCGGGAGCCGGAGCAGAGGTGGGAGCCGGCGTCGCGGCGGCAGCGGCTGGCGCTGACGGAGCCGGAACAGTAATGGCATCCGGCGCTTCCTTGGCGGCCTTGGCAGCCTCCTTGGCTTCCCTGTCGCGGGTCGCCTTGAGTATCGCCTTTTCGCTCTTCAGCGTCGTCAGGCCGGTGATCGGCTCGGAGGTGATGCGGCCATTTTGCGGGCCGGGCTCGACCTCGGCCCCTTTGCCGGCGCCGTAGAGGTCGATGATCTCGGCCAGCCGCTCCGGCGTCAAATCCTCGAACGTGTCCTTGAAAATCATAACCATCGGCGCGTTGACGCAGGCGCCAAGGCACTCGACCTCTTCCCACGACAGCGTGCCCTTGTCGTTGGTATGGAACTGGTCGTGATGGATTTTCGAGCGGCAGACATCCATCAGCGCTTCCGAGCCGCGCAGCATGCAGGGCGTGGTGCCGCAGACCTGGATATGCGCGCGGGTGCCGACCGGGCTCAACTGATACTGCGTGTAGAAGGTCGCGACTTCGAGCCCGCGGATGCGGGGCATGCCGAGCATATCGGAGATCGTCTCGATCGCCGCCTTGGTCACCCAGCCTTCCTGCTCCTGCGCCAGCATCAGCAAGGGAATGATCGCCGACTGTTCGCGGCCCTTCGGATATTTCTTGATCCATTGCTTGGCCGCCGCCGCATTCGCCCGGTTGAAGGCGAAGGACGCTGGCTGGACGCTGGCTTCTGCGAGACGGCGGACTGACATTTAGCGATCGACCTCACCAAACACGATGTCGAGGGAGCCGAGAACGGCGGTAACGTCGGCCAGCATGTGGCCGCGGCACAGGAAATCCATTGCTTGCAGATGCGCAAAGCCTGGCGCGCGCAGCTTGCAGCGATAGGGCTTGTTGGTGCCGTCGGAGACCATGTAGACGCCGAATTCGCCCTTCGGCGCCTCGACGGCGGCATAGACCTCGCCGGCCGGCACGCGGTAGCCTTCGGTGTAGAGCTTGAAATGATGGATCAGCGCTTCCATCGAGCGCTTCATCGCCGGGCGCTTCGGCGGCACCACCTTGCCGTCAAGGTTCGACACCGGTCCGCTGCTTTCCTTGCCGAGCAGAAGATCGACGCACTGGCGCATGATCTTGGCCGACTGGCGCATTTCTTCCATGCGCACGAGGTAGCGGTCGAAACAGTCGCCGTTCTTGCCGATCGGGATGTCGAAATCCATCTCGGCGTAGCATTCATAGGGCTGCGACTTGCGCAGGTCCCAGGCAGCGCCCGAGCCGCGCACCATGACGCCCGAAAAGCCCCAGGCCCAGGCATCGGCCAGCGACACCGTGCCGATGTCGACATTGCGCTGCTTGAAGATGCGGTTGCCGGTGAGCAGCGCGTCGAGATCATCGAGCGACTTCAGGAACGGGTCGATCCACTTGCCGATATCCTCGACCAGCTTCTGTGGCAGGTCCTGGTGGACGCCGCCCGGCCGGAAATAGGCCGCATGCATGCGCGAGCCCGAGGCGCGTTCGTAGAATACCATCAGCTTTTCGCGCTCGACGAAACCCCATAGCGGCGGCGTCAGCGCGCCGACATCCAGCGCCTGCGTCGTCACATTGAGGATATGCGACATGATGCGGCCGATCTCGCAATAGAGCACGCGGATCAGCTGGCCGCGCTTCGGCACCTCGATGCCGAGCAGCCGCTCGGCGGCAAGCGCGAAGGCATGTTCCTGGTTCATCGGCGCGCAATAATCGAGCCGGTCGAGATAGGGCACGGCCTGCAAATAGGTCTTGTGCTCGATCAGCTTCTCCGTGCCGCGGTGCAGCAGCCCGATATGCGGATCGACGCGATCGACGACTTCACCGTCGAGCTCAAGCACCAGCCTCAAAACACCATGCGCCGCAGGATGTTGAGGGCCAAAGTTGATGTTGAAGTTGCGGACAGAGGTTTCAGCCATGGATCGCCCTTGGCGATGAGTGAATGGTGAATAGTGAATGGTGAATGATCAAGCGCCTGTCCCGTCCTGGTCCAGCGACCGGACAAATGAGACCAGCCTCTTGCCTAGTCTTGTATAGGTCGGCTCCAGCTTCGCTGCCTGGTCCTGGGACAACAGCCCGAACCGCACGCAGAGCATGGTATGGGTCTCCAGTTCCTTTAACGAACCTTGCGCGATGCGAAGAAACTGAATGAATGGCCGTCGCTGCGCACGACCGAACCCTTCCGCGATATTTGCCGGAATTGAGACCGCGCAACGCCGCATCTGAGACGTCATTCCATACAATTCCTCGCGCGGAAACCCGCGCGTCAAAACATAGACTTCCTCGGCGATATCCATCGCCTCCTTCCAGACGATGAGATCGCGATAGTCGCGTATAGTTTCCGGCGTCTCGTCCATTCACCATTCACTATTCACCATTCACTGTTTCGCTTTTTCGTCGCCCGGAAGAACGTAGTCCGTCCCTTCCCAAGGGGACAGAAAATCGAAATTGCGGAATTCCTGCTTCAATTCCACCGGCTCGTAAATGACGCGCTTGGCCTCGTCGTCGTAGCGCACTTCGACAAAGCCGGTCAGCGGGAAATCCTTGCGCAGCGGATGACCTTCGAAGCCATAGTCGGTCAGGATCCGGCGCAGATCCGGGTGGCCGGAGAACAGCACGCCATAGAGATCGTAGGTCTCGCGCTCGAACCAGTCGGCGCCGGGGTAGACGCCGGTGAGCGACGGCACCATGGTTTCCTCGCCGGCCTGGACCTTGACGCGGATACGCACGTTCTGCTTCGGCGACAGCAAGTGATAGACCACATCGAAGCGCTTGGCCCGCGACGGATAGTCGGCGCCGCAGACGTCGATGATCGAAATGAACTGGCATTTTGGATCATCGCGCAGGAAGGTCGCCACCTCGATCAGGTCGCCCGGCTCAACCGAAACGGTGAGTTCGCCATAGGCAAGCACCGGGTCGTTGACCCGGTCAATCAGCTTCTCGCCGAGATAAGTCGACAGTTCGCTTAAGGGTATGCTCATGATTTATCGCTCGATCGTGCCGGTGCGGCGGATCTTCTTTTGCAGCAGAAGAATGCCGTAAAGCAGCGCTTCGGCGCTCGGCGGGCAGCCGGGCACATAGATGTCGACCGGCACGATGCGGTCGCAGCCACGCACCACCGAATAGGAATAGTGGTAATAGCCGCCGCCATTGGCGCAGGAACCCATCGAGATGACGTAGCGCGGCTCCGGCATCTGGTCGTAGACCTTGCGCAGCGCCGGCGCCATCTTGTTGGTCAGCGTGCCGGCGACGATCATGATGTCGGACTGACGCGGAGACGCGCGCGGCGCAACGCCGAACCTCTCAGAATCGTAGCGCGGCATCGAGGTGTGGATCATCTCGACGGCGCAGCAGGCGAGACCGAACGTCATGAACATCAGCGAGCCGCTGCGGGCCCAGGTGATCAGCGCCTCGGTCGAGGTGACGAGGAAACCCTTGTCGGCCAGCTCGTTGTTGATTTCCAGGAAGAACGGATCATCCTCCCCCACCGGCCGGCCGGTGTTGGGATCGATCAGGCCCTTGGGCCTCGGCGCGACTAGGGTGCCTGAACTGTCGTTCAATCCCATTCCAGCGCTCCTTTTTTCCATTCATAGGCAAAGCCGATGGTCAGCACGGCCAAAAACACCATCATCGACCAGAAACCGAGCATGCCGATCTTGGAGAACGACACCGCCCACGGGAACAGGAAGGCCACTTCCAGGTCGAAGATGATGAACAGGATCGACACCAGATAGAAGCGGATGTCGAACTTCATACGGGCGTCGTCGAACGAGTTGAAACCGCATTCGTAGGCGGAAAGCTTTTCCGGGTCGGGATTGCGGTAGGCCACCAGGAACGGCGCCACGATCAGCGCCAGGCCGACGACCAGCGCCACGCCGATGAACAGGACGATGGGCAGGTACGAACTCAGGAGTGCGTTCATGCTGCGGCTTTCCGTTGCCAATCCACTTTGATTACAGCAACGGACCTTAATGCGGAAGCGTGACAGATTAACCGCTGAACCGTTTGAAGGGCCTATGCTGCAACGCGGCGAGGGTTAGCGCAGCGCTTTCGGCGAAGCAAGTCAAACCTTGTTCAAAACACGGTGCTGGACGGCACATCCGGAAAAACTGGTCCGATCCGCTCCTGTTTGATTTCCTTCACTTTTTACTCCACTTTTCTCTCCTGACATATATCCCGCCAAATCCCTGCTAGCATGGTCGGGAATCATCGGTTCTTGCCTCGCTTGAACATTATCAGGGCGCCGTCAGCATGAAGGAAAAGATCTCGCTCGGCATGGCCAGGCGCATCGCACTCGCCGCACAGGGTTTCACCGATCCGAGGCCGGGCGGCACGCCGGACCGCCGCCACCTGGCTCGCGTGCTGGGGCGCACCGGGCTGCTGCAGATCGATTCCGTCAGCGCGGTGGTGCGCGCCCACTATATGCCGCTCTACTCCCGCCTCGGTCCCTACCCCCTGTCCCTGCTCGACAGCGCCGCTGTCACCCGCAAGCGCACGGTGTTCGAATATTGGGCGCATGAGGCTTCGTTCCTGCCGGTCGAGACATACCCGCTGATGCGCTGGCGCATGGAGCGGGCCGAGCGCGGCGACGAAATGTATCTGGGCCTCGCCAAATGGGGCCGCGAGCATGCCGGCTATATAGAAGAGATCTACCGCGAGGTCGCCGAACGCGGCCCGATCGCCGCTTCTGCATTGGAGGGCCAGAAAGGCTCGGGCGGCTGGTGGGGCTGGAGCCACGCCAAGCACGCCTTCGAATGGCTGTTCTGGGCCGGCCGCATCACCACGGCGCATCGCCGCGGCTTCGAACGCTTCTATGATCTGCCCGAACGCGTGCTGCCGCCCGCCGTGCTCGCCCTGCCAGTGCCCACTGCCGGGGACGCGCATCGCGACTTGCTGCGCATCTCCGCCCGCGCCCATGGCGTGGCGACCGCAGGCGACCTGCGCGACTATTTCCGCCTGTCGCCGGCCGACATGAAGGGCCGGATAGAGGAACTGGTCGAAACGGGCGAGCTATTGCCGGTGCGCGTCGAAGGCTGGAGCAAGCCGGCCTACCTACACAAGGACGCCCGTTTGCCACGCAAGATCGAGGCGCGCGCCCTGCTTGCCCCATTCGATCCGGTCGTCTTCGAGCGCTCGCGCACCGAAAGACTGTTCGACTTTCGCTACCGCATCGAGATCTACACGCCGGCCGAAAAGCGCCAATACGGCTATTACGTCCTGCCGTTCCTGCTTGGCGACAGGATCGTGGCGCGCGTCGACCTCAAGGCCGACCGCCCGGCAAGCGTCCTGCGCGTCCATGCGGCCTATGCCGAACCTGGCGCGCCGGCCGAAACGGCGGCAGCGCTGGTCGAGGAGTTGAAGCAGATGCAGGTCTGGCTCGGCCTCGAACGCATCGAGGTGACACCAGCCGGTGATTTGGGTCCGGCGCTTGTCGACATCGCAGTGTCGTAAGCTCACGTTGACACCGCTGCCCGCAAAAGCCTAAATCCGGTTCAGACGGTCTCCTCTCGGCAAAGGGAGGAGCCAAGAGGGAATGCGGTGCGAAATCTCGGTTTCAAATCCGCGGCTGTCCCCGCAACTGTAAGCGACGAGCCAAGGCCGAAAACCACTGGGATGTTCCCGGGAAGGCGGCACCCAGGCGATGACCCGCGAGCCAGGAGACCTGCCGTCTGAGAGACAAGAATCCGATCGCCTGGCGGGTTTTCCGGGCAAGGAGCCTGATTTGGAACGCGACAGCAGTTTTTCGGCTGAGACAGCGGACATATTGTCCGGCGGGGACGATTCCCTGGCCGGCGTCACCGTCATCGTCTGCTCGTCCTGTCGCGACGAAACCGGCTCCGATGCCCATCCCCGCGCCGGTGCGCTGCTCGCCGATGACACGCGCCATGCCGCCTCTGGCGAAAAAATCCGCATCCGCACCGTCGAATGCCTCGGCAATTGCAAGCGACGGCTCAGCGCCGCGATCCTTCGTGACGGCTGCTGGAGCTACGTCTTCGGCAACCTGACTCCCACCAGCGGCGCCGATCTCGTCACCGGCGCGAAGCTCTTCGCCACGTCGACCGACGGTCTCATTCCCTGGCGCGGCCGCCCCGACAGCCTGAAGCGCGGCCTCGTCGCCCGCATCCCTCCCCTTGACCTCCTGAAGGACTGATCATGACCGCTTCCGTTTCCCGCGTCCCCTGCACTGTCGTCACCGGCTTCCTCGGCGCCGGCAAGACGACGCTGATCCGTCATCTGCTCGAAAACGCCGGGGGCAAGCGGCTGGCCATCATCGTCAACGAGTTCGGCGACATCGGCATCGACGGTGAGATATTGAAAGGCTGCGGCATCGACTCTTGCCCCGAGGAGAACATCGTCGAACTGGCCAATGGCTGTATCTGCTGCACCGTCGCCGACGATTTCGTCCCGGCGCTCGACCAGATCCTGTCGCGGACGCCCAAGGTCGACCATATCCTGATCGAAACCTCGGGCCTCGCTCTGCCCAAGCCACTCGTCCAGGCCTTCCAGTGGCCATCGGTCAAGAGCCGGGTGACGGTCGACGGCGTCATCGCCGTGGTCGACGGACCGGCGCTGGCCGAAGGCCGCGTCGCCAACGACATGGATGCCCTGCAGGCGCAGCGGGCGCAGGACGAGACCCTCGATCACGACGATCCGGTCGAGGAAGTGTTCGAGGATCAGGTCGCCTGTGCCGACCTGATCATATTGTCGAAGAGCGATCTGATGGATGCCGCCGGCTCGGCCCGCGCCAATGCCATCGTCGGCCAGCATGTCGCGCGTGCCGTGAAGATCGTTCCGACATCGCAGGGCAAAGTCGATCCCTCGGTGCTGCTCGGTCTCGGCCTTGCCGTCGAGGACGACATCGAAAACCGCAAGACCCATCACGACGACGAACTCGACCACGAGCACGACGATTTTGATAGCTTCGTGATCGATATCGCCTCCGTCTCCAATCCGGACGAGCTGGCAAAACGCGTCGCCACAGCCGCCGAAGAAGAAAACGTGCTGCGCGTGAAAGGCTTCGTCGAGGTCGGCGGCAAGCCGATGCGGCTGTTGCTGCAGGCCGTCGGTCCGCGCGTCAATCACTATTACGACCGCGCCTGGACGCCCGAAGACGACCGCCGCTCGCGCCTCGTTGTCATTGGCTTGAAGGGGCTGAACCGCCCGGCCATCGAGCGTATCCTCGCCGGCTGAGGCAAAGCACAAACCGCGATGCACATCCTCACCACAACATCCGCCTCGCTCGACGATCTGGCCGAGCCTGTCGATCTCCGGCAGACGCCGGCGGATGTCGTGGCCTTGTCCTTCACCGACAGCGATCTGGCCGGACTGGCGGCGGCATGGAAGGCGGATGCGGCACGCCTGCCCTCGATGCGGCTCGCCGCGCTTCGCGATCTGCGCCATCCGATGTCGGTCGACCTCTGGATCGACAGCGTCGCCCGCCACGCCAAGGTTGTTCTCGTCCGCATCCTCGGCGGCTACGACTGGTGGCGCTATGGCTGCGACCAGCTTGCCACGATTGCGCGCGCACGCGGCATCAAGCTGGCGCTGCTGCCCGGCGAGAGCCACGACGAGGATTTGCGGCTGATCGAAGGATCGACCCTGCCACGCGAGGAACTGGACGGCCTGCTCGGTTATTTCCGCGAGGGCGGGCCGGAGAATATGACGGCGCTGGTTCGGAGACTGGCGCGACTTGCCGGATCGGATGCGGCGATCGCCGAGCCGGTCAATGTGCCGAAGACGGGCTATTATCAGCCGGGACTTGGGGTCGTAGAGCGCGACATCCCCCTCCCCCTCGAGGGGAGGGTCCGGCCGCAGGCCGGGGGTGGGGTCCTCTCTGAAGCGCGCCGACTTAAAAAAACGTCGAGCACTGCCGCAACGACCCCACCCGGCCCTGCGGGCCACCCTCCCCTCGAGGGGGAGGGGGACGTCGCGCCTGTCATTCCCATCCTGTTCTACCGCTCGATGCTGTTAGCCGCAGATGTCGCGCCCATCGACGCCCTTTTTGAGGCGCTGAGCGCGCGCGGCATCGCCTCCGTTCCCATCTTCGTCTCCAGCCTCAAGGACCCGGCTTCGCTGGCATTCGTCGAAACCGCGCTCGCAACCTTAAACCCCGCCGCCATCATCACCGCGACCGCCTTTGCCTCCGGCGCCGAGCCCGGCATCGAAACCCTGTTCGACCGTGCCGGCGTGCCGGTCTTCCAGGTCATCGTTGCAACTACTCGCCGCGATGTTTGGCAAAACAACCAGCGTGGCCTGGCGCCGGCCGACCTCGCCATGCATGTCGTGCTGCCCGAGCTCGACGGCCGCATCCTGGCCGGCGCCGTCTCCTTCAAGGGTGAGGTCGAAACCGATCCGGCGCTGGCGTTCCGCGCCTTCGCCAACCGGCCGGAGCCAGATCGCGTGGCGCAGGTGGCTGCCCGCATCGAAGCCTTTATTCGCCTGCGGCAGACGCCGCGCGGACAACGCAAGCTCGCCATCCTGATCCCCGACTATCCCAGCGCCCCCGGCCGCACCGGCTATGCCGTCGGCCTTGATGTACCCTCCAGCGTGCTCGCCATGCTGCATGACCTCAGCGAACAGGGCTACGCCGTTGAAGGGATTCCGCAAACGCCGCGTGAACTGCTGGATTTGTTGGAGCGCGGTGACGAGGGATTGGGACTGGCGGACTATCTGGCCTTCACCACGGAATTGCCGACGGCTGCAATCGCTGCGGTAGAGGCGGCGTGGGGTAAGGCGGAAGATGAGACAGGTTTGCGCGAGGCGCCCCCCTCTGTCCTGCCGGACATCTCCCCCTCAAGGGGGGAGATTGAGCTGTCGTCTCTGCTTTCGCCAACTAGCAACGTTGCAGGAGGAGCGACGATATCGGAACTGCCAATCTCCCCCCTTGAGGGGGAGATGTCCGGCAGGACAGAGGGGGGTGTTCAAGCGCCTACCGCCGCAAAATTCCCCTTCCGCGCCGCGACCTTCGGCAACGTCACCATAGCCCTCGCCCCCGATCGCGGCCGCTCCACGGATCGTCGCGTCGACTACCACGACCCGACCTTGCCCCCGCGCCATGCCCTGATCGCCTTCGGCCTGTGGCTGCGCAAGTCCCTCGGCGTCCACGCCCTCATCCATGTCGGCGCCCACGGCACGCTGGAATGGCTGCCCGGCAAGACGGTGGCGCTCAGCGAAAACTGCTTTCCCGAGATCGTCACCGGCGCATTGCCCGTCATCTACCCCTTCATCGTCTCCAATCCCGGCGAGGCGGCGCAGGCCAAGCGGCGCATCGCCGCCGTTACCCTAGGCCATTTGCCGCCGCCGCTGACCGGCGCCGGGCTCGACGAGAACCAACACAAGCTTGAGCGGCTGGTCGATGAATATGCCCAGGCCGACGGGCTCGACCGCCGCCGCCGCGACCGCCTGGCAAGGCTGATCGTCGAGACCGCGCAGAAGACCGGCCTCGCCAATGAAGCAGGCGTTGCCGGCACCGATGCGCCCGACGAGGCGCTGCGCCGCATCGATGCCTGGCTCTGCGACCTCAAGGATTTCGCCATCAAGGACGGGCTGCACATCTATGGCCGCTCACCGGCGGGCGAAACCGATCCGCTGCGCAGGCAAAGTGCCGCGGCCGAGAAGGCAGCCTTGCTCGCGGCGCTCGATGGCCGCCATGTCAAGGCCGGTCCGGCCGGTGCCCCCGCGCGCGGCCGGCGTGATGTGCTGCCGACCGGCCGCAATCTGTTCACATCGGACCCCCGCACCATGCCGACACCGACCGCCTATGATCTGGGCAAGGTGGCGGCCGAAGAAGTCGTGCGCGGCTATACACAGACGCATGGCGACTGGCCGCGCTCGCTGGTCATCGACCTCTGGGGCTCCGCCTCGCTGCGCACCGGCGGCGAGGAGATCGCGCAAGGCTTGGCGCTGATGGGCTGCCGGCCGCAATGGGATGCCGCCACCGGTCGCATCACCGGCATCGAGGTGCTGCCCCCAGCCGCGCTCGGGCGCCCGCGCGTCGATGTCACCTGGCGCATATCGGGCCTGTTCCGCGACATGTTCCCGACCCAGATTGCGCTGATCGATGCCGCCGCCAACGCTGTCGCCGCCCGCGACGAAGACGTCTCGGAAAACCCGCTCGCCGCCAGGACGCGCGCGGAGGGGAAGATCAGCCCGCGCATCTTCGGCACCTCGCCCGGCACTTACGGCGCCGGCGTCGAGGATCTTTTGGCAAGCGGCGACTGGGCGGCGCGCGAAGAGATCGGCCGCGCCTATCTCGACGCCACGTCGCATGCCTATGGCGGCGCCGAAGGCGAAGGTATTTCCGCGCCCGGCGCCTTCGAGGGCCGCATCGCCGAGGCCGATCTGCTCGTCCATACCGGCGACGATCCCGGCCGTGACATCCTCGAAGGCTCGGCCGACGTCGCCTTCATCGGCGGCTTTTCGGCGGCGCTCGCCGCACTCGGCAGGAACGCCGACGTCATCGTGCTCGACACCACGGATCCGCAGAGGCCGAAGCCGCGCTCGATCGGCGAGGCCGTGGCGCGGGTGGTGCGGGCGCGGGCGGTCAACCCGCGCTTCATCGCAGGGCAGATGCGCCACGGCCCGCGCGGCGCCTCGGAATTCGCAGAGACGGTCGACCGTCTCGTCGGCTTCGCCGAAACCAGCCACGCCATACCGGGCGCGCTGATCGAAGCCGTGCATGACGCCTATCTCGGCGATCCCGAGGTTCGCGCCTTCATCCTGCGCGAAAACCCTTCCGCCGCAAAAGTCATCGCCGAGCGTTTCCTCTCGGCGCGGCGTCGTGGTCTGTGGCATCCGCTGCGCAATTCCATCGACGACGATCTGGCCGCATTGATCACCGAGGCCCACGCGCTCGGAGTGGCGGCATGAATGCCTTCTCCCGCCGTGGCGCTTGCCCTGATTTGTCGGCCCCGATGCAGACCGGCGATGGGCTGCTGGTGCGGCTCAATCCCGTTTCTGGAGGACTAGCGCCGAACTTGTTGATCACGCTCGCCCAATCCGCCTTGCGGCATGGCAACGGCATCATGGAAGTGACCGCACGCGGCAGCCTGCAGATACGCGGCCTGACGCCGGCAAGCGCGCGGCTGCTGGCGGCGGAGGTCGATGCGCTCGGGATTGCGGTGCGCACCGGGGTTCCGGTCGAGACCGGGCCGCTCGCAGGGCTTGACCCGCAAGAGATCGCCGACCCACGCCAGCTGGCTGAGCGTATTCGTGCAGCGATTGATGAAGCCGGGCTGGCGCAGCGCCTTGGCCCGAAGGTTTCGGTGGTTGTCGATGGCGGCGGACAGTTGGCCATGGATGCGGTGACGGCCGATGTCAGGCTGAGTGCGATCAGAACCGACGCGGGCGTTCGTTGGCTAGTAGCCGTTGCCGGCGACAGGCAGAATGCAACGCCGCTCGTCATGGTCGAGGAAGATGCTGGCCGTGATATCGCCGTCGCGATTTTAAGGATGGTTGCCGAAAAAAGCCGAGAAGCCCACGCAAGGGATTTGACGCTGCGGCAGCTGACATCTCTCGCAACTTGGCATTCCTTCGCGCCCCCCTCTGTCCTGCCGGACATCTCCCCCTCTAGGGGGGAGATTGGCAGTTCCCACGCCGCTGCTCTTGTTGCAACGTCGGTAGTTGGCGAAAGCGGAGATGGGAGCCGAATCTCCCCCCTAGAGGGGGAGATGTCCGGCAGGACAGAGGGGGGCGCGACAGAACGCCAGCCTAACTCTTTTCAGCCTATTGGAACCTTCGCCCTGGCCTCTGCCGCCACCGCCCTCGGCATTAGCCTGCCCTTCGGCAGCATGCCGGCGGAAAAGCTCATCGACCTTGCCCAACAGGCTCTCACCCTTGGCGCCACCGAAATCCGCCTGGCGCCAGGCCGCGCCCTGCTTTTCCTTGGTCAGCCGGCGGCCGCCAACCAGAGCCTTCAAAACACAGCCACCGCCCTTGGCTTCGTCACCACCGCCACCGACCCACGCACCCGCATCGCCGCCTGTCCCGGCATGCCGGCCTGCGCCTCCGGACGGATCGCGACACGCGACATCGCCGAGACCATCGCGGCGGAGAGCCGCGACCTCCTCGATTTCTCCTTCACATTGCACATTTCCGGCTGCGCCAAGGGTTGCGCCCATCCCGGCTCGGCGACCCTCACCCTGGTCGGCGGCGAAAACGGAGCCGGACTTGTCGTCAACGGGACGGCGAAGGCCCTTCCCGCCGGATACAGGCCGGGCTATGACGCCGCGCGCGGCGTCAGTCGCGTCGCGGCAGCCCTGCGCAGCGCACGACTTCACGGCGAGACCGCCGCCGCCTGCCTGGCAAGGCTTGGCGCGGCCGGTGTCACCGAGGCTTACCGACAGGAATGAGCATGCCCACCCAGGACGACATCGCCTACGACTATATCCATGACGGCACGGCGATCTACGAGCGCTCCTTCGCCATCATCCGCGCCGAGGCCGACCTGTCGCGGTTTTCCGAGGCCGAGGCCGATGTCGCCATCCGCATGATCCATGCCTGCGGCCAGGTCGAGGCCGCCAGACATTTCGTCTTTTCCAGCGGTTTCGTCGCCGCCGCCCGCGCCGCTTTGGCTGCCGGCGCGCCGATCTTCTGCGATGCCGAAATGGTCTCGCATGGCGTCACCCGCGCCCGGCTGCCGGCCGGCAATGAGGTGATCTGCACGCTGCGCGATCCGCGCACCGCCGAGATCGCCAAGGAGATCGGCAACACCCGCTCGGCCGCGGCGATCGATCTCTGGGGCGAGCGCATGGCAGGCTCTGTCGTCGCCATCGGCAACGCGCCGACCGCCCTCTTCCATCTCTTGGAGAAATTGCGCGACGGGGCGCCGAAGCCGGCGGCCATCATCGGCATGCCGGTCGGTTTCGTCGGCGCTGCCGAATCCAAGGATGCGCTGGTCGAAAATTCCTATGGCGTGCCCTGCGCCATCGTGCGCGGCAGGCTGGGCGGCAGCGCCATGACCGCCGCCGCGCTTAACGCATTGGCGAGGCCGGGCCTGTGAACGCGCTCCCCAAGGGACGTCTGGTCGGCGTCGGCACCGGTCCCGGCGACCCCGAATTGTTGACGCTGAAGGCGGCGCGGATATTGGCCGAGGCCGATGTCGTGGCCTATTTCGCCAAGCGCGGCAACAACAGCAACGCACGCGCTATCGTCGAAGCGCGCTTCCGGCCGGACATGCTGGAACTGCCGCTGCTCTATCCCGTGACGACCGAAATCGACAAGGATCACGACGACTACCGCTCGCAGATATCAGGCTTCTATGAGGAATCGGCCGAAAAGGTTGCCGGACATCTTGAGGCTGGGAAGATGGTGGCGGTGCTGTCGGAAGGCGATCCGCTTTTCTACGGCTCCTATATGCATCTGCATGTCCGGCTGGCGCATCGCTTCCCGACCGAGGTCATTCCGGGCGTCACCGCCATGTCCGGCTGCTGGTCGGCGACTGGGCTGCCGATCGTCCAGGGCGACGACGTGCTGAGCGTGCTGCCCGGCACGATGAGCGAGTTCGAATTGACGCGCCGCCTCGCCGACACCGATGCCGCCGTCATCATGAAGGTCGGCCGCAACCTGCCCAAGATCAGGCGCGCGCTGGAGGCGACCGGCAAGCTGACGCGCGCCGTCTATGTCGAGCGCGGCACCATGCCGGGCAGCGTCTCGATGCGGCTGGCCGACAAGCAGGACGACAAGGCGCCCTATTTCGCCATCGTGCTGGTGGCCGGCTGGTCGGCCCGGCCCGGTGCGTCGGGAGCCAAGCCGTGAGCGGGCGTTTGACCGTCATCGGCCTCGGACCCGGCAATGCCGACCAGGTAACGCCCGAAGCAAGCCGCGCTGTCGCGGAAGCCAAATTCTTCTACGGCTACAAGCCCTATCTCGACCGGCTCGAGCTGCGCCCGGACCAGACCCGCGTCGCCTCGGACAATCGCGAGGAACTCGCGCGCTCCAGGGACGCGCTAGTAAAGGCAGCCGAAGGCCATGAGGTCGCCGTGGTCTCGGGCGGCGATCCCGGCGTCTTCGCCATGGCGGCCGCTGTTTGCGAGGCGATCGAGGCCGGCCCGGCTGAATGGCGCGCGGTCGATGTCGCCATCGTGCCCGGCATCACCGCCATGCTTGCGGTCGCCGCCCGCATCGGCGCGCCGCTCGGCCATGATTTCTGCGCCATCTCGCTGTCCGACAATCTCAAACCTTGGGAGCTGATCGAACTGCGACTGCTGGCGGCAGCCGGCGCCGGCTTCGTCATCGCGCTCTACAACCCGATCAGCAAGGCGCGTCCCTGGCAGCTTGGCCGTGCCTTCGAATGCCTCACCGCCATATTGCCCGGCACCACGCCTGTCATCTTCGGCCGGGCAGCGGGCCGCCCGGACGAGCGCATCGAAGTCTATCTGCTGGCGGATGTCGACGCTGAAAAGGCCGACATGGCGACCTGCATCATCATCGGCTCGCCGGAAACCAGGATCATCAAACGCGGCGACCGCCCAGTGCTGGTCTACACGCCGCGCTCCGCAGCAGGCACCAGAAAATGATCGACCATCGCGGCAAGCGCTTCGACGGTTTCAGCCGACGTAACATCCGGCAGCGCTGGCCTGCGGATCATGACCACCTCGAGGCCAAGCGTCCGCGCCGCCGCGATCTTGCCATAAGTAGCCTCGCCACCGCTGTTCTTGGACACGACGGCGTCGATGCGATGGCTTTCCAGCAGCGCGCGCTCGTCTGCCTCGCGGAACGGCCCGCGCGCCAGCAGATAGGTCGCGTCAGGCACCGCCAGCCTAGGCTCGACCGGATCGACGCTGCGGATGAGATAATGATGCTGGGGCGCGGCCTCGAAGGCAGCGACCTCTTGCCGGCCGAGCGCCAGGAAAACGCGACGCGACGGCGGACCCAATGCCGTTACCGCATCGGCAACGGTATCGACCAGCGTCCAGCGGTCGCCCTCGACCTGTTCCCAGCCCGGGCGGCGCAAGGCAATGATCGGCACACCCGCTTGCCGCGCCGCCTCCGCCGCATTGGCGGAAATGCGCGCAGCATAGGGATGCGTGGCGTCGATCAGCAGATGAATGCCCGCTTCGCCGAGATAAGCTGCCAGCCCTTCGGCGCCGCCGAAGCCACCAGTGCGGACCGGCACGCCCTGCGCCACAGGATTCTCAGTGCGGCCGGCCAGCGACAGCGTAACCTCAAGACCAGCGCGCGCGGCGACCTTACCGGCCAGTTGCCGGGCTTCGGTGGTTCCGCCGAGGATCAGAATTTTCTTCATGGGCACCATATTGCACGGCGTCGGCGCTGCCCCTCACCCTTACCCTCTCCCCGTAGAGAACGGGGAGAGGGGGGCGTCAGCGTTGGAGCTTCTCCCTTCTCCCCGTCACTATACGGGGAGAAGGTGCCGGCAGGCGGATGAGGGGCGGCGCGGCATGTCAAACAACAAACAGCCGACGCCTCAATGGCTAACCATCGTCGGCGTCGGCGAGGACGGTGTAGCGGGTCTCGGCGACGAGGCCAAGCAACTGGTTGCTGAGGCGGAAGTCATCTTCGGCGGCAAGCGCCACCTTGCGCTGATGGCGTCGCTGATCACAGGCGAAGCCCGCGCCTGGCCGACGCCCTTCGATCCTGACATGCGCGACGTGCTGGCGCTTGCCGGCAAAAATGTCTGCGTGCTCGCCTCCGGCGATCCGTTCTTCCATGGCGTCGGCGCCACCCTCGCCCGCAAGGTCAAGCTCCGGGAGATGCATGTCATCCCGGCACCGTCAGCCATTTCGCTGGCGGCCGCCCGCCTCGGCTGGGCCTTGCCAGACATCGAGACCATCTCGCTGCACGGCCGGCCGCTCGACCTGATCCGGCCACTGCTACATCCTGGCATTCGCATTCTTGCCCTCACCTCGGACGGCGACGCGCCGGTGGCGATTGCGCGGCTGTTGACCGAACTTGACTTCGGCACGTCAAGGCTGACGGTTCTGGAGGCGCTGGGCGGCCCTAATGAAACGCTGCGGAGCGCCCGAGCCAACGCCTTCGATCTCGAAAACATCAACCCGCTCAACGTGCTGGCGATTGAAGTGGAATCGACTTCGGACGCACGAATCCTGCCGCTGACATCGGGCCTGGCCGACCATTTGTTCGAGCATGACGGCCAGATCACCAAGCGCGAGATCCGCGCCATGACCTTGTCGGCGCTGGCGCCAAGACGCGGCGAATTGCTGTGGGACATCGGCGCCGGCTCCGGCTCGGTCGGCATCGAGTGGATGCTGGCGCACCCTTCCTTGCGCGCCATCGCCATCGAGGCCGAGCCGACCCGCGCCGCCCGCATCGCCCGCAACGCCGCCGCCTGCGGCGTTCCCGGCCTCGTCGTCGTCGAAGGTGCCGCACCCAAGGCGCTGGCCGGGCTTGAGCAGGCGGACGCGATCTTCATCGGCGGTGGCGGCAGCGATGCCGGCGTGCTGAGTGCAGCCATCAAGGCGCTGTCCTCCGGCGGCCGATTGGTCGCCAATGCCGTGACGCTGGAGATGGAAGCCTTGCTTCTCGCCCAGCACACCAAATTCGGCGGCGATCTGGCCCGCATCGCCATATCGCGCGCCTCGCCCGTCGGCGCAATGCAGGCTTGGCGCCCGGCCATGCCGGTCACCCAATGGAGCTGGGTGAAGCCATGATGGTCGCGGGCATCGGCAGTCGCAAAGGCGTCAGCGCAGGCGAAGTGCTTGCCGCGGTGGAAACCGCGCTGGAAGCGCACGGCCTGGCAATGACCGCGCTGTCTGCTTTGGCGACGACCGAATTCAAACGCAGCGAAGAGGCCATTTTCGCTGCCGGTCGTGAACTCAACCTCCCGGTTATAGTGGTGGATGCTGGTGGCTCCGAACCGTCGCTCCCCCTCACCCGGCCTCCGCTTCGCTCGGCCGACCTCTCCCCGAGGGGAGAGGAGATCACCACCGCTGGCGCAAGCCTCTTCTCCCCAGTGGGGAGAAGGTGGCCCGAAGGGCCGGATGAGGGGGCCTCTTTGCTCAGCCATTCCGGCCTCTCGCAGGATCTCGCCGGCACGCCCTCCGTCTCGGAAGCCTCAGCCCTCGCCGCAGCCGGCGCCGGCGCGAAACTGCTTGGGCCGCGCACCGTGCTCGGCCCAGTCACCTGCGCCATCGCCATCAGCGGAGATGCGCCATGACCGTTCATTTCATCGGCGCGGGTCCGGGTGCTGCCGACCTCATCACCTTGCGCGGCAGCCGGCTGCTGGCCAGCTGTCCGGTCTGCCTCCATGCCGGTTCGATTGTCGCGCCGGAACTGTTGCAGCACTGCGCGCCGGGGACAAAACTGATCGACACCGCGCCGATGTCGCTCGACGAGATCGAAGCGGAATATCTCGCCGCCCACAAAGACGGCCACGATGTCGCCCGCCTGCACTCCGGCGACCTGTCGGTCTGGAGTGCGGTCGCCGAGCAGATCCGCCGGCTGGAGAAGCACGGCATTCCCTACACGCTGACGCCGGGCGTTCCCTCCTTCGCCGCCGCGGCGGCAGCACTTCGCCGCGAGCTGACCATTCCCGAAGTAGCACAGAGCCTGGTGCTGACGCGCGTCTCCGGCCGTGCCTCGAAGATGCCACCCGGCGAGACGCTGGCCGGCTTCGGCCGCACCGGCGCCACGCTCGCCATCCATCTTGCCATCCACGCCATCGACCGTGTCGTCGCCGAGTTGACGCCGTTCTACGGCGCCGACTGCCCGGTGGCGATCGTCTTCCGCGCCTCCTGGCCGGACGAGCGCGTGCTGATCGGCACGCTGGCGACGATCGAAATGCTGCTCGCCGCCGATCCGATGGAACGCACGGCAATTATCTTCGTCGGCCGTTCGCTGGCGGCGGAAGGCTTCGGCGAGAGTTCACTTTACGACGCCCACTACCAGCGGCGTTTTCGCGGACGGGACGGATTGTGAGCGGCAGCACCAAGGAAAACGGCCGGCTCGAACAGGCGCTCGCGCGGCTGAACTTCAAGCCGCGCAGTTTGGAGCCGGGCCATGTCTGGTTGGCCGGCGCCGGCCCCGGCGATCCCGGCTGCCTGACGCTGGAAGTGCTGGCGGCATTGGCGGAGGCGGATGCTCTCGTCTACGACGCACTGGTCTCCCCCGATATCGTTGCCGTCGCCGAGCGTGCAGAGCTGTTCTATGCCGGCAAGCGCGGCGGCCAACCGTCGATGAAGCAGGACGACATCACCGCGCTGCTGGTGCGTCTGGCGCGCGAGGGCCGCCGTGTCGTCAGGCTGAAGGGCGGCGATCCCTATATATTCGGCCGTGGCGGCGAAGAGGCGCTGGCGCTGGCGCGCGAGAATATCCCGTTCCGCGTCCTGCCCGGCCTGACCTCGGGCCTGAGCGCGCTTGCGGCTACCGGTATACCGGCCACCATGCGCGGCATCAACAAGGCCGTCATCCTGGCGACGGGCCATGCCGCCGGCACCGATGACGATCTCGACTGGACGGCGATCGCCCGCACCGGCCAGCCGGTCGTCGTCTATATGGGCATGGCCAATCTGCCCGTTATCGCAGCCTCCCTGCTCGAAGGAGGTCTGGCGCCGTCGACGCCCGCTGCGGTGATCGTCGCCGCGACGACGCCGCAGGAGCGCACCGTCGTCGCCACGCTCGCCACCATTGCCGAAGCAGCGACCGCTGCCGACCTGTCTTCACCGGCGCTGATTATCGTCGGCGGCATCGTCGCCATGCGCGCGGCACTGGCGGGCGAAGCATGACCCGCGCCATCATCATCGGCGCGCCGCGCTCCGGCTCGGGCAAGACCAGCGTCACCATCGGCATCTTGCGCGCGCTCGCCAGGCGTGGGCTGAAGGTGCGCGGCGCCAAATCCGGCCCCGACTATATCGATCCCGGCTTCCACACCGCCGCCACGGGTCTGTCCGGCGTCAACCTGGATAGCTGGGCGATGTCGCCTGCCTTGCTCAATGCCCTGGCAGGCAACGCCACCGAGGATGCCGACTTCATCTTCCTCGAAAGCGCCATGGGCCTGTTCGACGGCATTCCCGCTGCGCCAGGCCGCTCCGGCTCGGCCGCCGACCTCGCCCGGCTCTATGGCCTGCCGGTGCTGCTGGTGCTCGATGTCTCCGGCCAGTCGACCACGGCGGCAGCCGTCGCCAAGGGTTTTGCCACCTATGATCCCGACGTGCGCATGGCTGGCGTCGTGCTCAACCGGCTGGGCAGCGAACGCCACCGCCGGCTCTGCGGCGAAGCCATCGAGGCAATCGGCCTGCCGGTGGTCGGCGCCATCCTGCGCGATCCCTCGCTGAACCTGCCGGAACGCCATCTCGGCCTCGTTCAGGCCGGCGAATACGAGAACCTGACGGCGCATCTCGACCGCCTTGCCGACATGGTCGAACAATCGCTGGACCTCGACGCCATCATGGCGCTGGCGGCGCCATTCACGCCGGCATCAGGCGATTTCAGCGATGCATTGCCACCGCCAGGCCAGCGCATCGCATTGGCGCAGGATGCCGCCTTTACCTTTCTCTACCCGCATGTCGCCGCGCATTGGCGCAAGGCCGGCGCGGAAATCGTCCCGTTCTCGCCGCTCGCCGACCAGGGGCTGGCTCAAGATTGCGACGTCTGCTGGCTGCCCGGCGGTTATCCCGAACTTCATGCCGGTCGCCTCGCCAGCGCCGCGAACTTCCGGACCGGCATGGCAAAGTTTGCTGAGACGCGGCCGATCCATGGCGAGTGCGGCGGCTTCATGGTGCTGGGCGAAGCGCTGGAAGATGCCGAGGGCGAGACACACAAAATGCTCGGCCTGCTCGGCCACTCGACCAGCTTCGCCAAACGCAAGATGAATCTCGGCTATCGCCAGGCAAAATTGCGCGCCGATTGCCCGCTGGGTGCCGAGGGCACGCTGATCCGCGGCCATGAATTCCACTATGCGCAGATGACGGCCACCGGCAACGATGAGCCACTGGCCGACCTCGCCGACGGCCAGGGCAATCCGCTGGGCGCTTCGGGCTACCGGCGTGGCAATGTCAGCGGGACGTTCTTCCATGCCATTGCGAGGGGTGCATGACCGCAATCCCCTCACCCCGGCAGGCGCTCGACGACATCGCGCTCTGCCTCGTCTTCTTCACCCGGCTGCCGCTGCCGGTTTTCGACTTTCGCGGCCGCAGCCTGGCCAGCGCGATCTGGGCGGCCCCGGTGGCCGGTCTCGCCGTCGCCTTGATTGGCGCCCTGGTTTACGCCGTCGGGACAAGGCTCGGTCTCGCCGGCGGACCGGCGGCAGCCCTGGCGCTGGCCTCCACCCTGCTCGCCACGGGCTGCCTGCACGAGGACGGGCTTTCGGACGTCGCCGATGGCTTTGGCGGCGGCAAGACGCGTGAGAAAAAGCTGGAGATCATGCGCGACAGCCGCATCGGCGCTTACGGCGCTTGCGCGCTCGGCCTGTCGCTGCTGATCCGCTGGAGCGTGCTCTCACAGTTCACCACTCCGGCAGGGGTTCTCTTCGCTCTCGTTGCGGCCCATGCCGGCTCGCGTGGCTTGCTCGGCGCTTTCATGCATCTCCTGCCGCCGGCCCGCGACGACGGCCTTTCGGCCGGCGCGGGCGCCGTCTCGGCCGAGACGGCTGCTCTCGGCGCCATACTTGGCGCGCTCGCGCTGCTGGCGCTTGGGCTGGGCGGAGCAGTTGCCGCACTTATCCTGCTCGGCCTCCTGTTCACCGCCTTCCGCGCGCTCTGCCTCAACCAGATCGGCGGCCAGACCGGCGATACTGTCGGAGCGCTGCAGCAACTCGGCGAGATCACGATCCTGCTCGTCGCTTCCGTTTCCCTATCCTGACTCTCTTTCGGAGAAATCTTTTCCATGCCCTTCAAATCGCTTGATGAACTGCGCGCGGCCTGCCTCGACCTGCCTGTCGGCAGCGATACCGCGGCGGCAGCCGTGGCCCGCCGTCAAAACACGCTGACCAAGCCACAGGGCAGCCTCGGCCGGCTGGAGACCATAGCCGCCTGGCTGGCCCGCTGGCAGGGCCGCGACATGCCGAGGCTTGACCGTGTGAAAGTCTTTGTCTTTGCCGGCAACCATGGCGTCACCGCGCAAGGCGTGTCGGCCTTCCCATCGGAGGTCACCGTGCAGATGGTGGCGAATTTCGCCGGAGGGGGTGCCGCCATCAACCAGCTTGCCCGCATCGCCGGCACCGAGCTCGATGTCATCCCGCTCGACCTCGACCACCCGACCGGCGATTTCACGCAGGAGCCGGCAATGGACGAAAAAGCCTTCCTCGCCGCCGTCTCGGCCGGTCACAGTGCGGTGACCAAGGACATTGACCTCGTCTGCTTCGGCGAAATGGGCATCGGCAACACCACGCCCGCCGCCGCCATTTCGACCGCCCTGTTCGGCGGCGGCGCGGAAAAATGGACGGGGCGGGGCACCGGCGTCGACGATGCCGGCCTGAAGCGCAAGGTCGCCGCCATCGAGGCCGGCCTCAAGCGCCATGCCGAAGCGCTTGCCGACCCGCTGAAGGTCGCAGCCACGCTTGGTGGCCGCGAACTCGCCGCCATCTTCGGCGCGACGCTGGCCGCGCGCCACAACAATGTGCCCGTGCTGCTCGACGGCTTCGTCAGCACCGCCGCCGCCGCTCCCCTGGCCAGGCTGCACCCCACCGGCCTCGCCCATACCATCGCCGCCCACGTCTCGGCCGAATCCGGCCATCGCCGCCTGCTGGAGGCGCTCGGCCTGCCGCCACTGCTCGACCTCGGCATGCGGCTCGGCGAAGGCTCCGGCGCCTGCCTCGCCGTCAACATCGTCCGCTCGGCGCTGGAGTGTCATGCTCGAATGGCGAGTTTTGCGGAGGCGGGTGTTTCGGAGAAGTAGATCACGTCAAACTTTCAACGTCATTGAATCAAAAGAATAACACGATCTTGAGTGTTCCATGAGAGGAGAAAATCTTCTTGGAGGCTATTCAATGTATTTGAAGACTGTAGTTATCACGGCATTGTTTTGCGGCACGGCTCTACCGGCATTCTCGCAAACCCTCGACGAGACCCGCCGCCCGCTGCGCCTGCGCGCCGGTGACGACGGGCTCGCGAAGGTGCAATCCAGCCTTACCATGAGCATTCCGGTCAAGGATGATGAAGACATCGCGGTGCAGCAGGAAGCCGGGCTTCGTTCCTTCTATAAAGTCGCGGCCGGCAGCTGTGCCATGGTGATCGAAACCATCGCCGACTCCTGCGAGGTCACCAGCGTCACCACAAATGTCAACGCCAGGGATCGCAGCGTGGGCAGCGCGGGTGGATCGCAGATCACTGTGACCGGCCAGATCGCCATGAAGGTAAAGTTCAAGGCCAGCCTTGGCAAACCCGCGCCGTAAGGTGGCAGCCTTAAAAATCCCATGTGGTACGTGGGACGGTCTCACGGCCGTCCCACGTTCCCGGTGTGTTCACGGGGTCTATCCACCTAAGTCTTTGAAATCTTTGGTGGGTGCGCACAGGATTGAACTGTGGACCCGCTGATTAAGAGTCAGCTGCTCTACCAACTGAGCTACGCACCCACTCGGCCGGTAAAACCGGCGTCGGCGGGCATATAGCCGCCGATACCAGTCATGTCCAGCCCTGCCGGAATCATTTCCCGACAAATCGCACCGGCTCTCGTCATCCTAGGGCGGAGCGAACGCGAACCGGAGCAGAGACCCTAGGATCCATGCCGCAACATTGGCCGAAGAATGCAGCGGCGCAAAACAAAAGCCGCTCTGCTGTGATCCGTCCTGCGCCTCTGTCCTGCTAAGAATTCCAAGGTGTGTCCCGCGGCGACACTCCGCCGTTACGGCATGGACCCTAGGGTCTTCGCGACGTCGCTTCGCTCCTGCTCCGCCCCAGGATGACGAAGCGTGAGGATGCGATCAAATGAACAGCCTCCCCTCCGCCACCTTGACCGCATGGCCGCCGATGCGGGCGGCCGCCAGTTTGCCGCCTTCGACATTGAGTTCGAGGCGTATGCGCGACGGCCGGCCCATCTCCAGCCCCTGCTCGATCCAGAGCTGCGATACGCCATCCGTCGGGCGGTCGAAATGCATGACAGCACCGGCGAAGGCGGCGGCCGCAGAGCCGGTTGCCGGATCCTCGTAAGAGGGGCTGCCCGGCACGATCATGCGCACATGGAAGGCGCTGTCGTGGTTCACCCTCTCGCGGCAGTAGACATAGGGGCTGGCGAAAGCCCATTCGCTCTTGCGCGGCGCCAGTTCCGACCACGCCTGGTTGTCGAGCCTTATCCGACCTGCCGCCTCTAGGTCGGCGACGGGTATGGTCACATAGGGGACGCCGGCCGACCAGAATGAGACCCGATGATTCTCGAAGCCGATTTCGTGCGGCGTGAGTCCAAGGGCAGCACCGATTGCTTCCGGATCGGCCGACAATTCCAGCCGCTCCGGCAGTTTCGCCAGGTCGAACTCGGCAAAGGTGGCGCCGTCATGCTTGCTGACGGCGCAGCGCACCGGGCCGATATTCTCCTCCAACACGAAGATGCCGGCCCCGCCCTCGCCCGCCTGCTCGGCGAGCGCGATCGCCGAACCTACGGTCGGATGGCCAGCGAAAGGCATTTCGTAGTCGGGCGTGAAAATGCGGATACGATTGCGGTGTTTGGGGTTGTCGGCAGGCAGCACGAAGACGGTTTCGGAGAGATTGAATTCGCGCGCAATGGCCTGCATCCCGGCCGTGTCCAGCCCTTTGCTGTCGAGCACGACGGCCAGCGGATTGCCGGCCAGTTGCTCGGTCGTGAACACATCATAAAGCAAGTAATTGCGCGGCTGCATTTCAGAAAGTCCTCTGCCTGAATCCAAACATGAGCGAAATTTAATTTGATATTCGAACCGGTCAGCCTGATTTGTACACTCATAGGGACATCAGGCGTTATAGGGGTCCGGCGTGGACCAGATTGTCAATCTGCCAAAGACGGAATCGGATTCCGCCATCGAGACGGCGCTCGGCCTTGATCGCGAAGGGCTGCGCAAGACGCGTCGCCGTGGCTGGCTTTACGGGCTGCTGGCGCTGATCGTCATCGCCGCCGGCTTCGTCGGCTACCAATGGTATGCCGGGTCTCCCGCCAAGATCGACTATACGACGGTGCCGGCCGCTGTCGCCGACCTTACCGTCGCGGTTTCGGCCACCGGCACGCTGCAGCCCCTCACCCAGGTCGACATTTCCAGCGAACTGTCCGGAGTCGTCCGCTCGGTTTCGGTCAATGAAAACCAGCAGGTGAAGAAAGGCGATGTGCTGGCCGCGCTCGACACCGCCAAGCTGGAAGTCCAGATCGAGCGCGCCGAGGCCTCCGCCAAGGCTGCGGCGGCGAGCGTCGAGGACGCCACGGTGACGCTCAACGAAAACGAAAAGGCGCTTGTCCGCGCCGCGGCGCTGACCAGGCGAGGCATGGCGACGGACCAGTCGCTTGAAGCGGCAACCGCCACGCGCGACCGCTCCAGGGCGGGGCTCGACAGCGCCAAAGCCAATCTGGCCATCGCCAATGCCGACCTCAAGGCGCAGCAGACCGATCTTGCCAAGAGCACCATCTACGCGCCGATCGACGGCATCGTTCTGACGCGCTCGGTCGATCCGGGCCAGACGGTCGCCTCCTCGCTGCAGGCGCCAGTGCTGTTCGTCATCGCCGCCGATCTGAGGAACATGGAACTGAAGGCAGCGGTCGACGAGGCCGACATCGGCGCGGTCAGGCCAGGCCAGCATGCCCGTTTCACCGTCGACGCCTTCCCGGAACGGCCGTTCGATGCCGAGATCCGCGACATCTCCTACGCCTCCGTGACCACCGACGGCGTCGTCACCTACGATGCGCGGCTCGAGGTCGACAACAATGAACTGCTGCTGCGGCCCGGCATGACCGCCACCGTTTCGGTCGTCACCAGGCAAGCCAAGGGCGTGCTCACCGTGCCGGCCACCGCCTTCCGCTATCGGCCGCCAGCGGCATCCACTGCTCGCGGGTGGAGCCTGGGGGATCTGTTCACCGGCCGCATGGGGCGTCCGGGTGGCAACCGCCAGCGCCAGGCGACGACGACGCCCACCGACGGCTCGCGCACGCTCTACGTCCTGGAGAACGGGCGGCCGCGTCCGGTCAACGTCAAGGTCGGCTCCACCGACGGCGAACTGACCGAGATCGTCTTGGGCCTCGACGAAGGCGCGGAAGTCATCACCGCTTCGCAGCAGCGGGGCTAAGGCCATGGCGTCGGGCGCGACCCTCATCAGCTTCGACCAGGTCTGGAAGAGCTATGGCCAGGGCGAAGCCAAGGTCCATGCGCTGGCCGGGGTCGATCTTGCCATCCGTCGTGGCGAGTTCGTCGCCATCATGGGTCCCTCCGGCTCGGGCAAATCGACGGCGATGAACATCATCGGCTGCCTCGATACGCCGACGGCCGGAACCTACTCCTTCATGGGCATCGATGCCGGCCGCCTCGACCGCAACCGCCGCGCCATGCTGCGCAATCTCTATGTCGGCTTCGTCTTTCAGGGCTATAACCTCCTCCCGCGCACCACCGCGGTGGAAAATGTCGAACTGCCGCTGATCTACCGCGGCGTCGGCGCCCGCGACCGTCACGACCTTGCCATGAAGGCGCTGGCCGAGGTCGGCCTTGTCGGCCGCGAGCACCACACGCCGGCCGAGCTTTCCGGCGGTCAGCAGCAGCGTGTGGCGATCGCGCGCGCCATCGTCACCAGGCCGACGCTTCTGGTGGCCGACGAGCCGACCGGCAATCTCGACACCGCCCGCACGCATGAGATCATGGAACTGCTGACCCGGCTCAACACCGAGCTCGGCCTCACCATCGCCATGGTCACCCACGAGGCCGATGTCGCCGGCTATGCCGAGCGCACGATTCGCTTCCTCGACGGCCACGTCGCCTCCGACAGCATGAACCTGGAGGTGGCCTGACTTGCTCTGGGAAACCGTCCGCCTCTCGCTATTGTCCGTGCGCCGCAACGTGTTGCGTTCGTTCCTGACGCTGCTCGGCATCGTCATCGGCGTCGCCGCCGTCATCGCCATGCTCACCATCGGCTCCGGCACCACCGAAAAGGTCAAGTCCGACATCGCCAAGCTCGGCAGCAATCTGCTCGTCATCCGTTCCGGCCGCCCGGCCGGCCCAGGCGGACCGGGAGGGCTCGACCAGGTGGTCCGTCCGCTTGCCGAAAAGGACGTCGCCGCGCTCGTCGCCCACCTGACCGGGGCCCGCGCCATTTCGCCTGCCTCGCAAAAACAGGTGCGCGTCATCTTCGGCACCGAGAGCCTGACCTCGGGCGTTACCGGCACCGACAGCGCCTATCTCGATGCGCGCGACTGGAAGCTGGCGTCGGGCCGCCCGTTCAGCGATTCCGAAACCCGCTCGGGCACCGGCGTCTGCCTGATCGGCGAAACGGTGCGCCAGCAGTTCTTCGGCGCCGGCGACCCCGAGGGCGAGATCATCCGCGTCAACCGCACCTCCTGCAAGATCATCGGCCTGCTCGAGCCCAAGGGCTATACCGGCTTCGGCCAGGACCAGGACAATGTCGTGCTGATGCCGCTGCATGCGTACCAGCGCCGCATCGCCGGCAACCGCGATGTCGACAACATCTATGTCGCCGCCGACGACAGGACGCCGACGAGCGAACTGCTGCCACGCGTCGAAGACATATTGCGCGACACGCGCCGCATCACGCCCGACCGCGAGGACGATTTCTCGATCCGCGACATGACCCAGATTGCCGACGCCATGGCCAGCGCCACCACCACCATGACCGGAATGCTCGGCGCCGTCGCCGGCGTCAGCCTGCTGGTCGGCGGCATCGGCATCATGAACATCATGCTTGTGTCGGTCACCGAACGCACCCGCGAGATCGGCATCCGGCTGGCCATCGGCGCGCATGAAAAGCACATCCTGATCCAGTTCCTGGTCGAGGCGACGGTGCTGTCGCTGCTCGGCGGCATCATCGGCATCCTGATCGGCCTGGCGCTCGCCGGCCTCGCCTCGGTGGCGCTGACCATACCGTTCGCGCCAAGCCCGGCGGTCATTCTGCTTGCCGTCGGTTTCTCGGCGCTGATTGGCATGGTGTTCGGTTTCTTCCCGGCGCTGCGCGGCGCAAGGCTCGATCCGATCGACGCGCTGAGGCATGAATAGAGGGCGTCACGCGACGTTTCGGCTGTTTATACTTTTTATGGGGCTTCTTACGCCTCTTCCCTGTCCCCACTCAACCTGCGGTGCTAGTATAGTCGCTGGGGCTAATATGACCCTCGAGGGGTGGGGAAGTATGAGTAAGAAAGAACGCCTGATTCTGGCGGTGCTGGTCGTTGAGGCCGCCTTGGCAGGCCTGTGGTGGTATCTGGCCAGCTATGGCATGGAAAATCCCGATCGCGTCACCGCCGATTTCCAGCAGGTCATCGGGCAGACGATGGGAATGGCGATGGGCGCCTTGCTGGGTCTTGGCGTCATATTGTTCCTGATAGCCGCCCGCAGCGATCGCAAGGCCATGGCAGGCAAAACGCGTCGTTAGTCCTTCCCGGCAAAATGCCACTCGATCAGCGGCTTCATGTGCCCCATCAGCCCTTCCGGCAGATCGGCGGCGTGGCGGATGATCACCGGCCCCTCGATCTCAGGTTCGGCTTCGGCGGCGACGAAGGCACTGATGCGCCGCGCGATCTCGTCGGCCGGCTCGACCATCCTATAACGGCGAAAGATCACCGTGCCGCTCGGCGTGGATAGTGCGTGGTAGCGCTGGCCGCGCACGGCACCAGACAGATCGATCCCGGTCTCCTCGCCCACCTCGCGGACCATGTTGAAGTCGACGTCGACAAGTCCGTCGCGGAAATCGATCGGCTCGAACGAACCGGCGGCGAAATAGACGCGGCCGGCATTGACGGTGTGCTGCGCCATGCGGATCGCAACCAACGCGTTGTCGCCGGCGACCAGCATGGCATGGGCATAGGCGTGCTCGGCCCCGGCCGCCTGCCGATTGCTGCGCCAAAGCATGAAGGTCGAGTAGCGCACTGCGTGGCAGCGGCCCACCAGGCGACTGTCACGATAGCTGAGTGCTGAAAGCAGCACCACGGTGCCATCGAACAGTGCCGGATTGGCCGCGATTTCCCTGCTCCAATTCTCGGCGATCGCTTGGCGATTGTCGCGCTCGAACGGATGCGGGCCGGGATCGAGCCTGACCTCGACAAAGTCGACCGGCAGGATAGTGTTGCGCGGCAGATCGAAGCTCACAGTCAGGCCATGTCCAAGGCGATCGCGACCGGACAATGGTCTGAGGCTTTCGGTCGGTCCCAGCCGGCGCGCGGAAAACGCTCCACCTCCTGGCCGGCCGGGAATATCGTGCGCCAGGGCTGGCCGTTGCGGATTATGTCGGGAACGGCTGTCGCGTTCCTGGTCGCCAGCCCCTTCGACAGCAGGATGTAGTCGAGCTGACAGAGATGCCGCTCTTGCGGTCCACGTGTGTGGTAGAAGGTCCAGCGATCCATTTCGGGGCGCCGCTCGACCGCGTTTTCACAAAAGCCGCCGGCGGTGAGCGTGTTGAGGCAGGACTGGTTCTCGTTGATCACCTCGAAGCGATGGCCGTCGAAGGCATCGCCGGTGATCTTCACACGCTGCCGGTAATCGTTCATGTCGCCGCAGATCGCCCAGCGCTTGTCGGCAGCATGATCCCCGCCGAAACGCTCCTCGATGATGCGGCGCACCGCTTGTGCCTCGGCGATGCGCAACGGCATGGTCGCCTCGCGGCCGTCGAGGCCGTTTCGAGGCGAGCCCATCGACTTGAAATGCACGAGATAAAGCGTCAGCGGCACGCCGCCCACCTTCAGGTCGACTTCCAGGCAGTCGCGCCGGAAGATGCGATCATTGGCCTGGTTTCCCAGTGCGGCCAGTTCCGGCGTGAAGAGGCCGAATTGCTCGAACGTGACATAGGCATGGCTGGTCATGCGCACGAACTCGATCGGCTGGCCTTGCGCCGTCTCGTCGCGCATCATCAGGGCAACGTCGATACCGCGCGAATCATTGCCGGCGGTGGTGTATTTCTGCCGGTAGCCCTGCCCCACCATCTTGAACAGATAGCCATATTCGAAGGCCTTCAGCGCCTCGATGTTGTCGACCTCCTGCATGCAGATGATGTCGGCCCGGGTGGCGGCGATCGCCAGCGCCGTCAATTGCCGCGTATCGTCCGATTGCGCGATGGCGCGGGCCTGTTCCAGCATCCTGTATTCGGCCTCGCTCTGTATATCGAAAAGCGCCAGCGTGCGGTCTTCGTTGAGCTGATTGCGGTATCCGGAAAAATCGAACCTGTTCATCAGGTTTTCGACATTGAATGTGGCGAGGCGCAGCGTCATGGCGACGAGCTTTGCCCGCAAGCGCGGGAGAAAACAAGGTCGCAGGACCACCAGCGGAGATCGATTGGTCCTGATGGCATTCCCGTCATGGTTGACGGAACCTTTTCCGTTCATCCTCCGTTCAGACGGAAAGTTCCATCAATGAGGTTCTGCCCCCGGGTATTCTGGGCGTGGGGCCTGAAATCTCTTGGAGAGTGCAATGAACTCGCTCTTTTCTTCCACGGTGAAATCCTGGCTGTTGGCCCTGGGCCTCATCTCCGGCATCACCGCGCCGTCCGCCGCCGGCCCGATCATGCAGCCGGATCTCTCTGTTCCCGCCAGCACCGCTGCGCCGACAATCACGCCTGTCCGCGATGGCTGGGCGGGCGGCAACAACCCACGCTTCAACGAGTGGCAATGGCGTCGCCATGACGGGCGCCGTTTCTCGAGGTCGGATAATTGGAACCGCGGTGACTGGAACCGTCGAAACTGGAACCGCAGACACTGGAATCGCGGGGATGATTGGCGTTGGCGCCATCATCGCCGCCATTACCGCGGCGGCTATTACGATAATGGCGCGGGCGCCGCGATTCTGGGGCTGGGCCTGGGGCTCGGCCTCGGCAGCATGTACAACAACTACAACTACTACGACGCGCCGGCACCGCGCCGCTATTATCGTGCAGGATCCAGTGCTCACGTCCGGTGGTGCTACAATCGTTACCGCTCGTATCGCGCCTGGGACAATACGTTTCAGCCCTATGGCGGCCCCCGTCGGCAGTGCTGGTCGCCTTATAGCTGAGCCAGGCGACCGGTGAATTCCCGAACGGCGCCGCACCTTGCGGCGCCGTTTTTCATTTTGATTTTTCATCTTCCACACGCCGTCAGGCCGAGAAATAGCGACGCTGCCGCCAAAGATAACGCGATCTTTATCAGGCCGGCCCAATTATCGTGCCGATCGCTGCGCCTGAGATGCGCGGATCGCCCAAGGAATGACTGTCGGAATTGCGCGATGGCCGAAGACGAACACAGGGACAAACACAGGCAGCGCGTGCTGAAGGGCGCGACGATCCTGACCGGCGTGACCAATTCCGAGGTCAGCTGCACGGTGCGCAACATGCATGCCGGCGGCGCGGAACTGAAAGTCTCGCCCGACGCACGCGTACCCGACGAGTTTCTGCTCTATGTGCCGCACGACGGCATCGCCTACAAGGCAGTGGTCCGCTGGCGCCGCCAGGACCGCCTCGGCGTGATGTTCACCGGCACCGAACCGAAGCCACACTGGCACTATGGCTGAAATGATCAAGCCGGCGGAGCGAACCGCCGGCTTGTTCATGCACAATGATGAAATTGTGAATTAATTCTTGGCCTTGTCGACCAGCTTATTCTTCGAGATCCACGGCATCATCGCGCGCAGCTTGGCGCCGACTTCCTCGATCTGGTGGCTGTCGTTCATGCGGCGGATGCCCTTGAAGCGCGACAGGCCGGCGCGGTATTCCTGCATCCATTCCGAGGTGAACTTGCCGGTCTGGATATCCTTCAGCACGCGCTTCATCTCGGCCTTGGTGTCGGCGGTGATGATGCGTGGGCCCGAAACATATTCGCCCCATTCGGCGGTGTTCGAGATCGAGTAGTTCATGTTGGCGATGCCGCCCTCATAGATCAGGTCGACGATCAGCTTGACCTCGTGCAGGCACTCGAAATAGGCCATCTCGGGCGCGTAGCCGGCTTCCACCAGCGTCTCGAAGCCGGCGCGGATCAGCTCGACCAGGCCGCCGCACAGCACCACCTGCTCGCCGAACAGGTCGGTCTCGCATTCCTCGCGGAAATTGGTCTCGATGATGCCCGAACGGCCGCCGCCGACGCCGCAGGCATAGGACAGAGCCAGATCGAGCGCATTGCCCGATGCGTCCTGGTTGACCGCGACAAGGCAAGGCACGCCGCCGCCCTTCTGGTATTCGCCGCGCACCGTATGGCCGGGACCTTTCGGCGCGATCATGACGACGTCGACCGAGGCCTTCGGCTCGATCAGGCCAAAATGCACGTTGAGGCCGTGGGCGAAGGCGATCGCCGCGCCATCGCGGATGTTCGGCGCGATCTCGTTTTTGTAGATGTCGGCCTGTAATTCGTCCGGCGTCGCCATCATCATAAGGTCGGCCCATTTGGCGGCGTCCGCCACGCTCATCACCTTGAGCCCGTCGGCCTCGACCTTCTTGGCGGTCGCCGAGCCGGCCTTGAGGCCGATGGCGATGTCCTTGGCGCCGGAATCCTTCAGGTTGAGCGCATGCGCCCTGCCCTGGCTGCCATAGCCGATGATGGCAACCTTCTTGCCCTTGATCAGATTGAGATCGGCGTCGCGATCGTAATAGACACGCATCTTTTTTCCTTCCCGTTTTGAACTCAGAAGCCTTGCGGCCCGGTTTTTGCTCCGTAAAGAGCGAGAAACTGCTGCGTCGCCCGGACGGCATCGCCGCCGATCACCGCAGCAGTCAATTCCAGCCGGTCGCCGAGCAGAAGGCGCATCTGCACATCGCGGGCGACCAGCCCGAAAAAGGTGCGGAACGCCGTTTCGGCGTCCGAAAAGTCGAGAAGCCCGGCTTGCCGGCCTGCTTCCAGCACCGGCTTCAGGCGCCTTGCCAGCGCGAAGCGGCCGTTCTCCAGCACGATGGCGCCGAGATCGTCCTTTCCCGAACCGGCATGGCCGACCGCCACCCGGTTCAGCGCGATCGACGTGTCGCTCGAAATCACCTTGAGCCAGTCGGAGGCAAAACGCTCCAGGCTGGCCGTCAGCGAGGCGAGGTCGAGCCCCTTGCCATCGACCGGCGCCACCCGCACCTTGGAGGCTTGCCACTGCACCGTCGCGGTCAACAGCCCATCGCGGTCGCCGAACCATTTGTAGAGCGTTTCCTTGGAACAGCTTGCGCGGCGCGCCACTGCGGTCATGGTCAGGTTGTCGCCCTCCTCCACCAGCAGGCGAAGGGCCGCGTCAAGCACGGCCTGCTGCCGCTCCGTCAGCGCTTCGCTGGTGTCGATGTCGGCGCTTGCCTGCAACAATTTCTTCTCGCCTTGCGAAATCTTGCGTACCGTACGTTACGGTTCGGCACCTCTATGGCGTATTGCCCCAATCGGTGCAAGTCCTATTTCTGTCCTAGTCCGCTATGCCCAAACGTTTAGGGAGAAGATGGCGGGTTATCGGGAAGATGGCGGGTTATCGCGGAGATCAGAATGCTCGCAGGATTGCTCGCCTTGACCGTAGCCGCCGCCTTCGCGGGCGCTGCCATCTATGTCAGTGTCGCCGAACAACCCGCGCGCCTTCGGCTCGATGACCGGGCGCTGCTGCAGGAATGGCAACCCTCCTACAAACGCGGCGCCGCCATGCAGGCGTCGATTGCCGTTATCGCCTGTATTCTTGGCGTCATCGCCTGGTGGCAGACCGGCATTCTCGCCCATCTGATTGGCGCGGTGCTGATTATTCTTCCCTGGCCATGGACGCTGATCGTGATGATGCCGGCAAACCGGTTGCTGGAGGCGATGGATGCGGCCGTCGCCAACCCGCAAGCCCGGAACCTGATCGTCAAATGGGGCAATTTCCATCTGGTTCGAGCGACGCTTGGCGTAATGGCGGCATTGGCATTCCTTGCTGGCAGTGCCTGATGCAACGGTGATTTGCCTGCCGATCCCACCATCGATAGCATTCCCGTCATTGGCCGGAGCAATCTCACCACGACGCTTCCTTGATCCCGATCCGCCTGAACGGATCGACCACGGTTCCAGCCACCATCGAGGCAAGAACCCGTGGCGCCGGCGGAATTTTCGCCACCGTCGCCACCAGCCTGTCGCGGACGAACGGCATCACGCTCGAATCCGACTGGTAGAACGGCGTCAGCATCAACGACAGCGCCTGGAAGGCCCGGACGTGCCACCGCCGAGCCCGGACATAGGCCGCCAGCGCGGTGTCGACGCCGCCCGCCCGCACAAGCGCGTAGTTGAGCGCCGCGGCGTCGAGAAGCGCCATGTTCGCGCCTTGCCCGAGCTGCGGGCTGGTCGAATGCGCGGCATCGCCGATCACAGCCAGTCGCCGGCCAACCGGCAGCTTGAGCGTGTGATGGCCGTAGCGAGCCAGCGAGAGCTGGTCGAAACTGTCGATCTGGCGTGTGAACGCCTCGCATTCCGGCCACAGGCCGACCACCCTCGCCTTCCACGCTTCAAGGCCCATGACCCGCACGTCCTCGACATCAGCCGGTTTCAGGCTCCAGAAGAATGCCGCCATCGTCTCGGCGCCCGGTTCAGGCCGGCCGATCGGCAGCACGCCGATCATCACGCTCGCTCCGTCGTAGCGCTGCAGCAGGGCGTTCTCGTCGAAACCGGCGCCGGGCCAGCCGAGCGAGGCCCAGAACGCGCCATAGGCGAGTGGGCGCGGCTCACCCGGGTCTTTCAGGCATCGTCGCAGCTTGGAGCGCGAGCCGCTGGCATCGACAACGAGATCGAACGGCCCTGCCCTTCGTCCATTGCCGCAGATCAACACCGCCCGTTCGCCGGTCTCGAGCATCTCGACCTCGACGCCGGTCTCGATGGCGATCGCTTCGCGGTCCATGGCGCGGAAAAGCACGCCGAACAAGGCCGCGCGATGCACCGCCAGTCCGAAACGGCCACCGCGCTGCGCATCATAGCGCACATCGAGCACGGTGCGGCCGGTTCTGGCATCGGCCCCATGCAGGCGCTGGATGCGGCTGCCCAGCGCCATGATGTCGTCGAGCAGGCCGAGATCGGCGAGCACCGTCAGCCCGGTCGGCTGCAGGATCAGCCCGGAGCCGACCGGCTTTGGTTCGTCGAAGCGCTCGAAGACGGTGACCCGATGCCCGGCGCGCTTCAGATAGAGCGCGGTGGCGAGCCCCGCCGGCCCGGCGCCGGCAATCGCGATATCGAGAGAATTGCCCATGGCCCGCCGAATCCCGCCCAGGCCGGACAATCCTTCAGCGGTATCGGCAAATCAAGCTACAGGCGCCAAAGGTCAGTCTTGGGTGGCATCAAAAGCGGCGCGCGCGTCGCGCACCGCGCCGTGGTTGAGTTCGGCCCACTGGACCAATTGCTGCAAGGGCCCGAACATCGAACGTCCGAGATCGGTGAGGCTGTACTCGACGCTCGGCGGCTTGGTTGGGAACACCTCGCGATGGACATAGCCGTCACGCTGCAAATCGTGCAGCGTCTGGGTGAGCATCCGCTGTGAAATGTCGGGCACGAGACGCCGCAGTTCGCCAAAGCGATACGGCCTCTCCGCCAGTGCCATCATTAGCAGCGAACTCCATTTGCCGCTGATGCCCTGGATCACATCGCGAACAGGGCAATCGGCAAAATTGCCCCCATCGGTCATGGCTTTGTAGACCTCCATCTTCGATCGCAGATTGAGGATCTTGCTGTCCATCGCTGGTTCCTTGCGTGTGCCTACCTCCCGCAAAACTGCCTTCTTTACGAGGGTCGGTCAATTCCTATTTTAGTGCTGCTCTCTTTTTGAGACTATATGAACACCCACCGCTTCGGCGCAACGACAGGACCTCCAATGACCGAAACCCTTCTCGTCACCGGCGCTTCCGGCCAGCTTGGCCGCGGCGTCATTCATCATCTGCTGGACACGCTCAAGGTTGCGCCCACGCAAGTCATCGCTACCACGCGCGATCCCGCCAGCCTCGCCGACCTGGCGGCGCGCGGCGTGACCGTCAGGGCCGCCGACTTCAACGACAAGGCGTCGCTGACCAGTGCCTTCAAGGGCGCCGACAGGGTGCTGATCATCTCGACCGGTGATCTTGACCTCAAAAGCGGCAAACGCCTGAAACAGCATGAGACGGCGGTCGCGGCGGCCAAGGAAGCCGGCGTCTCGCATTTGCTCTACACCTCGATGCCCAACCCGGAGCCGGTATCGCCGGTGCTGTTTGCCGGCGACCATTACGGCACCGAACAGGCGATCAAGGAGAGTGGCATCCTCTATACGATCTTCCGCAATGGCTGGTACCAGGAGAACCTGTTCATGTCGCTGCCGCATGCCATCGCCTCGGGGCACTGGTACACATCCGCGGCCGACGGCCGCATCGCCCATGGCGCCCGCGACGACATGGCAGCGGCGATCGCCGCCGGCCTCGCTTCCGGTTCGCGCGAAAGCAAGACCTACACGCTGACCGGTCCGCAGGCCTATACCGTTGCCGAGATCGCCGCCCTGGTGACCGAGGTCACCGGCAAGCCGCTTGAAGTCATTCAACTGCCGGACGAGGCGTTGACCGAAGGGGTGAAGGCGGCAGGCGTTCCCGAGGACTTCGCCCGCATCATCGTTTCCTTCGACGCCAACACGCGCTCCGGCCGCATCGGCATGGTGACCGATGCGGTCGAGACGCTGTCGGGCCGCAAGCCCAAATCGTTGAAGCAATTCCTCGAGGCGAACAAGGCGGCGCTGGCCGGCTAGAACAAAGATGAATGCACAGTTGCGGTGCAGAACTTTCCAAGGCCGGCGGGACAGTACCCCCCTCTGTCCTGCCGGACATCTCCCCCGCAAGGGGGGAGATTAGCCGCTTCAGCGCGTCGCTCTTCCGTCAACGCAGAAGCTTGGCGATGCCCGACGCGACATCCGATCTCCCCCCTTGCGGGGGAGATCGCCGGCAGGCCAGAGGGGGGTGGGAAGGATCGCTACAGAACGGGTTTATTCCGCAGCTGTATTTCTTCGACCGTTGTCACCGCATGGCTTACCTAAATAGCCACCTGCGTTCCGATCTCGACCACACGTCCGGTCGGGATCTGGAAATACTCGGTCGCATCCGCCGCCGTGCGCGCCAGACCGATGAACAGCTTGTCTTGCCACACCGGCATGCCCGAATTGGGCGATGCCTTGAGCGAGCGCCGCGACAGGAAGAACGACGTCGTCATGATGTCGAACTTCCAGCCCTGCTTGCGGCAGATCGCCAGCGCACGCGGAATGTTGGGCTGCTCCATATAGCCGAAGTTCAGCGTCACCCGCATGAACAGATCGTTGAGCGTCTCCATCTTGACCCGCTCGCTGTCGGGCACGATGGGCTGCGGCGCCGTCACCACCGAAAGGATGACGTTCTGCTCGTGCAGCACCTTGTAGTGCTTCAGGCTGTGCATCAGCGCGGTCGGCGCGCTGAGCGGATCGCTGGTCAGGAACACGGCCGTGCCGGACACGAGCTGCGGCTTCTTCTTCAACAGGTTGCCGGCGAGGAAATCGAGCGGAATCTCGTTGCGACGGGTCTTGTCGAACAGATAGCGGCTGCCCCGCACCCAGGTCCACATGGCCAGCACGACCGTGAAGGCCACCGCCAGCGAAGCCCAGCCGCCTTCGAACACCTTGACGATGTTGGAGGCAAAGAAGCCGATATCGATGAAGGCGAACAAAGCCGTCAGGCTCGCGGCCAGCCAGAACTGCCATTTCCAGATGCGGGTCATGATGACGTAGAGCAGCACCGTCGTCACCAGCATGTTGCCGGTCACCGAAATACCATAGGCCGAGGCCAGCCTGCTGGATTCGCCGAAGCCGACGACCAGCAGCATCACCACCAGCGCCAGCAGCAGATTGACGCGCGGCATGTAGATCTGGCCGGACTGTCTTTCCGATGTATGCAGGATTTCGAGCCGCGGCAGCATGTTGAGCTGCACCGCCTGTCTCGTCAGCGAGAAAGCGCCCGAGATCACCGCCTGGCTGGCAATCACGGTCGCCGCCGTCGCCAGCACCACCATCGGTATCAGCGTCCAGCCCTCGTTCATCTCGAAGAACGGGTGGCCGACGACACCGCCATTGGCCAGCACGAAGGCGCCCTGGCCGACATAGTTGAGCAGCAGGCAAGGAAATACGATCGCCAGCCACGCCAGCACGATCGGCTTGCGGCCGAAATGGCCGAGATCGGCATAGAGCGCCTCGGCGCCGGTGACGGCAAGAAAGATGGCGCCGATCGTCACGAAGGCGACATCTGGCGAATTGATCAGGAAGGCGACGATGTAATGCGGGCTGATCGCCAGCAGGATTTCCGGGTCGTCGATGATGTGATTGATGCCCGACAGGCCGATGGCCAGGAACCAGGCGGCGGTAATCGGGCCAAAAATCAGGCCAACGCCGCCGGTGCCGAACCGCTGCACCGAAAACAGGATCGCCAGAATGACCAGCGTCAGCGGCACCACGTAAGGCTGGAACGTCGGCGTAACGACGTTCATGCCCTCGACCGCCGAGAGCACGGAGATTGCCGGCGTGATGACGGCGTCGCCAAAAAACAGGGAAGCGCCGACGATGCCTATGCCCAGAATCACCGCCGAGCGGGTCGGAAAACTGCCGCGCGCCAGCGCCATCAGCGACAGCACTCCGCCCTCGCCGCGATTGTCGGCCCTGAGCACGAACATGATGTATTTGATGGTGACGATAATGGTCAGCGACCAGATGATCAGCGACAGCACGCCGAGAATGTCGCCGCGCTCGGCGACATTGCCGCCCGCCGACGCTCGCAACGCCTCGCGGAACGCATAGATCGGGCTGGTGCCGATATCGCCGTAGACCACGCCGAGCGCGCCCAGCATCAGAACCTTGGTGCTGTGCTGTTCAACCTCAGGATGGCTCGATTGTTCGACGGGTTCTGCCTCACTACCAGTGTTGGCAAGGGCCATGGACGACACTCCGATAAACGCGCGGTGCTCTACGCTTGCTGCGATGCAATATCAAGTGCCGCCGCGTAATCGCTTCCATGCGGGTAATGCAAAGCTGCCATCTCTACCACCCGCAAGCTTTCAGAAACCGCCCCACCGTGCCGGCCATGCCATACTCCAATGCGTCGGCTGTCAACCCGTGCCCGATCGATACTTCGGCCAAGGCGGGGATGCGCTTGACCAATGCCGGCAGATTGGCCACCACCAGATCGTGCCCGGCATTGACCTGCAACCCGGCGGCAAGCGCGGCATCCGCGGTTTTTCCCAGTCTTTCCAGCTCTTTCGCCGCTTTTGCCGAATCGGAATGGTAACTGCCATAGGGGCCGGTATAGAGCTCGATCCGGTCGGCCCCGGTGTCGCGCGCGGCCCTCATGCCGTCCGGATCCGCATCGGAAAACAGCGACACGCGCAAGCCGCCTTTTTTCAGGCGCTTGACGATCGGTGTCAGGAACGCCGCTTCTTCAGCGAAGTTCCAGCCATGGTCCGAAGTGGCCTGGGCAGGGTCGTCGGGCACCAGCGTCACCTGCTCCGGCTGGTGCTTTTCCACCAGCGCCAGGAAATCCTCGCTCGGATAGCCCTCGATGTTGAATTCCGCCTTGGGGAATTCGTCGTCGATCAGCGCCCTGATCTCCGGCAGGTCGGAATGCCTGGTGTGCCGCTCATCGGGTCGCGGATGCACCGTCAGCCCGTGCGCGCCCGCCGCAAGGGCAAGACGCCCGAGCCCGATCACGCTTGGCCATGGCAGGTCGCGCCGGTTGCGCAGCATGGCGATGGCGTTGAGGTTGACGGAGAGCTTCGCGGGCATTTTTTCGGGTCCGGTCTGATCTTGGCGCGCATCTATAGCGTCTTTGACGGGAACAGACAGGGGGTTTCGGGTGTTCCAAGGTGAACGATTGCGTCCACCGAAGGAGGTCCCGTGAATTTTCTCGACGAGGTGCCGGCAGTCCGCCGCATCGACACCACCCGCGCCGATCTTTTCGCCATCGATGTCGTTGGCCATGTCACGGCCGCGGACGCGGAGAATTTGTTCGGGCTGCTGGAGGCGGCTTATGCGCTGCACGACAGGATCGACGTTCTGGTGCGTCTGGTCGACCATGACGGCGTCGACTGGGCCGATGTGTCGGACGAGACGATCGAACAAGGCACGGCTGACGCCGTGGCGCATATCGGCCGCTGTGCGGCAATCGGCGAGCCAAACTGGATACCGGGCACACAAGGCATTCTGCCTGATTCCGTACCAATCGAATTCCGGCATTTCGCGGCCAAGGACGAAGCGGCCGCTTGGGAATGGCTGGGCGCCAGCCCGATCAGTCCACCGGTGATGCCGGCAGGATCGTGATGGTGACGCGGGATCGGTCTATCTGACGATAGTCAACCGTTCGGCAGCGCGTGTAATCGCCGTGTAGAGCCAGCGCTGGCGGGTTTCCTTGAACGCCCAGCTTTCGTCGAACAGCACGATCTCGTTCCATTGCGAGCCTTGCGCCTTGTGCACGGTCAGGGCATAGCCATAGTCGAAATCGTCGAAGCGCTTTTTCTGCTGCCAGGGGATATCGGCGTCCGGGTCCTCGAACGCGGCCTTGAGCAGCTTGATCTTGGCGACGCCGCGGTCCGGATCGTCCTCTTCCGGCGAGACCAGCAGATTGATGCCGGGCTTCACCGTCTCGCGCGACGAGGTCATCACCTTCCACAGCGAGCCGTTGAGCAGCCCCTTGGCGGGATCGTTGCGCAGGCAGACGAGCTTGTCGCCGGCCTGCGGATAATCGGCATTGAACCCTTTCAGCTCGCGCAGCCGCTGATTATAGCGTCGCCGCGTCCTGTTGGTGCCGACCAGCACCTGGTCCGCCTTCAGCACCAGTTCCTGGGTGACGTCCTCCTTGCCGATCACCTGCGCCGTGCCATAGTCGCCGCGCATGAATTCGCGGCCCTCGCGCACATCTAGCGCCAGCCGCAGGATCGGGTTGTCGCGCGCCTGCCGATGGATCTCGGTGAGCAGGATGTCCGGCTCATGGTCGGTGAAGAAGCCGCCGCCCGAGATCGGCGGCAACTGGCCGGGATCGCCAAGAACGAGGATCGGCGTGCCGAAGCTCATCAGGTCACGGCCAAGCTGCTCATCGACCATCGAGCATTCGTCGATGACGACGAGCTTGGCGCGCGATATCGGGCTTTGCCGGTTGAGCGAGAAGGTTGGCGACATCGAGGTTTTCCCGGTCACCTCATCGGCCACCGATTCCTCGCCCTTCGGCCGGTAGATCAGCGAGTGGATGGTGCGGGCATTGACCGCGCCCTTGGAGCGCAGCACCTGCGCCGCCTTGCCGGTGAAGGCGGCGAACTGCACCTGGCCGTCGACATGCTCGGCAAAATAGCGCGCCAGCGTCGTCTTGCCGGTGCCGGCAAAGCCGAACAGCCGGAAGACCTGCGGCCGCCCCTCTTTGAGCCAGCCGGCAACCGCCTTCAGCGCCTCGTCCTGTTGGGGGGAGAAGTCCATCAGAGCGAGAGACCGGATTCGCAGGACAAAGACAAGATAGCTGCCATCACCTCGATGCTAACGGTGGATAACGGTAGCAGGCGTAGACCGGAACGTAAAGGGAACAAAGATGATGCGTCACGACCTATCCGGTCGGGCCGCCACGACCTTCGGTCGGCCCGACATGACCTTCGGTCGGTCTGGGATCGTTCTCCAGCAGGATCGGCTTGCCATGCGGTGTCGCGTGCGCCGCGCGCTCCCAGGCGGCGGCCAGCGCATCGACATCGCCCTTGCCGGCAACGCCCTTGGCTGCAAGCAGCCTTTCCAGCGCCGCCAGCCAGTGTTCGTAATAGTCGTGGCCGTCGCTTGCCGCGCCGGGCTTCTTCACCTCGGCGGACAACGCCTCAGCCCATTCGCTCCAGGAAAACAAGCCCTTGTCGTGCAATGCCACCGTCATGGCGAAGGCTTCCGCTTGCCACGGCTCAGCGAACACCGGTTCGTCGAAACCTGTCGGCACTGCGGGCTCAGGCTGGCTCAAGATAGCTCTCCCAGGCATCGATCGAGACCGTCAGCGTCGGGTCGGCCCCCTCGCCCCAGATCTCGGCGCCCTCGAACACCACCGTGTAGACCCATTGCGGGTTCTCACCCTGGCCATGCGCATTGCTGTCGGGAAAGACGAAGCCGTCGCGCACGGCCTCGATCGTTCCCCGCTTGCCGCGTGCATAGCGCGGCAGCCGCGTATGGCCGGTCGGATGAAAATTCTTCGTCCGCACGCGGTCGCCCGCGCTGAAGCGCGCCGGCGTCGAAACCGGCCGGTCGCAAGGCCCGCCCTTGGCCAGCACCGCCGGCACGTCCGCCGCCTTCAGCACTCTTTTGGGGGCCGCGGTGGCATCGACCGCTCTGCCCGCGGCCAGATCATGCTCGCTGACGAAACCATGGCGCTTGAGCAGCACCTCCAGCGCCTTGATCCAGATCTGGTAGTAGCTGGAAGCATAATAGTCCTCCGGGTGCAGCGATTCCCTGGCATGCCGGCTTTCGTCGAGACTCCACGCCCCCATGGCGCCGGCGGTGAGCGTCACGCCAAGCGCCCGCCTTTCCCAGGCGGCGTGGAAATACGGTTCATCCTTCTCGGGCGCTATCGGCCCGAACCCCATCTGCCCACCGAGATCGTGCGGTCCGTTCATGCCGGTTCCTTCGCCAGAGCCGTGCCGATCATCGCATCGCGGCTCACCAGATCGGCCAGCCGCTCCTCGCTCCAGTCCTCGGTGCCATCAGGCCGCATCGGCACCACGAGGTAACGCAGCTCGGCGGTGGAATCCCACACGCGGATTTTTGTCGTCCCGGGCAGCGTCAGCCCGAATTCCTCGAGCACCCCGCGCGGATCGATCACCGCGCGCGAGCGATAGGGTGGCGCCTTGTACCAGACCGGCGGCAGGCCGAGCACCGACCACGGGTAGCAGGAGCACAGCGTGCAGACGACGAGGTTGTGCGTCTCCTCTGAGTTGAACACCGCCTGCATGTGCTCGCCCTGGCGGCCGGTATAGCTCAGCGATTCGATCGCCGCCGTCGCATCGCGTTTCAGCCAGGCGGCGAAGTCGGCATCGGCCCAGGCCTTCGCCACCACCCTGGCGCCGTTGCGCGGGCCGATTCTCGTCTCGTAGGTGTCGACAATGACGTCGATGGCGGCCGGATCGATCAGGCCCTTCTCGGTGAGGATCGTTTCCAGCGCGCGCACCCGCGCCGCGAAAGGGTCGAGCTCGTTGTCGTGGTCATGATCATGGGACATGGCCCCAAACTACGATTCCCCGCGGCCCGCCGCAAGCGCAGCGCCTTGGGCCAGCCTATTCCGCCGCTGCCTTTTGCGGCTCGACCATGTCCTCCACGGGATCGAACAGCGAAGGCTGCCCGTCGCTTTCCACCGCATGCAGCGCCGGTCGCTTCTTCTTCGAGAAAAAGCCGAGCAGCCAGCCGGAGAAATTCTCGAAATAGACATAGATGACCGGCGTGACGAACAGGGTCAGCGCCTGCGAGGCAAGCAGGCCGCCGACGACGGCGACGCCGAGCGGCTGGCGCAGCTCGGCGCTGGCGCCGGTGCCGAGCGCGATCGGGAAGGTGCCCATCAGCGCCGCGAGCGTCGTCATCATGATCGGCCTGAAACGCATCAGGCACGCCTTGTGGATGGACTCCTTGGCGGACATGCCCTCGCGCCTGAGCTCCAGCGCGACATCGACCATCATGATGCCGTTCTTCTTGACGATGCCGATCAGCATCAGGATGCCGATCACCGCGATCACCGAGAGGTCCATGCCAGCCAAGCGCAGTGCAGCCACGGCGCCCAGCACAGCCGACGGCAGGCCGGTCAGGATGGTGAGCGGATGGATGAAGCTCTCATAGAGGATGCCGAGAACGATATAGATGGTGAGAATGGCACCGCCGATCAGCAGGCCCTGATTGGCAAGCGAATCCTGGAACGTCTTGGCCGTGCCGGCGAAGCTGGTCGAGATCGCCTTCGGCATGCCGATCTGCTCCTTCAGCGCGGCGATGCGGGCGGTACTGTCGCCAAGCGCCACGCCCTGCGGCAGGTTGTAGGAGATGGTCACCGCCGGCAGCTGGCCGAGCTGGTTGACTGTCAAGGCGCCGGCGGTGCGATCGACGCGGGCAAAGGCGCCGAGCGGCACCAGGCTGCCGCTGGCCGTCCTCACCTGGATCGCAAGCATGCGTTCAGGCGACCATGCGATCCGAGGATCGAGTTCCATGACCACCTCATAGCTGTCCGCCGAGCCGAAAATCGTCGAAACCTGCTCAGTGCCGAAGCCGCCATAGAGGCTGGAGCGTAGCGTGTCGGTATCGATGCCGAGCGTCGCTGCCTTGTCACGGTCGACGACCAGTGTCGCCTGGAGCGCGTTGTTCTGCAGATCGCTGGTGACATCGGTGAAGAACTTGTGGTCGGCGGCCATCGCGTCGTTCAGCTTTTGCGCCCAGATGTCCGTGGCTCCATTGTCGAGCCCCTGGACGACCAACTGATAAGCGCTGGCGGAGGACCGTGAGCCGAGCCTGAGGTTCTGCACAGGCTGCATATAGGTCTCGATCCCTGCAACATTGGCCAGCTGGCGCCTCAGGTCCGAAAGCACCTTCTCGATGTCGGGGCGTTGGTCCTTCGGCTTCAACTGGACGAAGAGTCGTCCCTGGTTGAGCGCATTGTTCCCGCCGCCCACGGACCACGCCACATGGTCGACATAGGGTGAATGGGAAAAGACATTCGCTACCTGGCCCTGGAGTTTCGCTATGGCATCGAACGAGATGTCCTGACGGGCGACGGTCGTGACCGATATCTGGCCGATATCTTCCTGTGGGAAGAAGCCCTTCGGGGAAATCTGGATCAGCCAGACCGATGCAGCCGCCGTTCCGGCGAAGACCAGGAACACCAGGAAAGTGTGGCGCAGGCAGAAGGTCAAAACCTGGTCGTAGCCGCGTGTGAAGAGGTCGTGCCTGTGGCCGCCACCATGCGCTTCGCGATCGGCCTTCGTCACCGACAGAAGCCGTGAGCACAGCATCGGCGTGAGCGTCAGCGAGACGAACATCGACGCCAGGATGGCGACTGTCACCACGACGGCGAACTCGTTGAAGATGCGGCCGATGACGCCGCCCATTAAAAGCACGGGGATGAAGACCGCCACCAGCGAGATCGAGATCGAGATGATGGTGAAACCGATTTCGCGCGCGCCCTTCAGCGCGGCGTCGAATGCCGAGAGCCCATCCTCTTCCATGTGACGGAAGATGTTCTCCAGCATGACGATGGCGTCGTCGACGACGAGGCCGACAGCCAGCGTCAGCCCCATCAGCGATATGTTGTCGATGGAAAATCCGAACAGGAACATCGCGCCGAGAGTTGCGATCAGCGAGATCGGCACGGCAACGGCCGGGATGATGGTCGCCGTCACCCGGCGCAGGAACACGAAGATCACCATCACCACCAGGGCGATGGTGAGGAGCAGCGTGAACTGCACGTCGTCGACGGCCTGGCGGATCGAGGTCGAACGGTCGTTGAGCAGCTTGATGCTGGCGGCGGCCGGCAACTGGTCCTGGAAGGACGGCAGCATCGCCTTGACCTTGTCGACGACGTCGACCGTATTGGCGTCGGGCTGGCGCTGCACGGCCATGATGATGGCGCGCGTGCCGTCATACCAACTCGCCGTCGTCGTGGTCTCGACCGAGTCGATGACGCGGGTCACCTCGCCCAAACGCACCGGATGGCCGTTCTTGGTGGCGATGATGATGTTGGAAAAGCCCGCCGCGTTGGTCAGTTGCGTGTTGGCGGTGATCGTCAATTGCTGCCTGTCGTTCTGCAGCACGCCGAGCGGCGTGTTGCTGTTGGCCGACGCGATCGCCGCCTGCAACTGGTCGATCGAGATGCCGCGCGCGGCGAGCGCGGTCGGGTCGATCTGCACGCGCACGGCATATTTCTGCTGGCCGAAGATGGAAACTTGGGCCACGCCGTCGATGGTCGACAGGGACGGCGAGATCACGTTCTCGGCGAAAGCGTCGAGATCGGTCAGCGGGACCGTATCGCTGACCAGCGACATCAGCAGGATTGGTGCGTCGGCCGGATTGACCTTGCGATAGCTCGGCGGCGCTGTCATTTCGGGCGGCAGCGATTTCTGCGTTCGCGCGATTGCCGCCTGCACGTCCGCGGCGGCCGCGTCGATGTCGCGATTGAGCACGAACTGGATGGCGATCGAGGTCTGGCCAAGCGAGTTGGAGGTCGAGATCGAATCGATGCCGGCGATGGTGGCGAACTGCTTGATCAGCGGCGTCGCCACCGAGGTCGCCATGGTTTCCGGCGAGGCGCCGGGCAGCGACGCCGAGACATTGACCACCGGGAATTCGGCGCTGGGGAGTGCGGCGACCGGCAGGAACTTGTAGGCAAACAATCCGCCCAGAACGAGGGCGAACGACATCAGCAGTGTTGCGACAGGCCTGCGGATGCAGAATTCGGAGATCATTGGCCCGCCCCGCTGGCCTTGCCGGCTTCGGCGACCTTTGGAGCGGCCTGATCACCACCCGCCACCTTGCCCTCGTGCACCGCGGCGCCATCCTTCAGCCTGGTCTGGCCCTCGACGACCACCTTCTCGCCGCTCCTCAAGCCGTCGCTGATGGCGCTGTTTTCGCCCTCGGTCAGCGCCACCTGCACCGGCCGCATCTCGACGGTGTTGTCCGGCTTGACGACATAGACGAACGGTCCCTTCTGGCTCGGTTGGACAGCGACCGTCGGAACCGAAATCATCTGCGGCATGGTGCCGGCGTCGAGCACGACATTCACATATTGACCCGGCCACAGCGACATATCGGCATTGGGCACGCTCGCCCGCGTCGCGATCGTGCCGGAGGCGGTGTCGACGCTGGAATCGACGAAATCGAGCGTACCCTTGCCGATCGGCATCGGATCGCCGTCCTTGGTCAGCGTCACCGCCCCTTGTTGCGGCGAGGCCAACGCCTTGTGCAACAGGGCGAGATTGCTTTCCGGCAGATTGAAGTTCACCTGCAGCGGGTCCATCTGCGTGATCGTCACCAGCGGCGTCGTCGACGAACTGTTGCCGTTGCTGGTGGTGACGAGATCGCCGAGCGATACATTGATCGCGCCCAGCCGGCCGGTGATCGGCGCCGAAATGGTCGCGTAGCTCAATTGGACGGTATCGGAATCGATCGTCGCCTTGTCGGCGTCGATGGTTGCGACAGCGGCCTTCTGTGCCGCCAGTGCCTGATCGTAGGTCTGCTGCGTGCCTGCCTGTTTGGCGACAAGATCCTTGGCGCGCTGAAGATCCGCCGTGGCGCTGACGAGCATCGCCTGGTCCTTGGCCAGCGTCGCCTGGTCCTTGGCCAGTTGCGCCTTCAGCGCGCGATCGTCGAGCGAGAACAAAAGATCGCCGGCCTTTACCATCTGCCCGTCCTTGACCGCGATGGAGACGATCTGGCTGGAGATCCGGGCATTGATACTGACCACGGCGGGTGACGAGACGAAGCCGATGGCATAGCGGCGGATCGGGAAATCGGCCGTCGAGGCGGTGGCCGCGACGATCGAGGCCGAACGCGCGCCATTGGCGCCCCCGCCTGCCCTGTCGGCGCCCGACTTGCCCGCGCCTGACTTGCCTGCGCCCGACTTGCTAGCGCTCGACTTGCCAGCGCTCGACTGGTCAGCGGCGGCGGTCTGCTTCGGCGCTATGAGCTGCTGAACTTTGCTCATCGCCGTCGGCGAAAGGTAGAGGCCTGCCCATGCCAGGCAGGCTGCCGCGACCGCCGCAAGCACGATTTTTCCGCGCATCGACAACATGCCCTCTCATCCGACACGCCGAACCCGGTGGTCTCAAATCACGGCGTCCTGCCGCGAATTCGGGGAGTAGATAGGACACGCCTTTGGCGGAAAAGGGCCAAAACGCGGCATTACGAAGATTTAATGTGCAGTGCACAATTAGGCGGCACTAAAGCGCGTGACATTCAGGGAACCTCGCCCAAAGCGTTTTATGCGCTTTTGGGCGGCAAACATCATTTGAGCATCGGCCACAGCGTGGCCGCCAGGAGCACGCCCATGGCGATGTTGAACCATTTCAGCCGCACCGGATCCGACAGGAAACCACGCAGCGCCGTGCCGAAACCCGCCCACACCGAAACGCTCGGCAGATTGACGATGGCGAACGCCATCGAGATCAGCACCACCGACAGAAACGGATGGTCCGCGTCGCTGTAGACGGCCATGGCGGTGATCGCCATCACCCATGCCTTGGGATTGACCCACTGAAACGCCGCCGCGTCGATGAAGCGCATCGGCATTGCCGTCGCCTCGCCCTTGCTGGTCATCGATCGCGACATCGCGATCTTCCAGGCGAGATAGAGCAGATAGACGCCGCCGGCGATCTTCAGCCCGGTGTGCAGCACCGGAAACGCCGTCAGCACCGCACCAAGCCCGAAGCCGACGGCCAACAGCAGCACGAGGAAGCCGACGCCGATGCCCAGCATGTGCGGGACGGTCCTGACGAAGCCGAAATTCACGCCCGATGCCAGCAGCATGAAATTGTTCGGCCCCGGCGTGACCGAGGTCACGAAGGCATAGACCAGCAGGGCAAGGAAGGCGTCGAGGGTCATGGACTGAGCGCCGGGCCGTCACATCCCCTGCGGGCCGCGATTCATCGCCGCCACGCCGGTGCGGCAGATTTCGACCAGGCCGAGCGGCTTCATGATGGCGATGAACTGGTCGAGCTTGGAGCCCTTGCCCGTGATCTCGAAGATGAAATGCTCGGTGTTTGCGTCGATGACGCTGGCGCGGAAGGCGTCGGCGAGCCGCAGCGCCTCGACGCGGGCCTCGCCGGTGCCGGCCACTTTCACCAGCGCCAGTTCCCGCTCCAGTGACCGTTCCTGGCCGAGCTCCTGCGAGCGCACGGTGAGGTCGACGACGCGGTGCACCGGCACGATGCGCTCGAGCTGATGCTTGATCTGCTCCAGCACATGCGGCGTGCCGCGCGTCACGATGGTGATGCGCGACAGGTGCTTCTCGTGCTCGGTCTCGGACACGGTGAGGCTCTCGATGTTGTAGCCGCGGCCGGAGAACAGGCCGATGACCCGGGCAAGCACGCCAGGCTCGTTGTCGACCAGCACCGAAAGCGTGTGATTCTCAGGCTTTTCCGTTTCCTTGGCGATGAAATAGGCCGAACCGGTGGGTTGAAGCTGTGCGTTCATGACATGAATCTCGATTTCAAACTCTTGAGCTAATTCTCTGTTTCCGCACGGCTTCTTCCGACAGCCCTGCCTCGGCTTGGGCGTTACACCAGCTCCCTGCCCTTGGCGTCGATGGCGTTGGCCACCGCCTCGTCCGTCGCCTCGTCGGGCAAGAGCATCTCGTTATGCGCCTTGCCCGACGGGATCATCGGGAAGCAGTTTGCGAGCGTTGCCACCCGGCAGTCGAAGATCACCGGCTTCTTCACCGCAATCATCTCCTTGATCGCGTCGTCCAGCTCGTCCGGCTTCTCGCAGCGTATGCCATGGCCGCCATAGGCTTCGGCCAGCTTGACGAAATCCGGCATCGCCTCGGTGTAGGAATGCGACAGCCGGTTGCCGTGCAGCAGCTGCTGCCACTGCCGCACCATGCCCATATACTGGTTGTTGAGGATGAAGATCTTGATCGGCGCCTCGTGTTGCACGGCCGCACTCATCTCCTGCATCGTCATCTGCACCGAGGCATCGCCGGCAATGTCGATGACCAGCGCATCCGGGTGCGCGATCTGCACGCCGAGCGCCGCCGGCAGGCCATAGCCCATCGTGCCCAGCCCGCCAGAGGTCATCCAGCGGTTTGGCTTCTCGAAATGATAATGCTGCGCCGCCCACATCTGGTGCTGGCCGACCTCGGTGGTGATGTAGGTGTCCATGTCCTTGGTCAGCGCGTAGAGCCGCTGGATCGCATATTGCGGCATGATCACGTCGTGGTTCATCTTGTAGGCGAGTGAATCGCGCGCGCGCCATTTTGCGATCTGCTCCCACCACGGATGGAGCGCCTTCTTGTCTGCCTTGGCGCTTGCTCGCCACAGCCGCACCAGATCCTCCAGCACCCGGCCGACATCGCCAATGATCGGCACGTCGGTGCGGACGTTCTTGTTGATCGAAGACGGATCGATGTCGATGTGGATCTTCTTCGAATTCGGCGAGAACGCGGTGAGCCGCCCGGTGATGCGGTCGTCGAAGCGCGCGCCGATGCAGATCATGACGTCGCAATCATGCATGGCCATGTTGGCTTCATAGGTGCCGTGCATGCCCAGCATACCCATCCAGTTCTTGCCCGATGCCGGATAGGCGCCAAGGCCCATCAGCGTCGAGGTGATGGGAAAGCCGGTCAGATCGACCAGTTCGCGCAGCAAATGGCTGGCCTCCGGGCCGGAATTGATGACGCCGCCGCCGGAATAGATGATCGGCTTTTTGGCGCCGGCCATCAGCTCGACCGCCGCCTTGATCTTGTCGAGGTCGCCCTGGACTTTCGGCTGGTAGCTGGTGCGCGGCGCCGTCTGCGGCGGCACATAGATGCCCTTGGCGAACTGCACGTCCTTCGGAATGTCGACCACGACCGGACCGGGACGCCCGGTCGTCGCGACATGGAAGGCCTCATGGATGACTGCGGCGAGCTCGTTGACGTCCTTGACCAGCCAATTGTGCTTGGTGCAGGGCCGCGTGATGCCGATCGTGTCGCATTCCTGGAAAGCGTCCGAGCCGATCAGCGAGGTCGGCACCTGCCCGGTGAGGCAGACCAGCGGGATCGAATCCATCAGCGCATCCTGCAGGGGCGTCACCGCATTGGTGGCGCCCGGCCCGGACGTCACCAGCAAGACCCCGGCCTTGCCTGTCGAGCGCGCATAGCCTTCCGCCGCATGGCCGGCGCCCTGCTCATGGCGCACCAGGATGTGCTCGACCTCGTCTTGCTGGAAAATTTCATCGTAGATCGGGAGAACCGCGCCGCCCGGATAGCCGAAAACATGCTTGACGCCATTGTCCTTCAGCGCCTGCACCACCATTTCGGCGCCCGTCATTTCGCGCCGCTCGTTCTGTCCACTGCTCATCGGTCTGGTCCCGTATTGGTTCGCCGTCTGGCGATTGCTGGTCGTTTAGTCGTGTTTTGGGCAATAAAAAAGGCCCCCGAGGGAGCCTGTGTCTTGCGCATGGGAGGTTTTCGCCCGGCGGTTACACCGCCTTGCCCACGCGCTTTCCTACGAGAATGAGTGCCGTTTTCATGGTGGCGGACAATAGAATTGGTTTTGCGCCGCTGTCAACGGCGAATATGAGTGACATCGACCGGTTCGGATCAAACATCGCTTCGAGTCGCCTGTTTCGCCGCAAGACACCGTTCCGGCAGTATCCTGGTGGCGCCGAAGTCTCGATAAGTTGCTGAAACCACACCAAACTATTTGACGACGTGACGCGGCGCACATTTTGCCGCGATACTCCGGCCGACCGAGCTAGGAGGGCCCGGCGAAGCCACAGCAAACGACCAGGACGTCACGGGAGGAAATTGATGCTCGACAAGGCCCCAAACAAGAAACTGTCAGACCTGCTCGACCGGTTCGGCGCCGCACTTAGCGCCGGCGATGTCGACAGCGCGGTCGGATGCTTTCAGGAAGATTGCTATTGGCGCGATCTCGTCACCTTCACCTGGAACATCAAGACCATGGAAGGCCGCGACCAGGTGCGCGACATGCTGATCAGCCAGCTGGCGAAGACAAAGCCATCGAGCTGGTCGATCGCCAGGGGCGAGGACGCCAGCGAAAACGATGGGCTCTTGGAGGGCTGGATCAGCTTCGAGACCGAGGTGGCGCGCGGCTTCGGCCACATCAGGCTGAAGGACGGCAGGATCTGGACGCTTTTGACCACCATGGTCGAATTGAAAGGCCACGAGGAGCCGGCCGGCTTCACCCGGCCGATGGGCGCCAGGCATGGCCATGGCAAGAACCGGCCAACCTGGAAGGAAGAGCGCGAGAAGGAGGCGGCCGAGCTCGGCTTTAAGACGCAGCCCCACACGCTGATCATCGGCGGTGGCCAGGGCGGCATCGCGCTCGGCGCCCGGTTGAGGCAACTCGGCGTGCCGACCATCATCGTCGAGAAGAACGAGCGTGCCGGCGATTCATGGCGCAAGCGCTACAAGTCGCTCTGCCTGCACGACCCGGTCTGGTACGACCATCTGCCCTATATCGACTTTCCCAGGAACTGGCCGGTCTTCTCGCCCAAGGACAAGATCGGCGACTGGCTGGAAATGTACACCAAGGTGATGGAGCTGAATTACTGGTCCTCGACCGAGGCCAGGAGCGCCACCTATGACGACAAGAAAAAGGAATGGACGGTCGTCGTCCACCGCGACGGCAAGGATATCACGCTGAGGCCGAAGCAGCTGGTGCTGGCGACGGGACAGTCCGGCAAGGCCAACATGCCTGATTTCAAGGGCATGGACAGCTTCAAGGGTGATCAGCACCATTCCTCGAAGCACCCCGGCCCGGATGCCTATGCCGGCAGACGCGCCGTGGTCATCGGCTCGAACAACTCAGCCCATGACATCGCCGCGGCCCTTTGGGAAGCCGGCGCCGACGTCACCATGGTGCAGCGCTCGACTACGCATATCTCCAGATCCGACACGCTGATGGAAATCGGACTGGGTTCGCTCTACTCGGAAAAAGCCGTGCAAGGCGGCATGACGACAGCCAAGGCCGACCTCATCTTTGCTTCCCTGCCCTACAAGATCCTGCACGAATTCCAGATCCCGGCCTATGCCGAGATGAAGAAGCGCGATGCCGAGTTCTACAAGGGGCTGGAAAAAGCCGGCTTCATGCTCGACTGGGGCGACGACGATTCCGGCCTGTTCATGAAATATCTCAGGCGCGGCTCGGGCTACTATATCGATGTCGGCGCTTCCGACTTGATCATCGACGGTTCGATCAAGCTGAAAAGCGGCGTCGAGGTAAAGGAGATCAAGGAGCATTCGGTCCTGCTCAGCGACGGCTCGGAGCTGCCGGCGGACCTGATCGTCTACGCCACCGGCTATGGCTCGATGAATGGCTGGGCGGCTGACCTCATCTCCAGGGAGGTTGCCGACAAGGTCGGAAAATGCTGGGGCCTGGGTTCGAACACCACCAAGGATCCCGGCCCCTGGGAAGGCGAATTGCGCAACATGTGGAAGCCGACGCAGCAGGAAGCGCTCTGGTTCCACGGTGGCAATCTGCACCAGTCACGCCACTATTCGCAATTCCTGGCGCTGCAATTGAAGGCGCGCCACGAAGGCATCGAAACGCCGGTCTACGGGCTGCAGCAGGTGCATCACAAAGGCTAGCACACTGGATAAGGCATGGAGGGAGGCGCGGCGAATTCCGCGCCACCCATTTGCGTCAGGCGGCAGGTGCGTCGGGTGGGGGTCTGTGTGTTATAAAAAAAAACGAGCCCACCAGACGCACAAGAAAAGGGGGTTGGGGGGGAGATGTGTATAAAAAAAAA
>NZ_JBVVPU010000003.1:0-151669 GCF_055811295.1 Mesorhizobium sp. WSM4871 | reverse complement strand
ACACTCCCCCCCCCCCTCCGTCTCTCCTCTCCCCGGGGGGGGGCGCGCCCCCCCCCCCCCCCCCCCCCCCCCCCCGCGCCCCCCCCCCCCCCCGCCCCGGCCGGCCCCCCCCCGCGCCCCCCCCCCCGCCCCCCACCCCCCCCCCCCCCCCCCCCCCGCCGGGGCGGGGGGGCGGCCGCCCCCCCCCCCCCCCCTCCCTTTGCCGTCAGGCGGCAGGTGCGTCGGGTGCGGATACCGGCTGGCTCTGTGTGGCTGCCAGCGCGTCGCGCAGGGCCTGCTCCTTGGTGTGGTCGAGCGAGGTTTTCAGCACGGTGCCGCCCGATCCCTTCAGGTCATCGAGCACCTTGTCGGCTGTCATCTTGCGGATCAGCACGAAGAGCGCCGCGTTGCCGGGCTGAAGGCTCGACCCGAGATCCTTCATGAACTTGTCGTTGATGCCGAAATCGCTCAGCGCGCCGCCAAGTGCGCCCGAGGCCGCGCCAACCGCCGCCCCCACGACCGGCATCAGGAAGATCATTCCGACGAGGAGCCCCCAGAAGCTGCCGGAGACCGCTCCAGCGGCGGTAGGGTTGAAAAGTTGATTGAGCTTGACGTCGCCGCTCTCCTGCTTCACGGCGATCACCGCGTCGCTGAGTTCGATCAGGTATTCCTTCTGCAATTCGAACAGCCGCTTGCGCACCTCTTCCGCTTTGGCTTCGGTCGGATAGACGATGGCGATCAGATCGGACATGGAATAGCTCCTTGTTGGCTTGCAATGGGCGGCAGTTCCGCCCCATGCTACGAAATCTTCGTGACAGCTATTGTTTGCGCTACGCTTCGCTCAAACGGTGATGCGCGCCGGAAGCAACTTCGGTCGGGCAGGCAGCACCGCGAGAAGCCGAAAGATACTCGAACCAGCACTTGACTGTCCATCTGCTGGACGATGCCATTCGAGACACGAGCGTGCCGGTCAGCGACTGCGACCTGACGTCGGCACATCCGTGCAGCCCGCGCGGCGTTCCGCCGCGCGGGGTTTTTCGTTTCAGGCCCTGAGCATCACGCCCCTCGCCTTGGCCCAGCGCTCGACGACCTTGCGCTCCTCCAGCGAGGCGAGACGATTGCCGAAACCGCGCACCTGCACCGCACGGTTTTGCGGATCGAGCTCGATCGTCAGCAACCGTTCGATCTTGCCGAGCGCGGTGCGTCGCAGCACCCAGATCGAGGCGTTGCCGGCGATGCATTTGGCTGCATACATCGAGACGCAATGATGCATCGCCCTGCTCTCGGCAACCAGATCCTCGGCTGTCTTCAGCTGGCGAACGAAGAAACGCTCGCCATGCGCCTTCGCCTCCTTGGCCGATGGCTGCCATTCCCAGTCATCGAGGCGCGAGCCGTCCCAACTGCGGCGCTGTGACTGCAATCCCGCAGTAGGCGGAGCCCTCCCGGCGGCGCGGCGGCGCATTGCCTCGATGCGTTCGATCGCGGCAATGTCGCGATGCCATTCCAACATCTGCCGACGCAGCGAGCCGAGCGTGCGGCCCTTCAAGCTGTACGCCGCATCGCGCTGGTGCATCGCACCGATATAGTCGCATAGATCGTCGATCTCCTCCTTCGACGCTGGATGCCCGCAGAAAAATCGCGTCACCTCGCGCCAGAAAACCAACTCCCCGCGCGGCGTGCGCGCGATTTTCGTCCGCGCAAGGCGAGCCGCCAACCCTGGGTCATCCGTATAGGAGCGGGCGATCGCCAACCAAAACGCCTCATCGAACGAGAAGTCGCCGGACACATTCAGGAAGCAATGCACTTCCTTGCGCGACAGCCAGGCATTGGCGCCGGCCTTGTACAGCGAGTCACCACGCGCGACAGCGATGTACCAGGCCCTGCGGAGCGTGACCTCGTTGCCATTCAACCCCGAGGCATCCAGCCAGATGGCCTCGAGCGCGGCCGAAACCGGATAGCGTGCATAGAGATGGCGTGCCGCAGCCAGCCGCAGGCGCGCGCAGTCGCGCGTCTTCAGCTTCGGACGCCACAGCGCGCCCTCACGGATCGCCATGCCGGCAAAGCAGCGACGTGCATCATCGAGCGCCTGCTCGAAATCCGGAGCGGGACGCGGGGCGGGCGAAACCCGCCGCAGCGTTGCCGTATATGCTTCAATGCGTTCGCGCTCGGCGTCCCGCCTGCGCTGGATCATGGACTTCGCCATGGCCGTTTTTCCCAATTGGACCTCTGTCAGCCGCACGCAATCCCAGCGTCGGCACGGAATGTGTCGATCTGGGTTGCCGGGACATTGACAGGTCTCCTCTGGGGATGACGGGTTGGGAATGGGTGGCGTCTCTACGCTCACAACGAACTCGACGCAACCGCCATTCTTTCAATGTTTACAATGGTCTGACCGAGTGTTGCAAAGACGCATCTCAGGTCTTCAGGCAGCCGCGATCGGCGGGGGGAGCTCTCGGCTCCCACCGTTTTAATGAATCAACGCAGCATCGGCGCCGTTGCGACATGACGAAACGTGCAGCGATGACCAAGCATCGCGACATAGCCGTTCTCGAATTGTCAGGAAGTTGAAAGCCCGCTGGAGCGCGGGTTCAGCCCGTCCGACCGCCGCGGAGGCGCAAAACGCGTGAACAAGATCTCATCGTCGCCTCCTTCAAAGGTCAGTAGGGTGCGGCAATGAAAGAGGGCCGCATGTCGGGCGCGGCTAATACATCGGAACAAGCGCCACAGCAAGATGGCGAATGTCCCTTCCGGCGCAGCACTGACTTGACGGCATGAACTACCCCGGCGACGCGCCGATACGCTTCCAGTAGATGAGCGTGCCGGTCAGCCCGCCATGCGGCTTCAGCGCATAGTCCGGTATCTCTCCGGCCAGGGTAAAACCCAGCCTCTCGTAGAGATGCGATGCCCCCTCCTCGCTCGCGGTATCCAGCACCAGCAGCGTCCGGCCTTGCTCGGCGGCAAGGGTCTCGGCGGCCCGCATCAGGCGGGTCGCCACGCCCTTGCCGCGATGCTCGACGCGGGTCATCAGCTTGGCGATCTCGGCCCGGTGCGGCTGGTTGGGAGGACAGTCGAGCAGCAGGGTGACGGTGCCGACCAGCACTTCGCCGTCCCATGCGCCAAGCACCGCTGTTTCGCCTCTTGCCGCCGCAACAAGCGACTTCGCCCAGAAGGCGCCGGCGGCTTCCTGCGACAGCGGGTGCATGAAGCTGACCGATCCGCCGGCCGCGACCGTTTCGATCAGCAGGTCGGCCAGCAGCGCCTGTGTTGCGGCGGCCTGCGCCAGTGCCCTGATTTCGATGGAACCCATGCGTGCGACGTCCTTGGAGCAAGAATGAAATGTCTGCGAAGTCGTAAGCATCGACCGGGGAAAAAAGCGCTGCCGTCAGTCGAAATGACTGACACGCCTTCGCTTCCTGGCCCGCCGGATCTCGGCGATGCGTTCGGTGTCTTTCTCTTGCAGGTGGCGCCCGCGCTCCAGGATCTCGAGCGTATATTCCTCATAGGTCAGACCCAACTGTTCGGCCTTTTCCATCCGCATCAGCATCACGTCGCGGCTCGGCGCCTTCCAGGCCTTGGCGTGCGCCGCCTGCCAGGCCAGGAAGATATAGGCGTCGCCCTCGCCCCATGGCGGACCTTTGTAGTCGTCGAGAGGCGGGCCGCCATTGTGCGAGCGTTTCGGGCGACGCGCCATTCGCCTCAGCCTCTTGCCAGCGCGACCAGATAGTCGGCGGCATCCGGTCCCGGAGCGTGGAAGGTGCAATCCGACGGCGCGCCGAGCGCCAGGCAGTCGCCTGGTTCGAGATTGTGCAAGATACTTCCTTCGGTGAATTCCAGCCGTCCGGAAATCAGCCAGATCTGCTGCCTGATGAACGCATAGGACGCCGCCGGAAAGCTGACCTTGGCTCCCGCCGGCAATTGGACCCGGATCAGTTCCAGCGGCGTGTCCGAGACCGGCGAAAGATGCCGCCTGACATAACCGGTGGCGGGATCGCGCCACATCGGCTGATCACCCTCGCGAAGCAACCCGCCACCTTGCAATTCTGCCCGCGCAATCAGGGTGGAAAGCGTCAGGCCGAAGGCCGCGGCGATGCGCACAAGGAGTGCGGCGGTCGGGCTCGTCTTACCGTGCTCCATCGTGCTCAGCATGGCTTTCGACACGCCGGACCTATCGGCGAGCTCCGTCAGGGACCAGCCTCGCATGATCCTTTCCGAGCGTATTCGCCTGCCGATGGTCGAAGAGATATCATTCGCTATATCATTCATTCGTTCAATATATCGAATTATCTGGATCGAGCAAAGAGCAGTTTCGATTCAATTTTCACGAATGGCTTAAGTCCCCCTGCACCATCCGGCCTCACCCCACCTTAACCCCGTCGCTCTAAGGTCGATCTCCTGGGGAAATGGGGAAGCAGCCTGCTCATGTTTGTTGAACGCCAAGCCTCCGTCGGAGAACCGACACTGCAGGAGCGCCGAACAGCTGAGCAGAACGACAAGCGCATTCTGGGCAATGTCGTGCAATGCGACGGCGCGCGCGCCATCATCAGCGCCTATGCCGAGGATGCCGAAGGCACGGTCACCGGCCAATGGACCGTCGGCAAGATGATTTCCATCAACCTCGGCACCACGCGAACCGTCGGTCTGGTCTACGGGATCGGCAAGTCGGATCGCGCCTGGAGCAATGAAGGCCAGAACCCGATCGAGGTCAGCATCGAGCTCATCGGCGAGGTACGCGACGGCGCCGAACCGGGCGCCAAGCCGGTTTTCGATCGCGGCATCACCTGCTATCCGCACATCGGCGCCATCGCCCATCGCATCCGCAGCCGCGACCTGCAGGCGGTCTACGACCTCGCCGGACGCCATTCGATCACCATCGGCACGCTGTCGCAGGACGAGACGATCGACGCCAACATCGCCATCGACGACACGCTGGCGCGCCACTTCGCCATTGTCGGCACCACCGGCGTCGGCAAATCCACCGCCGTGTCGCTGCTTTTGCGCAAATCAATCGCCGCCAGGCCCGACCTGCGCATCCTCATCCTCGATCCGCACAACGAGTTCGCGGCGTCCTTGCCGGAATACTGCGTCAGGGTCGATTCGACGACGTTGGATCTGCCCTTCTGGATGTTCAAGCTCGAGGAATTCGCCGAAGTCCTGTTTCGCGGCCGTGAGATCGTGCCGGAGGAAGTCGATGCCTTGCGCGATCTCATTCCCAACGCCAAGAGTCTGTATCGCAACCCGAACTCGGGGACCTCTCTCAGGCGTGGCGCCGACGCGATGACCGCGGACACGCCGGTGCCCTACCGCATTGCCGATCTCATCAAGCAGATCGACGAGCGCATGGGACTGCTGGAAAGCAAGAATGACCGTCCCACCCTCAGATCGCTGAAGACGCGTATCGAATCGGCGGCCGCGGATCCGCGCTACCGCTTCATGTTCAATTCACGCCTGATCGAGGATACCATCCACGAGACGATCGGCAATATCTTCCGCGTGCCGCATCACGGCCGCCCGGTCACCTGCTTCGAGATGGCCGGCATGCCGTCGGAAGTCGTCAATTCGGTCTGTTCGGTGCTGGCGCGCTTGGCCTTCGACCTGGCGCTTTGGAGCGAAGGCCGGCTGCGACTGCTGTTCCTGTGCGAGGAAGCCCACCGCTATATGCCGGCCGATCCGCGTCTCGGCTTCGCGCCGACCCGGCATGCGCTGTCGCGCATCGCCAAGGAAGGCCGCAAATATGGCTGCTATCTCGGCGTCGTCACCCAGCGCCCGGGCGAGCTCGATCCCACGATCCTGTCGCAGTGTTCGACCTTCTTCGCCATGCGGCTCGCCAACGAGCAGGACCAGGCGATCATCCGCTCGGCGATCGCCGATTCCTCGGCTTCGACGCTTGCCTTCCTGTCTTCCATGGGCCAGCGCGAAGCCATCGCCTTCGGTGAAGGCGTGGCGACGACGATGCGGCTGAAGTTCGAGAAAATGTCCGAAGGGCTGATCCCGGGTACGGCCAAGCGTGAGGAAGCCAAGCCGTCCGAGAATGGCAACGATGTCGATCTGGTGGCCATCGTCGAAAGGCTGCGCAACGTGCCGAAACCGCAACAGGCGATGGCCTTCGCCGAAGTCGTCGATTCGGGCCGGCAGGCGGGCGATCCCGACTACCGCAAGCCGCCCGCTCCACGCGTCCAGCCGGACGAGGATTTCGACATGCGCTACGGCCTCAAGCCGGCCACCTTCGGCCTGCGCCCGCAGAACGATTGAGCCTACAGCCTTAGTTCATTCTGCCGGCCTATTGAGCAGCCGAGTCAAGCTTGCAAGGGCTCTGCTTCGTTGGCCCGCTTGGGTAAATCCCGAAAGGGAATTCATCAGGCCGGATTGAATGATGTGGCTTTCGAGAAGCCGGAGCGGAGCGGACATTTAGTCCGTGAGCACCGGAAGTCGAGAAAGCCGCGTCAGGCAACCGGCCTCATGAATTTCTTCTTCGGGATTTTAGGCGCAGACGCGGTTGCGGCCCTGCCTCTTCGCCTCATAGAGCTGGCGGTCGGCGCGGCGATAGAACTCTTCGGCGGTTTCCTTGCGATCCCAGACGGCAAGGCCGACGCTGGTGGTGATCTTCAGGCGGACATTGCCTGACAAGATCGACATGTTGGCGATCGCCTTGCGGATGCGCTCGGCGAATTTGGCCAGAAGTTCGGCGTCCATATTGGGCGTGACCACCGCGAACTCCTCGCCGCCCAGCCGCGCCACGACATCGTGATAGCGCGTCATGTCCTTGAGACAGTTGGCGACCGCCCGCAACACCTCGTCGCCGACATCGTGGCCATGGGTGTCGTTGACCTGCTTGAAATGGTCGAGATCAAGGATCATCAGCCCGACCGGCTTCTCGATACGGCGAAACTCCTCGAGATATTCCTTCAGCGCATCGTCGAAATAGCGCCGGTTCTGCATGCCCGTCAGGCTATCGGTCAGCGCCGCATGCTCCAGCGTTTCCGAGCGCGCACTGAGCGACACCGTCATGGCGCGCAGCTTGCCTTCTTCCGTCGCCTGTTTGCGGATCAGCGGATAGATGAAGAAAATGCCGAAGAATAGCGCGGTCGCCAAAAGCACGCCGGTCACAAACAGCAGCTTGTTGAGGTGGACGATCTCGTCGACCCTGGAGGGCGTTCGAACCTCAGTGGCAAAAGTTTGCAGAAGTCCATAGGCATGAAGTGTCACCAGGCCAGCGGCCAGGATCACGAAAATGAAGACGAAAAAGGCTGATTCCGCCCTGTGGAAACGCATCTGCCCGCCGCTGGAAAATTCCTGAAGACCTTATGGCACGCAGGGGCCTTACGGAGGGTTAATCGGGACAACTTCGACGCGAAGGCTCCGTTCAAAGTTAACTTTTTAGGTTGCACCGAAAAGATCGGTTGAGATCGTGGTTTCCATCCCGTAACCGGTGCGCAATCTGTGCCATTCCGGGCCTAACTGATGCCTGAACCAGGTGGCCTGTCGCTTGGCATATTGTCGCGTCGCGATCTTGGCGCGCTCGATCGCTTCGGGATAGCTCAGTTCCCCGGCCATCGCCGCCAGGAGTTCGCGCACGCCGATCGCCTTCATCGCCGGCAGGTCGGCATCGAGGCCGAGCGCTGCCAGCCGCCTGACCTCTTCAAGGGCTCCTTTGTCCAGCATATGGTCGAAGCGCTCGTCGATGCGGCTCAACAACGCGGCCCGTTCGGGTTCGATCACCAAGAAACGCGCGCTGTCCCTGTCGATCAGCGGCCGGCCGCGCGTCGCCTGCCAGTCGAGAATGGAGCGGCCCGATGCGTCAAGCACCTCCAGCGCCCGCACGATGCGCTGGCCGTCGGTCGGCTTCAGCATCATGCCGGCCGCCGAATCCTCGCGCAGCAGAATGCGATGCAGCTTGGCCGCCCCCTGCTCCTGGAGTTCGTAGCGCCAGCGGTCGCGGACCTGCCGCGGAATGTCGGGCATTTCAGAAATGCCTTCCGCAAGCGCCCGGAAATAAAGCCCGGTGCCGCCGACGAAAATCACCGGTCGTCCGAAGAACGTGCCTTCGTCGATCAGCTTCATCACGTCGCGCAGCCAGGCGCCGGTGGAATAGGCGATGGAGGGATGGACGTGACCATAGAGATAATGCGGGATGCGGGCGAGTTCGGCAGCGCCCGGCCGCGCCGTCAGCACGTCGAGCACCGAATAGCCCTGCATGGAATCGGTGTTGACGATGACGCCGCCCATGCGTTCGGCGAGATCGAGCGCAAGCGCCGACTTGCCGCTGGCGGTCGGCCCGGCTATCAGGATCGCGTTCTTCACGCGGCCCCCGCCCGCCTGCCCGCCGGAATTCTCGATGTCGCTGATCGCCACGCCCTTGATCGCCACGCCCTTGATCGCCACGCTTGTATCCCATCCCGCCGGCCGCGCATTGTCGCCGGTGATTGCGAATATGGCGTCGCGGTCGGTCGGCGCAAGCGCTGTTCGCTGGCTGGCCGAGGGGATCGCCTGCGATCTCGCTCTGCCCGAGACAGCCGAAACCCTGGAAGCGACCGCCAGTCTGCGCGCGGTGCTCGCCACTGAGCCGGTCGACGTCATCGTTCAGCAGGCCGAGGGACGGCGAAAGAAAATCCTCATCGCCGATATGGATTCGACCATGATCGACCAGGAGTGCATCGACGAACTCGCTGACGAGATCGGCGTCAAGGACCGCGTTGCCGCGATCACCGCACGCTCGATGAATGGCGAGATCGCTTTCGAGCCGGCTTTGCGCGAACGGGTGGCATTGTTGAAAGGTCTCGACGCCGCCGTGGTCGACCGCATCATCGCCAACCGGCTGACGCTGGCCGCCGGTGGCCGCGCACTTGTGCGGACCATGCGTGCCAATGGCGCTTGGACAGCGCTGATATCGGGAGGCTTCGACGTCTTCACCGCACGCATCGCGGCGATGCTCGGCTTCCAGGAGAACCGCGCCAACCGCCTGATCGAAAAAGATGGCCGTTTCACCGGGCTGGTGGCCGAGCCGATCCTCGGCCGCGCCGCCAAGGCCGATGCGCTGCTCGATATCTCGGCCCGCCTTGGCCTGACAACCGCCGACGCCGTCGCTGTCGGCGACGGCGCCAACGACCTCGACATGATCCGTCTTGCCGGCACTGGCGTCGCTTTGCACGCCAAGCCGGCCGTGGCGGCCGAGGCCAAGGTTCGCATCGACCATGGCGACCTGACGGCGCTGCTTTATCTGCAGGGATACCGGCGCGAGGAGTTTGTAGAGTGAAACCGATCCGCACCGAACGCCTGATCCTGCGCAACTGGGAGGATCGCGACCGCCACCTCTTTCACCGGATCAATTCCGACGAGCGCGTCATGGAGTTCTTTCCATTTCGCCGCGACCGCGCCCAGGCCGACGCCAAGATGGATGAATTGCGCGCCTGGATTGCCGAGGACGGATACGGTTTCGCTGCCGCTGAAATTGCCGAAACGCACGAATGCATCGGCTTCGTCGGGCTGCTCGATACCGATCATCTGCCCTTCCTGCCGGCCGGCACCGTCGAGATCGGCTGGCGGCTGGCGCCCGAATTCTGGGGCCATGGCTATGTCACCGAGGCAGCCGAAGCCTGGCTTGCCCATGGCTTCGAAACGCTTGGCCTCGATGAGATCGTGTCCTTCGCGGTCAAGGACAATCGCCGTTCCACCGCCGTCATGGAACGCCTCGGCATGACCGCCGACCCGGCCAGCGATTTCGACCATCCCGACATTCCCGACAGCCACCCCGCGCTCAAGCCGCATGTGTTCTACAGGCTTTCCCGCGACAACTGGCTCGCAAGAAAAAGGGCAGCTCGCTAGCCGCCCTTTTTCTTGCAAAATCAAGCTCTTTTAGGGTTTTCCGGGACTCAGTCCATCCGGATCGTCACGAACCGCAACTCGCCGGTCTTCGACGCCAGCATCAGGAGCGCATTCTTGCGTCCCTGCTCCTTCAGCGCGCCGATCCGGTCCATGACGTCCTTGGGCGTGGCAACCGATTCCTGGGCGATCTCGGTGATCACCTCGCCGGCCTGGATGCCGCGTTCGGCCGCGGCCGAATCCTTGGCGACGTCGGTGATAACGACGCCGGACACATCGGCGCCGATGCCGAACTTCGTGCGTGTCTCGTCGTTGAGCTCGCCGACGGTCATGCCGAGCACGGAAGCCGTCGACACGGCGGGCGCCTTTTCGCCGTCGTCCTGATCGGTGTTGCCGTCTTCGCCGCTGGCAAGCTTTTCGCCGTCCTCGAGCCGGCCGAGCGTCACCTTGACGGTCTGCTCGACGCCCTTGCGCACGATGACCACGTCAACTGCCTTGCCGACCGTACTTTCCGCGACGACGCGCGGCAGGTCGCGCATTTCATTGATGTCCTTGCCGTCGAACTTGATGATGACGTCGCCCGCCAGGACGGCGCCGTTGTCGACCGGCCCGCCCTTGATAACGCCGGCGACCAGCGCGCCCTTGGCGGTCGCCATGCCGAGGCTTTCGGCGATGTCGTCCGTCACCGGCTGGATGCGGACACCGAGCCAGCCGCGCCGTGTCTCGCCGAACTGGCGGAGCTGGTCGACGACGCCCGAGGCGAGCTGCGCGGGAATGGAGAAGCCGATACCGATCGAACCACCGGACGGCGAGATGATCGCCGTGTTGATGCCGATCACTTCGCCGACGCTGTTGAACAGCGGGCCGCCGGAATTGCCGCGATTGATCGCGGCGTCGGTCTGGATGAAATCGTCGTAGGGACCGGAATTGATGTCGCGGTTGCGGGCCGAGACGATGCCGACCGTCACCGTGCCGCCGAGGCCGAACGGATTGCCGATCGCCATCACCCAGTCGCCGACCCGCATCTTGCTGGAATCGCCGAACTTGACCGCCGTCAGCTTGTGTCCCTTTGGATCGACCTTGAGCACCGCGACGTCGGTCTTGGTGTCGGTGCCGACCAGCGTCGCCTTGAGCGTCACGCCGTCGGAGAAATTCACCTCGATATCGTCGGCATCGGCGATGACGTGATTGTTCGTCACCACGATGCCTTGCTCGGCGTCGACCACGAAACCGGAGCCCAGCGACTGCACTTTCTGCGAGCGATTGCCCTGGTCGCCGGGACGGTTCTTGAAGAAATCGTCGAAGAAATCCTGGAAGGGTGACCCCTCGGGAAGCTGTGGCATCGGCACCGCGCCCGGACCTTCCGTACCCTTGACCGTCTGCGAGGTCGAGATGTTGACCACGGCGCCGAGCAGGCCCTGCGCGAGATCGGCGACCGAGGGCGGCCCGTCCGCGGCTACCGAAGGCGTCACGAAAGACGGAACGGCCAAGGCTCCGATAATAAGTGCCGCCGTGCCGGCGATGAACGTCCGCCTCGCTGCGCGCAGAAGGGTGTTGGATGTCATCGAGAAGTCTCCCAGTTTTTCTGAAGAGATAAGTGTTTCTGAAAAGCGCTTCGGCAAAAAGCTGCGTCACGCCATGTTGGCAAAAAATACGGCACGTTTGCGGCCTTGACTATCGCAGGGGGATAAATCCTCCGTTACGCCGGCACCATGAAAGCAATTGCCGCCATCAGCCTCGCACCAGCCAGACGATGCCGACGCCGATGACGATCGCCGCCAGCCCCGCGATCCGCAGCGCGTTCTCCGGCATCGCCAAGACCTCGCCGGCGAGTTTCCTGGCGAGGCCGGGAAAGCCGCCATAGACCAGGCCCTCAATGACTACAGCGCCGCGCGTCCCATTGGACGCGCAAAGGACGCTGTAGCACTTTAATTTTGCGCATGATCCTTTCCGAAAATCGATTCCGATTTTCGGGGTCATGCGCGAGACCAGGCCTATTGCCGCCAGGAAATCCTGCACCGGCCGTTACTGGCCGGCGCCTGGCTGCGTTGCCGGCGCGGCAGGTGCGGGCGGCGGTGTTGGCGTGTCCTTGCCGTCCGGATTGCGGAAGAAGCGGAAGAATTCCGAACTCGGCGACAGCACCATCGTCGTCCCGGTATTGTCCAGCGCCGTGCCATAGGCATTCATCGACCGGTAGAAATCGAAGAAGGCCGGATCGCGCTGATAGGCGGCCGCGAAGGTGGCGCTGCGTTGGGCTTCGCCCTCGCCGCGCAGGATTTCCGATTCCTTCCGCGCTTCGGCGACGATTTCCACCACCTCGCGATCGGCGCGCGCCTTGATGCGCTGCGCCGCCTCGTTGCCGCGCGCCCTCAGCCGCTCGGCTTCGGCCAGACGCTCGGCCTTCATGCGGTCGTAAGTCTGCTGCGAGACTTCCGCCGTCAGGTCGGTGCGGCGGATGCGGACATCCTCGATCTGCAGGCCGAGCGACGTGGCATCGGGCCTGAGCTGATCGCGCACCTCGCGCATCATCACGGCGCGCTCTTCCGAGAGCGCCGCTTCGAAGTCGCGCAGGCCGTAGACACGCCGGAGCGCGGCGTCGAGACGCGTCCTCAGCCGCGCCTCGGCCAGTTCGATCTGGCCGGACACCGCGGAGCGGAACACGCGCGGATCCGAGATGCGATAGGCGATGAAGGCATCGACCTCGTAGAACTTGCCGCCCGACACCTGGACTCGAATGTTGTCGAGATCGAAGCGCAAAACCCGGTTCTCGATCAACTGCACGCTGTCGGCGTCGAAGAAGGCGAACGGCGCCTTGAAGTAGATGCCCGGCTGGGTCTTGACGTCGACGATCTCGCCGAACCTGATCACCAGCGCCTGCTGGCGCGCATTGACCACGAAGACCGACGAATAGAGCAGGAACAGGATGACCGCGGCGATCACCGCTATGACGGGGAGACGGTTGGCCATCACTGGGTTCCTCCCGTCGTGCCGCCCAAGGAGGCCGGCGCCGGCGCTTTCTGCTGCAATGCCGGTAGCGGCAGATAGGGAACGACCCCTTGCCCGCTGCCTTGCTCGACGATGACCTTGCCCGAATCCTTCAGAACCTTCTCCATCGTTTCCAGATAAAGCCGCTTGCGCGTCACGTCGGGCGCCTTGGCGTATTCGTCATAGACCGAGATGAAGCGCTGCGCCTCGCCCTCGGCCTCCTGCACGACCCGGTTCTTGTAGGCTGCCGCGTCCTCGCGGATCTGTGCGGCCTCGCCGCGCGCCTGGCCGAGCTTCTGGTTGGAATACTGGTTGGCCTGCTCGACGAATTTGTCCTCGTCCTGCTCGGCGCGCTGCACCTCGTCGAAGGCGTCGGCCACTTCGCGCGGCGGCGCGGCATCCTCGATCGAGATCGCATTGACGTTGAGGCCGGCCTTGTAGCCGTCGAGCGTCGTCTGGATGATCTCACGCACCGACGCCGCAATGCCCTGGCGGTCGTCGCGGAAGATGTCCTGCGCGGGCCTGCGGCCGACCGCCTCGCGCATGGCGCTTTCGGCGACCTGCCGCAGCATGCCGTCCGGATCGGACACGTCGAACAGATAGGCCCTCGGATCGGAGACCTGATAGGCCACCGAGAACTGGACGTTGACGATGTTCTGGTCGCCCGAAAGCATCAGGCCTTCGCCGCTGGTGTTGCCGCCGCCGATATCTACGAGTTGCTCGGCGATCTTGGCCGTCTCGACCGTTTCGATAGGCCACCAATGAAAGTGCAGGCCGGGCTGCGAGAGCTCCGCCTTGGGCTTGCCGAACCTCAGCTCGACCGCAACCTCGTCCGGCTGCACGGTGTAGATCGCCTTGAATGCCCACAGCACGACAAGCGCTGCCGCGATCAGCGCGAACACGGCGGGACTGGCGCCGCCGCCACCCGGCAGTGCGCGCCGCAACCGGTCCTGGCCGCGCCGGATGATGTCTTCGAGATCGGGGGGCGAGCCCTGCGGGCCGCTCGGCCCCTTCGGCCCCTGCCCCCAGGGACCTTGATTGCCGCCGCCGCCCCATGGGCCGCCGCCACCGCCACTCTTGTCATTCCAGGGCATGAATGTCCTTTCGCTTGGAATTCCCTCAAGCGCCTGTTCTGCGGCGCAAAATCCAATGTTGTTCTTCTATAGGGATGCGACGGCACGCTTTCAACGCGATCGGTTGCCGGCATCGTCCGATTTTGCAGCGGTCGCGGCCTTTATCGCCTCTCAATGCACGTCGTGGCGTCGTTCGTAAACCGAATAGCGCGTCGCATGGCTATCCTTTTCACCGGCTGGAACGTCCTCGGAACGGACAATGTGCCATAAATCCGGATCGATCGTCGGGAAATGCGCGTCGCCGTCGACCGCGGCCAGGACATGCGTGACATGCAGGCGGTCGGCCAGCGGCAGCGCCTGGGCATAGATCTCGCCGCCGCCGATGACACAGATTTCGCCGACGCCGGCCATGCAGCGCCCACGAATAGTTGCCAGCTTGATCGCGTCGTCGAGCGAATGCGCGATTTCGACGCCCTCGGCATGCCATCCCGTGTCGCGGGTCACGACGATGTTGAGCCTGCCCGGCAGCGGCCGGCCGATGCCTTCGTAGGTCTTGCGGCCCATGATGATGGGTTTGCCCATCGTGTCGGCCTTGAACCGCTTGAGATCGCTGGCAAGCCGCCACGGCAAGCCGCCATCGCGTCCGATCACGCCGTTCTCGGCGATGGCGACATAGATCGCAACGTCCATCAGCCGCCATTCCCGCTGTCCGACGGCTCAAGCAGCAATATGTCGATATCGCGCTCGGGGTAGAAGTCGTCAGCCGTCATTTCGAAGGTGGTCGGCCCGACCTTCCTGACATTGTCGCCGCAGAACGAGACCAGGTTTTTCGGATCGCCCTTGTCGATGGTCAGCTTGAACTTGCCGATGCTGCCCGATGCCCAGTTGCCGCCGGTAGTCAGGATATAGGCGATGCGGTTTTCGAAATATTTCGGGTTGCCGTCGGGATCGGCCTTTGCCGCTTTGCGGACCGCGTTCTCGAACGTATCGTCCATGCAATAGCGGGTCTTGTAAGCGCCGTATTGGCCCTGGAATTTGCCATCATAGAAGAAACTGACCGAGGACGTGCCGCCGACACTCGGCTTGTAATGGTGGGCGACATGGACCGCCTTGTTGGCGGGAAAGGTCGAGCGCCACCAATAGGTCGAGCGCAGCTGCCAGAACGGTAGATGGACGGTCTTCATGCCCGAACCGTCGTCGGAAGTATCCTCGATGATGATGCCCCGGTCGACCCACTCGTCGGCGACCGCCGGCGGCAGCTTCGCCAGCGCCGCCTCGGCGGCATCGCCGAACGGATAGAACGGCACGTTTTGCGCCTTGAGGTCGGCACTGATGTCGATGCCGAGCGCGAACACCTTTTGCTCGAGTTGCGGCTTTGCCGCCACGCCGTCGATCGTCACCTCGAAGCCGAGGAAATTGTCGCTCTGGTCGTCGGGGATGGCTGGCATCTCGTTTGGATTGCCTTCGATGTCGGGCATCGGAAAGGCGACGATCGCATCGACGTCCTTGTCGGTATTGTTGCGAAAGACATAGTCGACCGTCACCTTGTCCGCCGAGATGAAGAGGTCTTCGCTCTCCATCGCCACCGCGTCGCTGCGCGACAGAATCAGCCCCCCAGTGCCGAGTTCAGCGATCGAATCATTGGCGAGCGCCGGCGCGGCGCAAAGCGCCAGTGCTGCGGTCACAACATATCGAAACATCGAAGCTCCCCTTGAATGTCGCCGAACCCTAGCCGTTCGATGTGGCGTTTCAAAGCCCTTGCGTGCGCCGCGGACGCTTGCATCGATACCGTGGTTATCTGGACACAAACGCGCCGATCGGGCAGGAGTTCGCCCATGCGCAAGCTTCTCGTCATCGGCATCGGCGCCGGCAACCCCGACCATATGACCGTGCAGGCCATAAACGGCTTGAACCGGGCCGACGTGCTGTTCATTCCCGACAAGGGCGCGGCCAAAAACGAACTCGCCGAATTGCGCCGCCAGATCTGCGACCGCTTCGTCACCAATCCGAAGTCACGCCGCGTCGAATTCGACGTGCCCGTGCGCGCCGAGCCGACGTCCTCCTACCGCTCGACCGTCGACGACTGGCATGAGGCGATCGCCGCGATCTACGAAGGCCTGATCCGCGACGAGCTCGCGCAAGACGGCTGCGGCGCCTTCCTGATCTGGGGCGATCCCTCGCTCTACGACAGCGCGCTCCGCATCCTGGAGCGCGTGCGTCTCAGGGGCAATGTCGAATTCGCCTTGGAGGTCATTCCAGGCATCACCGCCGTCCAGGCGCTCGCCGCCAGCCATAAAATGGCGCTGAACCGTATCGGCGACGCGGTTCTGCTCACCACCGGTCGCCGGCTGACCGAGGAAGGCTTGCCCGAGAATGCCGGCAGCACCGTCGTCATGCTGGACGGCAAATGCGCCTTCAACACGCTTGAAGACAGGAACACCCTGATCCATTGGGGCGCTTATCTCGGCACGCCGGACGAAATCGTTATTTCCGGCCGCCTCGGCGATGTCGGCGACGAGATCGAGCGCGTCCGCGAAGAAGCCCGCCGGAAAAAGGGCTGGATCATGGACACCTATCTGCTGCGAAAGCCTGAGGTAGGGCAGTAGGGCCCCTCACCCCGCGTCAATCTCCGCCTGCAGTGCCTCCATGTGCGTCGCCGCCGCCGAACTGGCCGCCCGCTCGATGGCGCGAAAGCGGCTGACCACGGCCAGCCCCACCGCCGTCAATTGCGCGCCACCGCCTTTCCTGCCGCCCGTCTGCGCCGCGACCAGCGGCTTGCCGAACACCCGGTTCATGTCCTCGACCAGGTCCCAGGCATGCTTGTAGGACATATCCATGCCGCGCGCCGCGGCCGAGATCGAGCCGAAGGCGGCGATCTGCTCCAGAAGCTCGATCTTGCCCGGCCCGACGCGGCCATCGGGATCGAGATTTATCCGCAAGCTCAGCGACGGCATTTTTCCTCCTCAGCAATCATCCCCGCACCAGACTCACGCCCGCACCCACACCGATGTCACTTCGGCGACATCGCTATTCCAAAGCAATATAGCGAAAATCATGAACCGGTCATCCATCCGCCTCCGACGGCAGGCCGGCTCCGGTATTGGCCCGGTCGAAACTTACCGTCTTGAGCACCGCGAACACCTTTCGACCGAGCCGGAGCTTCAGCGCCTGCCGCGATTGCTCGGTGATACGGGCAAGGATGGTTGCGCCATTGCAGTCGATGCCGACCTCGACCGCAGGCCCCTCGCCCGGCTCGACCGCGACGATCGTGCCCGGCAGGATGTTGAGCGCGCTGAGGCCCTTTGGCTGTTCCGTCGCGATCATGACGTCACGGGCGCGGATGCGGATGCGAACCGGCGCCCCGACCGGCATCGCCAGAAGCGGCACGCGGATCTCTCCCGCCGCCGAGCCGAGCACGCTCATAGCGAAGGTTTTGTCATGGCGCAGCACTGCCGTATCCAGCACGGCGCCGCCCTCGCCGCGCTCTTCCGCCGGCAACAGATCGAGCCGCTGCATGATCGCCGCGGTCGGTCCGGCAGCCGCGACCTTGCCTTGCGCCAGCACCACCACGTCGCTCGCCAGCCGCGCCACTTCGGCGATGGAATGGCTGACATAGACGATCGGGAGCTTCGTCTCGTCGCGCAGCCGCTCGATATAGGGCAGGATCTCGGCCTTGCGGGCATCGTCAAGCGAAGCCAGCGGTTCGTCCATCAGCAGCAGTTTCGGGCTGGCAAGCAGTGCACGGCCGATCGCCACGCGCTGCTTCTCGCCGCCGGAAAGCTTTGCCGGCCGCCGCTCCAGCAGCGGACCGATGCCGAGCAAGTCGACCACGGCATTGAAATCCGCATAGCGTTCCGCCGTGGGCGTGAACCAGCGGCCGTAGCGCAGATTGCTCGCCACGCTCATATGCGGGAACAGCCGTGCATCCTGGAAGACCATGCCGATCCGGCGTTTGTGCTTCGGCACGAAGATACTCGCCGCCGTATCGACCAGCACGTGGCCGTCGATCGCGATCCGCCCCTTGTCGGGGCGGATCAGACCAGCAATCAAATTGATCAGCGTCGTCTTGCCGGAGCCCGAGGGACCGAACAATGCGGTCAAATGCCCTGCGCTCTCGAAACGGGCATCGATCCCGAAATCGCCAAGCCGATGGCTGATGTCGACAACAACGCTCATTCGATGTCCATCCGCCGGCTGACGCGCCGCGCCAGCACTTCCGAGGCGACAAGGGCCGCCATCGAAATGACGATCGAGATCAGCGTCAGCCTGAGCGCGCCTTCATCGCCGCCAGGTACCTGGGTAAAAGTGTAGATCGCCGACGGCAGCGTCTGCGTTTCGTTTGGGATGTTGGAGACGAAGGTGATCGTCGCGCCGAACTCGCCCATCGCCTTGGCGAAGGACAGGATCGCGCCGGCGATCAATCCCGGCAGGATCAGCGGCAGCGTGATGGTGGCGAACACGAGCAGCGGATTGGCGCCAAGCGTCCCGGCCGCCGCTTCGATTCTGCGGTCGACAGCCTCGATCGACAGCCGGATCGCTCGCACCATCAAGGGAAAACCCATGATACCGCAAGCCAGAGCCGCGCCCGTCCAGCGAAACGAAAAGACGATGCCGAAATGCTCGGCGAGGAACGCTCCGGCCGGCCCGCGCCTGCCGAACGTCAGAAGCAGCAAATAGCCGGTCACCACCGGCGGCAGGATCAGCGGCAGATGCACCAGCCCGTTGAGCAGCGTCTTGCCCCAGAATTTTCCGCGGGCAAGAACGAGCGCGATCAATACGCCCGGTGGCAGGCTGAAAAGCATCGCCACGGTCGCCACCTTGATCGACAGCCGGACCGCATTCCATTCGTCGGCAGTGAGGTCCAGCAGCCAGTTCATGCTTCGGTTTCGTGCCTCAGTTGCTCGGCGTCAGAATGGTGAAACCCTGCTCCTTGAAAAGCGCGCCAGCTTTGGCGGACTGCAGGCATTTCAGGAAAGCCGGTGTATCCTTGTCCTTCGAGTCGGCGGTCTGGGCAACGGGGTAGATGATGGGCGGGTGCGAATCCTCCGGGAAGGTGCCGATCACCTGGACGCCCTTTTCGGCACGCGCGTCGGTGGCGTAGACGATGCCGAGAGACGCTTCGCCGGTCGAGACCAGCTTTAACGCCGCGCGCACATTCTCGGCCTGCGCCACCTTGCTCTCGACCGAGGACCAAACGCCGAGCGATTCAAGTGCGGCCTTGCCGTATTTGCCGGCCGGCACCGCCTTGAAATCGCCCATGGCGAGCTTGCCGTCGCCGATGATCCTGGCCAGATCAAAACCCTTCTCGATCTTGGCTTCGACAGTGGAATCCTTCGGCGCCACCAGCACGATCTCATTGCCGAGCAGCTTCACCTCGGTGTCCGGCTTGGTCAGCTTCTGGTCGGAGAGATATTTCATCCAGTCGAGATCGGCCGAGATGAAGACATCGGTCGGCGCGCCGCCCTCGATCTGCTTGGCGAGCGCCGAGCTCGCCGCGTAGGAAATGGTCGCCGCTTCGCCGACATCGGCCTCGCAGGCCTTATTGACGGCATCGAGCCCATCCTTGAGGCTGGCCGCGGCAAACACCACCACCTTGTCCTCGGCATGCGCCGCCGGCGTTGCAGCCATGAGTGCCGCAGCAAAACCACCGATCGCAATCGCCCTCAATCCAGGACCTTTGCGCACCACCATGAAAAACTCTCCCTGTGAAATCCGCTCGGCTCGAAGCCTGCCAACCGATATATCTGGATGAACATAACAAGGGAAGGCTTTTGGCTCAGCGCAGCCATTGTATCTTGGTGCCGTCGCGACCTGCGATGAATTGGATTGGATACAGCGAGACCAGGTCGAAGAAGACGGCATGAATTTGCTGCGTCCTTTGCGCGTCCGAAAGGATGCGTGGCGCTGTAACGAGACGGCTGCCGATCTCAAGCCCAAAAGGGCAAGCAGGCCTATGCCGTAGTCAAGGCATCGGAGGTGATGGTCGGCACCGCTTAGGACGAGCGGACCTCAGGTAATGCCGTACTTCCTCAAAAGCGCTTGCTCATCGCCTGACACCCAGCCGAAAACTCTCGGCTCCCCGTCCAACTCCTGGACGAAGTAGTGCACATCGAAATCTATTACCACATCCGAACGATCCTTGCGGACATAGGTTGCCGTCCAGGCAACATGGGCGACGCAATGATGTTCATCTATGGGGGAGATACGGACATTGCGTATCCGCATCTCCTTCGTCCCTATCGCCCGATAGTGCGCATAACCTTGCGCCATGACTTGCTTGAGTTGATCGTCGTTCTTTCCAGTCATCACCCCGGCAGGCGAGGCCGCTATGAAGTCCGAAGCATATAGCGACGCGACCTCATCCATGTCCATGTCGCCGCCGAGGGCCTTTTTGAAAGAACTTTCATATCGCTCGAAGAGCTTCCTTACGCTGGCCTCCATGATTTCCTCCCCGGGTGCAGCTATGCTGCGTTACCGAAAAGATGATCTCTGAAACAGCGGGCGGCGTCACGCAATTTGGCGTTGGCAATGGCTTGGAGTGCAGCCCTCTCCAGCGTCACACGGCGATCGGCGCCTTGATCGTCGCGTCGGCGAAGTAGTTCTCGAGCCGGAAATCCTCGAAACGGAAGGCAAAGAGATCCTTCACATCCGGGTTGATCCACATCGTCGGCAACGCCCTGGGCGTGCGCCGCAACTGTTCGCGCGCCTGCTCGAAATGGTTCGAGTAAAGATGCGCGTCGCCCAGCGTGTGAACGAAATCGCCGGGCTTCAGCCCGGTCACCTGCGCCACCATCAGCGTCAGCAAGGCATAGGAGGCGATGTTGAAGGGAATACCGAGAAAAATGTCGCCGGAACGCTGGTAGAGCTGGCAGGAGAGCCGGCCTTCCGAGACATAGAATTGGAACAGGCAGTGGCAGGGCGGCAGCGCCATGGCCTCCACCTCGGCCGGGTTCCATGCAGAGACGATCAGCCGGCGGGAATTAGGATTCTTGCGTATCTCCTTGAGAAGGCCTGCAATCTGGTCGATGGCGCCGCCATGGCCGTCTGGCCAGGAGCGCCATTGCTTGCCATAGACCGGGCCGAGATCGCCATTCTCGTCGGCCCATTCGTCCCAGATGGAGACGCCGTGGTCTTTGAGATACTTGATGTTGGTGTCGCCGGCCAGGAACCACAAAAGCTCGTATATGATCGACTTCAGATGCAGCTTCTTGGTGGTGGTGACCGGAAAGCCGCGCGCCAGGTCGAAGCGCATCTGGTAGCCGAACACCGAGCGTGTCCCGGTGCCGGTGCGGTCGCCGCGGTCGGCGCCGTTTTCCAGCACATGATTCAAGAGGTCGAGATATTGGCGCATTGGCTTCGGCTCGATTCGGTTATCCAGCTATTATAGCTGCCAAACTGCCGGCCGAACACACCAGAACGGCACAAGTTTCGCTTTCCCCAGCATCAGACGTTTGCGCCGCCCCTCATTGCCCTGCCGGGCATTTCTCCCCGTATAGAGACGGGGAGAAAGTGCTGACCGCAACGGCGGTGCTCTCCCTGCAACGTTGGTGATTGGCGAAACCAACGGCGACAGCTTCCCTCTCCCCGTCTCTATACGGGGAGAGGATGCCGGCAGGCAGGTGAGGGGCAGCGCCGACGTTCGGTTGGCATTCGCAAATTGAGATGCGACCTCAGAGCGCGCCGAGCTTGCCCAGATCCTTGGCGACGAGGTAATAAAAGGTCACGCGGCTCTTGGTGTTGTCGGCCGCCATTGCCTTGCAGGTCTTTTCGATGGCTGCATCCGCCTTGCCGGCGTCGGTGACGCCGAGCTTTTTGGCAGCCCAGTTGTTCCGGACGCGCTCGAGTTCCTTGGGATCCGTGCAGGAGACCAACGAGGAATCGCGGTTCCTGAGCGCGATGCCCAGATGCTTCACGATCTTGGCGACCGCATCGGCATTAGCCGCAGCGTCGTATTTCTTCACGTCTGCAAGATAATCGGACATCAAAATTCCCCTCGTCGGCGCCACGGGATCCAGTCGATGAGGGCTGTGGCGCGCTGCCGCGAACTCTGCGCTAGGTCGATTACTCCTCACCGCGACAAAGCTTCGGTTGAGTGCGCGTGCAAGTCAACCCTCCATGATCCGCTTCGACACAGATATGAAACGGCTTTCCGGCCTTTCATTTCTTGCGACGGCCCCCTATATTCGTTTTGTCGGCTTGACCGACTATGGCGATAAACAGGCGATGAAATAAGCCGTTCGGACCCGGGGGCGGTACCCGGCGCCTCCACCAAAAACCGCTCTGACGAGGAGCGGCTTCTGCTGGGGGCGAAATAGGATCGACGAAGGTGTAAAGATCGTACTTTTGCCCGGCATTGTACCACCGTCATCGGGCTAAACTTATAGTTGCCAACGACAACTATGCGGAAGCTCGTCTCGCTGCTTAATGCAGTGCGAACGCTTCAAATCAAGTCCTAGGGGTTCGCACTTCTAGGCGGGGTTCGGAGGTACCTGGCAACAGAAACCTCCACTTCTCCCCTTTTTCTATTTTGTAGCGGCGGCAGGCTTGCCGGTCGATTCCCTGCGTTGCGCCCGCTGGCCATCGCGAAGCCGTCAGCCAGCAGCACGGCCGCTACGTCCCAATAGATGGCCAAAAGAATGCAGAACGATTCCGATCGATTCTTCGTGCTGACCGGCGGGCCCGGTTCCGGCAAGACCACGTTGATCGAAGCCCTGCGAAAAGCGGGTTTTGCCACCTTGCCCGAGGCCGGGCGCGGCATCATCCGCGACCAGATGGCGATTGGCGGACCCGCCCTGCCCTGGAACGATCCGGCGCTGTTCGCCGAACTGATGCTGTCATGGGAGTTGCGCTCCTACCAAGCTGCCCTGGAGCAGAAGGGGCCGGTCTTCTTCGACCGCGGCGTGCCGGACACGCTTGGCTATCTCAGGCTGGCCGGCCTGCCGGCGCCAGACCATGTCAGGAATGCCGCCGAACGCTTCCGCTACGCCGGCCGCGTCTTCATCACCCCGCCCTGGCCGGAGATCTTCGGACAGGACAGCGAACGCAAGCAGACCCTCGACGAGGCTGAGCGCACCTATCATGCGCTGGCAGAGGTCTATATCGAATTGGGTTATGAACTGGTGCCGCTACCCTTGGCGCCGGTCGAAGCACGGCTGCGCTTCGTGCTGGCCGAGACGGGATTCTAAATCCGGTTAAAACGGCCGGGCGCGCGCCAGCCCGTGCGCCACGAGCCCGTCGATGACCTCCGCATAGCTGACCCCGCTCGCCGCCATCGCCTTGGCATACATGCTGATATCGGTGAAGCCGGGAATGGTGTTGAGCTCGTTCACGAGGTATCGCATGTCCGCCGTCAGGAAGAAATCGACTCGGGCCATGCCGTCGCAGCCGACGGCGCGAAAGGCCTTGGCGGCAATCTCGCGGATCTTGCCTTCGATCTCAGGCGGCAGCTCAGCCGGAACCTTCAGTGCGGCGCCATTCTCGTCGATGTACTTGGCATCATAGCTGTAGAAGCCGTGGCTTTCGGCCGGAACGATCTCGCCGGGACGGGACACGAACAACCCGCCATTGGTGTCCTCCAGCACGCTGCATTCAATCTCGCGGCCGCTGATGAATTCCTCGGCCAACAGCTTGCTGTCGTGTTTGAGGCCCTCGGCGAGCGCAGCCTCATAATCCCGCTCGGTCGCGACCTTGCTGACGCCGACGGACGAGCCCTGCCGGGCGGGCTTGATGAACAGCGGCAGCCCCAGGTCGCGCCGCAGGTCGGCAAAGGTCGGGATATTGCCCGGCGAAATGGTAACGGACCGGGCCGTCGGCAATCCCGCCTCTTTCAGCAGGCGCTTGGCTATCTCCTTGTCGAGGGCCGTGGCCGAACCGAGGATTCCGCAACCCGCAAACGGCACCCGCGCCACTTCCGCCAGCCCTTGCACCGAACCGTCCTCGCCGTGCAGGCCGTGCAAAACGGGAAAGACGATATCGATCTTCGCCAGTTCGTGCGGCGCGCCACTGGCCGGGATCGCCAGGATGCGGCCGTGCCCGCCCGGTACGAGGCACACCTCCGTTTCCGCCGGCGGCTTTGCCAGCACTCCACCCTCGAAGCTGCTCAGCAGCCATTGCCCCTCGCGGGTGACGAAGACCGGCACCACATCATATCTGGCGGGCTCCAGCGCGCGCATGACATTGGTTGCCGAAAGCACGGAAACCTCATGCTCGGCGGAGCGCCCGCCAAAGAGCACGGCAATGCGCAGTCTGTTCGCGGCCATCAATGTCTCCCAAATGGGCTGGTGCTAAAAAAGCCGACAGCGGCGCCTCGGATGGATATCAGTATACTCGTATACGAGATTCAACCGCTCATTCAAGCGGGCCGGTCCAAGCGGCAGTGCAAAAACCTCAGCCAGCCGCGTCGCAAACCTCCCGCACGCACCCCCGCAGCCAGCGATGCACCGGATCGGCGTCGAGCCGCGGGTGCCAGAGCAATGAAATCGTGACCTCAGGTATAGCGACCGGAACGGCAAAATTATGCATTCCGGCGCGCAGATTGCCGGTGTATCGCTCGGGAACGGTGGCAATCAGATCCGACGCCCGGGCCAGGGCCAGCGCGGTCGAGAAGCCGCCGACGACCATGACGATGTCCCGCTTCAATCCGAACGGTTCCAGGGCATCATCGACCGGTCCCCTGTCGAGCCCTCGCCGCGAGACGCCGATGTGCTTGCTATCAGCATAACGAGCGGGTGTGATTTCGCCTTGGCTCAACGCATGCCCCATTCGCACGACACCGACGAAACGATCCCTGAACAATGCCTGCGTGCGCAGCTCCGGACCCGTGGCGCCTCCCACGACGCCCGTCTCCAGATCGATGCTCCCCTCACGCAGCGGCGCGCTGTCCTTGTCCGACTTCAGCACAAAGCGCAGCCGCACGCCGGGCGCTTCCTCCCTGAGGCGAGCCATCAGGTCCAGCCCGAAGTTTTCCGCAAAGCCTTCGCGGGTCCGCAGCGTGAACGTTCGGGTCAATTGCTTGAGATCGGGCTTCTCCGCCGGACCCAGGGCCGCTTTCGCATCCTCGACGAGCTGACCGACGCGTTCGCGCAGTTCGAGCGCCCGAGGTGTGGGAACGAGACCGCGTCCGGCCCGGACCAGCAGCGGATCGCCCGTCGTCTCGCGCAACCGCGCCAGCGCCCGGCTCATTGCCGAGGGGCTGAGCCGCAACCGCCGCGCCGCACGCGCGACGCTGCCTTCCACAAGCAGCACATCAAGGGTGACGAGCAGGTTGAGATCGGGTGTCGACATGCACCCGATATAGCACGGCTCGGTCGTAAAGTGGCGTCAAATGCACGAATAGAATGCAAATAGTGCGTGTTCCGCCATATCACGCAAGAGACTACGTCTCTGACAGCTCCGTTCGGGAGCCATCGGAAGACGGAGCTCACGTTGAAGCCAATCGTTGCCGGACACCCAAACATTACAGGACAGCCAATCATCGCGGGACAGAATGCGGCGGCAGCCGCCAATGCGGTTCGAGCATCCTCCATCCCCTGGGTGCTCGCCGGCCTGTCGCTGTCGATGCTGTTGTCCTCGCTCGGCACCAGCATCGCCAATGTCGGATTGCCGAATTTGGCGCTGGCGTTCAATGCCTCCTTCCAGGACGTCCAGTGGGTCGTGCTGGCTTACCTCCTGGCGATCACCACACTGTTCGCCTGCGTCGGGCGGCTCGGCCACATCGCGGGCCGCCGCCGGTTGCTGCTGGCCGGTATCTTCCTGTTCACCGCGGCCTCCGGCCTGTGCGGCGTCGCACCCACGCTCTGGTGGCTGGTTGCGGCCCGGGCCGTACAGGGCCTTGGGGCGGCCATCATGATGGCCCTCACCATCGCCTTTGTCGGCGACACCGTTCCGAAGGCAAGAACCGGCAGCGCCATGGGTCTGCTTGGAACGATGTCCGCGGTCGGCACCGCTCTCGGTCCATCGCTCGGCGGCGTGTTGATCGCCGGCTTCGGCTGGCGGGCAATCTTTCTCGTCGCGGTGCCGCTGGGCATGCTGACTTTCTACCTCGCGCATCGCCATTTGCCGGTCGGTCGCGTCGAGCCGAAGGCCGATCGGGCCGGCTTCGACGCCATCGGCACATTGCTGCTTGCCCTGACGCTCGCCGCCTACGCGCTCGCCATGACGGTCGGGCGCGGCAGTTTCGGTCCGCTCAACCTGGCGCTGTTGCTGGCTGCGCTGTTCGGGGTCGGCCTCTTCGTGTTCGCCCAGGCAAGGACGGCATCACCGCTCGTCCGACTGGCGATGTTCCGCGATCCGGTGCTGAGTGCGAGCCTCGCCATGAATGCGCTGGTCTCGACGGTGATGATGGCAACGCTGGTCGTCGTGCCGTTCTACCTTTCCCGCGCGCTCGGGCTCAACGAGGCTCTCGTTGGGCTGACCATGTCGATTGGCCCGGTCGTCTCCGCGCTGAGCGGTGTCGTGGCTGGCCGTATCGTCGACCGTCTGGGCGCGCCGGCGATGGTCGCCGCCGGACTTCTCCTGATGGCGGCTGGTTCGTTCGCCCTGTCCGTGATTCCGGCATCTCTCGGCATTGCGGGCTACATTGCCGCCATCATCGTCCTGACCCCCGGCTATCAGATGTTCCAGGCGGCCAACAACACCGCCGTCATGATGGATGTCGGGCCGGACCGGCGCGGCGTCGTTTCCGGCATGCTCAGCCTGTCGCGCAATCTCGGCCTCATCACCGGCGCATCCGTCATGGGCGCGGTGTTCGCGCTCGCATCGGCGACGGCCGACATCGCATCGGCACCTCCCGAAGCCGTTGCATCAGGCATGCGGGTCACCTTCGCCGTGGCGGCAAGCCTGATTGTCGCGGCACTCGCCATCGCGGCCGCAAGCCATGTCCTCGCAACACGGCGGACCGGTTCGCAGGCATGAAAAGGCCGGGACTGGCCCGGCCTTTTCCTGAGATCTGTCGATGGTTACTCGGCCGGCGCTTCGACTGTCTCGCGTCCGCGGCCGAGCGTCACCTTGGCCAGAGTGAAGGAGATCACCGCGCAAAGCGTGATGCCGGCGACCATCGGCAGCGGTGTTCCGTCGAAGAACACGCCGGCGACACCCATGGCGACCGCGCCGATGGCGAAATGCAGCGTGCCCATCAGCGCCGAGGCGGTGCCGGCGATTTCGCCATGCTCTTCCATGGCCAGCACCGATGTCGTCGGGATGACCAGGCCGAGAAAACCGTAGCCGATGAACAGCAGCGCCGCCATCACGTCGAGCCGGTCGACACCGGAGGCCATGATCGCGAACAGCACCACCATCGTCGTCGCGTAGCCGACCACCGCGATGCGCACCACGCGCCGCAGCCCGAAGCGCTCCGACAGCAGGCCGGTCAGCTGCGACATGCCGATGAAGGCAACCGCGTTGATCGAGAAGAACACGCTGTAGACCGAAGGCGACAGCCCGTAATGATCGATCAGGATGAAGGACGAGCTCGACAGATAGACGAAGAAGCTCGCAATGCCGAAGCCGGCAATGGCCGTCAGGCCAAGGAAGTTGCGATCGCCCATCAGGAAGCGGTAGCCTGAAAGGGCGGTGCCGAAGGAGGAGCCGGCGCGCTCTTCGACCGGCCGCGTTTCCTTCAGCGAGGTGGCGAGCAGGATGGTGGCGAGCACCGCCGCGCCCGTCACCGTCCAGAATACGGCGCGCCAGCCGAAATTCTCGATGATGACGCTGCCGGTCAGCGGCGCCAGGATCGGCGACACGGAAAACACCAGCATCAGCAGCGACATCAGCTTGGCCGCCTCGGTGCCGGTGTGCAGGTCACGCACGATGGCGCGCGGCACCGCCATGCCGGCGCTGGCGCCGAGCCCTTGCAGGAAACGGAAGGCGATCAGCCATTCGATGGTCGGCGCCATCGCCGAGCCGACGCCGCCGACCATGAACAGCGCCAGGCCACCATAGAGCGGCAGCTTGCGGCCGACCATGTCGGAGATCGGCCCGACGAGGATCTGGCCGAAACCCATGGACAGGAAAAAGATCAGCAGGCTCATCTGCACGGCGGCCGTGCTGGCGTTGAGATCCTCGCCGATCGAAGGCAATGCCGGGAGATACATGTCGATGGCGAAAGGGCCGATGGCGGACAACAGGCCGAGCACGACCGCAATGCGGAGGAATTTAGGACTCATGGTGTAGGCATCTTTCAATCTGGTTGCCGCCGCGGACCGGCGTCTAACCCCAGGACGTTCCATCCCGTCAAATTCCTACCCTGCAGGACCGAATTCTTCGTCCCTGCCGAGCGAAATCTCTCTATGTCATGTCCACAAATTTAGACACTCTTGTCCAATTCGTCAATCACCTCTATATAGATTTCCATGAAGCTCGGCGTTTCTCCTGACATTATCCCGTCACGCGGCCATGAGGCCAAGCGTGTCTCCATCATGGATGCTGCCAGTGAGGTGTTCTGCCGCGAGAGCTTCGCCGGCGCCAATATCGACATGATCGCCGCCGAAGCCGGCGTGTCGCGCCAGACGATCTATAATCACCATGGCGACAAGGAGAAACTCTTCGTCGCCATCGTCCGCGATCTCACAGAGCGCTGCAATGCCGGCATCTTCGCCACCATTTCGACCTTTCCCGACCAGCCCAGGGATCTCGAGGCCGACCTGATCGCCTTCGCCGTGCGCATGAACCAGAACTGCATCTGCAACCGCGACGGAAAATTCCTGCGCAAGCTGATCCAGACCGAGGGCGAGCGCTATCCCGAACTCTTCGCCGAATGGCGCGAACAGGGACCGGGCAGGACGTGGCCGGCGATCGCCGCCCGCTTTGCCCGCCTCGCCCATGCCGGTTTTCTCGACATCGACGATCCCGATGTCGCGGCGCGCCAGTTCATGGCGCTTGCCAATGCCGAATTGCAGACCACCTTCATGCTCGGCGGCACGCCCGACGAAGACGAGGTGCTGCAATCCGCGACGCATGGCGTGCGCACCTTCCTGCGCGCCTTCGGCAAGCGACAGCCTGCGGCCGACGCGAGCAAACAGGGCGCGCTTGCCAGCGCCTGATGCAGGTCGCCCAAAGCGCGCAGCGGTTTGAAACCACGGCATGCATGAAATAAAGCGATCAAATCTCGGGCATCGTTGCCTCGCATCTGCACGCTCGGCCTCTATATCCGGTTTACGCCGCCCTCAAGCTTGATTACAGCTATGCGGACGATTCAACGGAACCTGACTGGCATATGGCCGACGACCACATCCGCTACGACATTCTGGCCCAGGAGGCATTGCGCGGCGTCATGCGCAAAGTCCTGGCCGAGGTCGCGCGTACCGGCCTCCCCGGCAACCATCATTTCTTCATCACCTTCCTGACCGGCGCGCCGGGCGTGCGCGTGTCTTCGCGGCTGCGCGAGCGCTATCCCGAACAGATGACCATCGTCATCCAGTTCCAGTATTGGGACCTGAAGGTCACCGACACCGGCTTCGAGGTCGGGCTGTCCTTCTCCGACGTGCCGGAAAAGCTGGAAATCCCGTTCTCGGCCGTACGCGGCTTTTATGACCCGTCCGTCAATTTCGAGCTTGAATTCGACGTGAAGACGGAAACTTCGGAGGACGAAGCCACCCAGCCTTCCGAGCCTCTGGCCATCGTCGCCGAGAAGAAGCCGGAAACCAAGAAGAAGGCCACCGAGGCCGAAAAGAAGCCTGCCGCGGCCGACGCCGCGGCCAAGGGCGCCGACGTGGTGTCCCTCGACGCCTTCCGCAAGAAATAACCCAACGGGCGGCGCGAGATGGCCGACATCGTCAATCTCCGCCATGCCCGCAAACAGAAGGCGCGCGCCGAAAAGGAGCGCCTGGCCGAACAGAACCGGGCGCTGCATGGCCGCTCCAGGACCGAGCGGGAGCGTGACCGGCTAGCCGCCGACAAGAGCGAGAAGGTCGTTTCAGGCCATCGCCGCGAAAAGCCAGGCGAACCGGGCGACCAGAACATCGGACCGAAAAATGCGCGGCGATTTTCGGATGAATCCGATGCCTGAAATGAAGTGAAATGAGCCCGGTCGAAAAACGCTCGGTGACCATTCGCGGCCATCGCACCAGCTATTCCCTCGAAAAGCCCTTCTATGACGATCTCGTCGCCATTGCCGCTGAACGAAAACTGACGCTTGCCGCGCTGGTCGCCGAAATCGATGAAACCCGCCCCCGCGACGCCAACCTGTCGTCGGCGCTCAGGCTCCACGTCCTGGACTGGGCCAAGCGGGGCATGAAGGGTTCTTCGTAGACCCCGGCTATCCACCTCCCAACGACTTCAGCAAATTTTCGATCGAAGACGGCTTAAGCTGCGGTTTCGGCGTGGCGTCGGCCGGCGGCGGGTTGTCGTTGGCTGGCGGTTGCGGTGCGCGCTCCACCTCCGGCGCCTCTGCCGCGGCTTTGCGCTCGGCGTCGAGCTTGGCTTTTTCCTCGGAGGCGATCCGCATCGCCTCCTCCGCTTTCTGGCGCTCTTCCTCTTCGACTTGTGCCTTCCTGGCTGCCTCGGCGGCCCTTCGCTCGGCCTCGGCCTTGGTTTCGGCCTCTTTCTTGGCCTTCGCCTGCGCTTCCTCTTCTGCCTTTGCCTTGGCTTCGGCGTCTGTCTTGGCTTTGGCTTCGGCGTCCGCCTTGGCCTTCGCTTCCGCCTCCTCGGCGGCCTGTTGCTCGGCCTTGGCCTTCGCCTCGGCGTCCGCCCTGGCCTTGGCTTCCGCTTCGGCCTGGGCCTGCGCCTCGGCTTCGGCCTTCGCCCTGGCATCAGCCTCGGCTTGCAGCCGCGCTGCTTCTTCCTGCTTGCGCAATTCCTCGGCTGCCCTCTCGCGCTCGGTCTGCAGGGCCGCGTAATAACGCACCTCGCGCCGCAGCCGCTGTTTCTCAAGCAGTGCCGCCTGCATCGCCTCGACCCGCTGCTGCTCTTTTTCCAGCGCGCGCTGGGTCAGGAACTGCGCCAGCGGCTCGCTGTCGAATTGCCGTTTTGGAGAGCTGAATGGTCCGTCGACGATGAAATTCAGGGTCGGTTCGGAACCGACCAGCGCCTCGTCGCCCGGCCGATAGGTGATCGAGCCGTTGGCGGCGACCGTGCTGGTGTTCAGGTCCGCGGTGATGTCGGCGGACAAGGTCGCCGCCGGATTGTCGAAATTGACCGGCGGCGCCCTCAGCGTGCCGCCGGCCACGGTGAAGGCGATGTCCGTATCCCCAGCCGGAAAACTGCCGTCCGCGGCAATCTGCGGCGCGAAGTCGGCGGTCTTGGCCGCGTCGATGTCGCGCCCGATCGCATCGGCCTTGGCGATGAAGGCGCCAAAAGCACCCGGATTGACGCCGGCAATGGTCAAGCCCTTCAGCGCCGCGGTGCCCGATCCGGACAGCGCCGCAATCATTGCATCGACCGATTTGCCGCTGGTCGAAAGCGCCGTCGAGAAATCGCCGTTGCCGCTGATGCCGGCCTCCGGCAATACGGTGGACAGATCGGTGCCGGCAAGTTTCATCTGGCCGGAAAACAGCCCGGTGCCTTCATTGTTCTTCAGCTCGAACAGCCCGGTAAGCGTGCCGCCGAAGAGCTTTGCCTTGAGGTCCGACACACGGATGCCTTCCTGGTCGAGCTTCAGCGACAGCTTCGCGTCATAGGCCGTAGCCAGCGGGCCGGCAGCCAGCGCCGCCGTGGTCAGGTCGAGGTCCGCGGTGAACGGCAGGCTGGATTTCTGGCTGAACGGGGCGGTCGGCCAGATTCCGTTCGTGTCGAGGAAAGACTGGTCGCCGAACAGCATCACCGCCATCGGATCGAGATCCAGTTCGTCGAGCGCCAAAGCGCCGGCAAGATGCGGCAATCCATCCTTGGTATCGACATTGACGTCGCCGGAAACCGCCGCCTCGTTGATGGCGCCGCTGAGGCCGCTCAGCACCAGGAGCCCGTTGCCGTAATCGGCATCGGCCGCAAGCGAGGTCGACATGCCTGCCCCCATGCCCGGCATGCCGACGCCGGTCGTCATCAGCCATGGCTCGATGTCGGTGGCCTCGAGGCTGACTTTGCCCTTGGCGGTGGGGCCTTGCGGCGTCTCGGCCACCGTCCCGTCGAAACCGGCCTTGAAGTCGTTGCCGGCGAGGCTGAAACTCGTCGCCATGCCGCCGCCAAAAGTGCCCTTCGCCGAGACATCGGTTGTCGCCTCGCCGAGCATGCCGAGCGGCAGTGCAGGCAGGCCGTAAAACGCCAGAAGCGCTGTCGCGTCGGGATTCCTGGCATTGAAGGTCAGCGTCAGCGGCGCCTCGAGCAGCCGGTCGGCCGCGCCCTTGCCGGACAGCGATGCCGAGAAGGCCGAGCCGCCGGCCTTTCCTTGCGCGCTCACCGCCAGCCCTGTGGTGCCGTCGCCATTGTCGGCGGCACTCGATACCAGATCGATGCGCGCATCCTGGAACAGCTCGGGATAGGCCGCTGCGCGGGTCTTCAGCCCTGCCAGTATGGCATTGTCCGGATAGTGCTGCGCCGCCACGTCGATCAGCGGCTTGAGGTCGACGGCAACCACCGACGCGTCAAGCTTGCCGGTCGGGCTCTGCGGGAAATCCTTGACCCGGCCAGTGGCACTGATCGAGGCGCCGGCAAGCCCACCGACTGAAAGCCGGTCGATTTCGAGCAGCCCGTCGCGCAGCCTCAAGGCGGTATCGACCGTATCGGCGGTCAGCCCGCCGGCGCTGACCGGCCCCGCCTTGATCTGAAAATCGAGATCGCGGTCGGAAAACCGGTTGGCGCCCTTGTCGCTGATGAAGATCGAGGCGAAGGCGGCAAGGCCGTCGACATCGAGTTCGCCGCCTTCGAGCCGCATCAGCACCGACGGCTTGGCGTCGTCGGGCTGGCTGGAATCGATACGGCCGGAAAATTTCGCCTTGCCGAGGACGAGTTCGAGGTCGCTGAAAGCCTGGCGCTTTTCGGTCAGGTCGACATTCGCCTTGAAACCGGCGGCCGGCAGCCGGCGGACCGCCTCGTCGACATCCTTCGACAGCCAGGCGGCGAAGCCTGACGGTTGCGCCACCGCCAGAAGCAGCGAACCGGTGAAGCCGAAATGGTTCTCGACGCTGAGCATGCCGTTTGCTTCCAGCCTGGCGCGGCCGGGCAGCGTCGCGGCCAGCGACTTCACCGACCAGCCGCCATCGGTCGGCTCGGCGGAAAGGCGCACGTCGCGAACCGTCGTATCGCCGGCGACCACAGCCGGCAACTTGACCTCGACGGTGCCCGGTATGGTCGGTTTCGGCAAGCCGAGCAGCGCCTGCTCCAGCCCGGCAATGCGCTGATCCAACGTCAGGCCGGCGCCACCCCCAGCGCCCACGGCCTCATCGAACTGCACCTGCGCGCCGTTGGCCTCGATCGCAAAACTCGGCTTCAGGCCGAGATCGACCGAAGCCTTGCCGTCGGCGGTATAGGGATTGTCGAGCGGCCCGGTCTCGAAGCGGAATTCGTCGACGCCGAGCTTCTGGTGGTCGAGCGAGAAATTGCCGTTCAGCCTGAATCCCGGATCGGGTTCCCCCGCGCTGACCTTTACCGTTTCGCCGTCGGTTCCGCGCAACTCGGCTGAATTCTGATCGGCGCCATTCTTGTCGGCACCATTCTTGTCGGCGCCTGAGATCTTGAACTGGCCCGAATAGACTGCGGCGCCCTCGACGATGCCCGCATTGCCGTCGGTTTCGATGACCAGTGGATAGGCATTCGGATTGGCCCTGAGCCGGAGCCGCATCTCTCCATTCGCGCCGGCCTTGCCGGTGGAGGCGGCGACATTGGTGCGCAAACCGTCGAGCCGCATTGACCCGTCCAATCGCCATGGCCCGGCCAGCGACTTGGCCGAGATCGTCGAGTTGATCTCGGAAATGAGATGGCTGCGCCCGCCGGCGGCATGGCTGAGCGCGATCTGCCCCTCGGTTATCGTCAGCTTCTCGATCGAGATCTGGCTGGGATCGAAGGGCGAGGATGGCCGCATCGCCCAATCGACGGTTCCGTTCTGGGCAATGTCGATCGTCGCCTTCGGCCTGACCAGCCGCATGTCGAAGATCAGCACCTCGCCGCGCAGGAAGGGCGCAAGTTCGGCGTCCATCGAAAAGGTCTCGACGGTCATCGCCGGCTGGCCGCCGGCGCCGCCGGCGACGGTTACGTTCGAAAAGGTCACCGAGGGAAACGGCAGCAGCCTCGCCGTGGCATCGCCCTGCACGGTTACCTTGCGGCCCAGAATGGCGCTCGCCTCACGCTCGAAGTCGGCGCGGTAGCCCGTCCAGTCGATGAAATACGGCACCACCAGCGCCGCGCACAGCACCAGCACGAAAAGGCCACCGAAGATCACGAACAGGCGTGCGAGCATCAATCCCCAAGCATCGATTGAAAGTCAGCCGCACTCTACCCGCATCAGCGTGTCGATAAAGAGGCAATTCGATCGTGTCGTCGGCAAGGCGATGACGCCATCCGCTGTTGCCTGATCCCGGGCGGTCGCGATATCCTGTCTTGAGCGGACTCGTTCTCTTCTCGCGATGTCTCCGGTTCGTGACCGTCTGAAACAAAACCTGGAAAAAGCGGAGACTTTCGCATGTCGGGGAAAAATTGGGACCGTGTGCCGATCGATGCGCAGAGCGTCGACGCTCCGCTGTCGCTTTCGGCGGTGTTCCTGGTCGTCACCGTCGCCAGTGAGCCGGCCGCTCTCGCCAAGGTCGCCTCGGTGCTCGGCGGGCTCGACGATCTCGTCAAGAGCGTCGGCTTCCGCGACCTTTCCGGCCGGCTGTCATGCATTGCCGGGATCGGCCGCGACCTCTGGGATCGTCTCTGTCCAGACCGGCGGCCGCTGGAGTTGAGACCGTTCGCGGCGATCAAGGGCGCGGTTCACTCGGCGCCGTCGACACCCGGCGACCTTCTCTTCCACATCCGGTCCGAACGCCCCGACATGTGCTTTGAGTTCGAGCGGATTCTGCTCGGCAGTCTTGGCGAGAGCGTAACTGTCGTCGACGAGGTCTCCGGCTTTCGCTATTTCGATGCGCGTGACCTGCTCGGCTTCGTCGATGGCACGGCCAACCCGACCGGCCTCGATCTGCCTGCCTCAGCACTTGTCGGCGATGAAGATGCCGACTTCGCCGGCGGCAGCTATGTCGTCGTGCAGAAATATTTGCACGATCTTGCTGCCTGGGCGCGAATTCCAACGCCGCTCCAGGAGGAGATCATCGGTCGCACCAAGATCGACAATATCGAGATCGACGATGACGACGCTCCGCGCAAATCGCACAAGTCGCTGGCCACCATAGAGGATGCCGATGGCAACGAATACGACATACTGCGCGACAACATGCCCTTCGGCCGGCCCGGGAAAAACGAGTTCGGAACCTACTTTATCGGTTATTCCCGCTATCTCTGGGTGATCGAGAAGATGCTGCAGCGAATGTATGTCGGCGACCCGCCGGGCGCTTACGACCGGCTGCTCGATGTCTCCACGCCGCATACCGGCACGACATTCTTCGCCCCAACCCGCCCCATGCTGCAAACACTTGTCGAGGGCGTGCAGGAAAAGCCTTGAAGGGCGTCGTGTTGGCGCCGCCCCTCACATGCCTGCCGGCATCCTCTCCCCGTATAGTGACGGGGGAGAGGGACACATTCATCCACGATTTCGCCAATTATCCGCGTTGAAGGAAGAACGCCGGCGTCGCGGCCAGCCACTCTCTCCCCGTCGCTATACGGGGAGAGATGTCCGGCAGGACAGTGAGGGGCAGCGCCAACGGTTAGGGATTGCTGTGTTCGGCAAAAATCATGACGCAGCAGGATTAGCGTGCGTCGCGCTTTGCCTGCGCTACCTTAGCCGCCTTGCGCTGGCGGCCAAGTTCCATCGGCCGCACCAGGTTCGGCGCCCTCTGGTTCACCACTGCCCGCATGCCCTTGTGCGCGGTGCGTGTATTGAACTCGGGGCCGTCCGCGCCAGCACCTTGCTTCATGGCGAGCGCCTTGCGCGCATTATCGACCAGCGAGATCCGCGTCGCCAGTTGGCGGCGGCGTTCGGCCTCGCCATTCAGCCGCCGCATGGCCATCGCCAGAACTTCGAGCTTCAACTGCGAACCACCATCGCCCTTTGAAGCGGCGGCACCTTTCGGCGCACCTTTGCCGCGGATCTCGCGGCGACGGCGATGCGCCTCGCTCTGCGCCTTGTCGCGCCGCTCCCGCAACAGTTTGACCAGGCCGGCAAGCTCGGCGTCGGCAAGATCCTGAACCGCCGGATGGTGCGATTTCTCGACCAGACCGTGTTCGTCGGCGCTCAGCGCCCGCGCCTCTTCCTTGCGTGACATCGCCATGGGGTCGTTCCTCCGTTGGTGAAGCCCGCCTCTTCCCGGCCTTCCGAGGCGGGAGTCTGCGACCAAACGGCGGTGCGATCAAGGTGCAGGGTAGTCCACGCGATCAACCGCGTCCCAAAAGCCGTGTGAAAAATCCAGTTGGTTTGACACGATGCGCTGGAACAGGACGGCCGGCGCTCTCCATCAGTGCGGCCAAGACCGCTCCCTCGCGAAGGCTGGTCGAGAAACTCTCGGCGATGAACTCCAGCGTCGAGTCGTGGAACGTCAGGATGAAATGGCGGTATTCTGAAAACAGCTCCGGCACATGGGACGGGTGAGCCCGGTTTGCCTCTTCCAAGGAAGCGATCCACGACGAATTTAAAACTTCGAACGCGGAATATGGCTGCAGCCCGAGCCCATACAGCCGATGCCCGCTGATAGCTTCGTCGTTCGGCGGGCCGAACTGCAACGCCAGATACGGTTCCGCAGTCAGGATTGCGACCGATTGGTTGCCCGTTGCCGGCGAAACCGAACGCGGATTCGTGCCATCGAATGACGGCTCCGGCCTGTTAGCGAGGTAGCCGATGAGCAGCTTGCCTTCATCCGCAAAGACGTGAGGCAACGGTGCACCGGTGGACGACGGCGGCACCTCGATTGGCAGAAGTGTCTCGAGGGCGGCCATACCCCTTACTTCCCTGCGCCCGGCAGTATCTTGCCCGGATTCATGATGTTGAGCGGATCAAGCGCCTGTTTGATCGTGCACATGATGTCGACGCCGTGGCCAAGTTCGTGGCGCAGGAAACCGACCTTGCCTTGCCCGATGCCGTGCTCGCCAGTGCAGGTCCCGTCCATGCCGATCGCCCGCATGTTCAGCCGCGCCACGAATTCTTCCGTCTGCGCGATTTCCTTCGGGTCATCCACGTCCATCAGCACCAGCACATGGAAATTGCCGTCGCCGGCATGGCCGACGATCGGCGCGATAAGCCCCATCTCGGCAATGTCGGCCTCGGTTTCGGTGACGCATTCGGCAAAGCGCGAGATCGGCACGCAGACGTCGGTCGACAGGCCCTTGGCGCCGGGCCTGAGCGTCAGCGACGACCAATAGGCGTCGTGCCTGGCCTTCCAAAGCTTCGTCCGCTCCTCGGCGACGCTGGTCCACAGGAACGGGCCGCCGCCATACTCCTCCGCGATCGCGCCGAAGGTCTCGGCCTGTTCGGCAACGCCGGCGTCACTGCCATGGAATTCGACGAACAGGCACGGGCTTTCCGGATAGTCGAGCTTCGAATAGCTTTTCATCGCCCGCATCTGCAGCGCATTGACCAGTTCGATGCGCGCCACCGGAATGCCCATCTGGATCGTCGCGATCACCGCGTTGCAGGCCGCCTCGACGCTGGGAAACGGGCAGACGCCGCCGGAGATCGCCTGCGGAATGCCCTGCAGCTTCAGGGTCAGCGAGGTGATGATGCCGAGCGTGCCTTCCGAGCCGATCAAAAGCCGCGTCAAATCATAGCCGGCCGAGCTCTTCTTCGCGCGTTTTCCCGTCGTCACCACCTGTCCGTCCGCCATCACCGCCGTCAGCGACAACACATTTTCGCGCATCGTGCCGTAGCGCACCGCATTGGTGCCCGAGGCTCGCGTCGCCGCCATGCCGCCGAGCGAGGCGTTGGCGCCCGGATCGATCGGGAAGAACAGGCCGGTATCGCGCAGATGCCGGTTGAGATCCTCGCGCGTCACGCCGGCCTCGACGGTGCAATCGAGATCCTGCGGATTGACGGCCACAATGCGGTTCATCCGCGAGGTATCGACCGAGATGCCGCCGCCCGGCGCGTTGGTATGGCCCTCCAGCGAGGAACCAACGCCGAAGGCGATCACCGGCACGCGGTGCGCCGCGCAGGCCGACACGATTTCCTGCACCTCGGCCGTCGTCTCGACAAAGGCCACGCCGTCCGGCGCCTGGGTCGGAATGTAGGTGGTGGTATGCGCATGCTGGGAGCGGATGGCTTGACCGGTCTGAAACCGCTCGCCAAGCCGCTGCTTGAGGATGCCGAGCACGGCGGCAATCCCTTCCTCGTTGCGTTCGACCGGATTGAGGTCGCTCAGAGCCATGAATTCCTCCGCGAATGGACCAGCGTCCATGCTTGTTATGGATTTATGGATGCGTAGTCTCACCAACCACGCTCTGTCCAGCGATCCCGAAAAGGAAATCCAAGATGCCGATCCCTGCCCCTTTCGTTTCTCGGCCCATGGACATCGAGAAGGACTGGATCGACTACAACGGTCACCTCAACATGGCCTATTACAACGTGCTGTTCGACCGTTGCTCGGACGACGCCTTCGAGATGATGGGGATGGGGCCGAACTACGCCAAGGACCGCCGCCTCACCATCTACACGGCGGAAGTGCATGTCTGCTACGTGCGGGAGCTGCATTTGGAGCACAAGGTCACCGTTTCCTTCCAACTCCTCGACCATGACGACAAGCGGCTGAGGGTCTACCAGGAGATCCGCCATGTCGACGGCTGGCTCGCCGCCACGTCCGAATCGCTGTCGCTGCATGTCGACATGTCCGGGCCGAAAGTGGCGCCCTTCCCGGCCGATGTGCTGGCCAGGATCGAGGCCATGCGCGCCGCCCATGCCGCGCTGCCGATGCCGGAGCGCGCTGGCCGTTCGATCGGAATCAAGCCGCGCCGTGGCTGAAGAGTTTTTTGCGCAACCCCATCTTAAGTTATTGTTTTCATTCATACCGTTGCCCGAAAGCCACTACGCCTCACTAAGCAACCGGGACTAGCCCGCAAGATGACTTGAACCGCGATCCGGCCCCCGTTAACCTTACCGAGGTTTTAACGTGAACAAGCCGAATTGAGGCGTTGAACGACTCAGCGCGGCGGTCGAAAACCGTCCACATCGAGTTGTGAAACGGGCGGCTGGGCGGAAGCGGTTCGGGGAACGTGCATGAAAACCGACATCAAGATCGAGGCGGACAGGCTGGCGGCCGACCCACGCATCAGCGACTATGATTTCTGGCGTTCGCTGAAGAATCTCAACAACGAGATTTTCCACATCGCCAACAACAATGAACCGATCCCCTTCGCCATGATCCGCTGGCGCGCCATCCTGAAACAGGCGCGCTCGAAACGCGGGCATGCGTAGTGCCATTGTGAAATAGCTCCCGGCTTGCGCTGCCTCATCCGCTTGCCGGCACCCTCTCTCATCGCGCCAACGCGTTCCCACGACGGTTACAGCGTTGGTGAATTGCATGGGTTGCCTATGGGAAGTAAGGGCGACAGCTTGGGGCGTTGCTATTGGCAACACCATCCACTTAGAAAGAGCATCGAATAACGAAACGTGATGGGTTAAAAGATCTAAAGTCCAAAACAGCGATATTTTGCGGCCGCTGCGATGGACTGAAAATCTGTTGTGAAGGTGCCTGAAGTGCCGATATGGACTTACTATAATCCACCCGATGAGCCCCCGCTGACGTTGCGAGATCGACCCTCTCCCGAAAAGTGCATCTACTGCGGTAGCCACAAGAAACTCTCAACAGAACACGTCATCCCGACGGGTATGCGCGGACGCATTACCCTGCCAAACGGGTCATGCGAACGGTGTCGGGAAATTACCCAGACAATTGAAACGGTATGCTTGCGCCAAACCCTGCTGTTGCTTCGAGTGCAACATGAGCTCCATCGCCATGGGCATGAAAGACCGCCAACTCAATGGGTCATCTTTACGGACGAAAGAGGCCATAAAACCAAACGCTCGATCGCGACCGCAGAGTCGCCCATCATTACCACGTTGCCAATTCTCGAGTATCCTGCAATTCTCCGCGCCCCGCCCAATGAGCCTAGTCTCGGCCTTCTGCACGCTTTCCAAGACTCTGAAAATGGCGAGAAATATCGCAAGCTGCTAGCGCGCCCAGGGGTGAAGTCAGTGAGTGTCGAGTCGCACGGAATTAGGATGGATCTGTTTTGTCGCTGGTTGGCGAAAGTAGCCTATTCGTATTCCGTTGCATGCCTCGGAATTGATCGAATCTGGCACTCCCCACTCCGAGACATCATTCGCACCGGCTCCAAAAATTACAACTACTTCGTCGGTGGGCTGAACTTCTACAAACCACCAGTGTCTGAGTTTTGGCTTGAGGCCACTTCGCCCGAATTATTTTTGATCACTCTTCATGATCTCCCTACACGAACCGGCAAAATAATGTGGGTCACCTACATTAGGTTTCTGCCTAAGTTGGGTTTGCCGACCTACTTAGTTGTCGTAGGGGATCGGCTTTAACGCTGCCGCGCCGGCCAGATCTTCGTCGCTCGGCTCCTGTTTGCTGCTTGCCGTCGTCGATCGCCGCTTCCAAACCCGGGGCCGAATCGTCCTCGACCATGATTGACCACAGCGTCAGAATGAGTGTCGATCGGGATACGTGGCTGTTGCTAATTCACTCACGAATGATCGCCTCTCTCTTGAACATCAGGGCTGGCGCTTCAGCGCCCCGAGCGCCGAGCGCGCCGTCACCGGTGACGACTGGATGATCGCGGTGTTGGTCATCGCGTGCGGGATGATGCGGTCGATCACCCGCTCGAGTTCGGCCACCGAGCCGACATGCGCCAGCGCGATGAAGCAGTCCTCGCCCGTCACCCGGTCGCATTGCGCGATCTCCGGCAGGTCGCGGATGATCTCGGCCACCACAGCCAGTTGCCCCGGCACCGGCCTGATCCGCAACCATGCCGACAGCTTCATGCCGAGCGCTGCCGGATTGATCCTGACCGTATAGGCCTCGATCACGCCGTTCTCCTGCAGCCGCCTGATGCGTTCGGCCACGCTCGGCGCCGACAGGCCGACCGAACGCGCCAGCTCAGCCGTGCTGGTGCGCGCATCCTTTTCCAGCAGCCGCAGGATTTTCAGGTCGGCGGCATCGAGATCTGGATTTTCGTTTCGAAGGCATTTCAATGAGAACTCCTCGGGATCGAAAGGCCATTGATTGTTTTGGCCGGTTATCATCCATATAAACCGGAAAAAATGCCTTGCGATAATGATCCCATGAAGGATCCAGCGCAAGCACCCGTAGCCAGCCCTGCCCTCGCCGGCCCAGCCCTTGCGAATTTGGCGAGTGCGTTGCCGCCGCATGTCTGGTTCGGCGTCAGCGCCGTGTTCCACTATCTCGGCCCAGCCTTCGCCGTGCTGCTGTTCCCGCATGTCGGTGTGCTCGGCATGGCATGGCTGCGCATCGCCACTGCCGCCCTTGTCTTCGCGCCGCTGACCCGGCCGTGGACGGTCTTTGCCCGCGCCGACTGCTCGACGAGATTGCTGCTTCTGGCCTTCGGCGTCTGCCTTGGCGTCATGAACTGTTCCTTCTACCTGGCGCTCGACCGCTTGCCGATCTCGCTGGTCGCGGCGATCGAATTCGTCGGCACCATCGGCGTCGCGCTGGTCGGCCTCAGAAGCCCGCGCAATCTCGCGGCCCTTGCCGTCGCCGTCACCGGCACCCTGCTGTTGATCGACGTGAAATGGTCGAGCGACCCGGTCGGCCTGTTCTGGGCCTTCCTCAACGGCGCGCTGTTCGTCCTCTACATCGTGCTTGGCCATCGCATTGCCCGCGCCGGCGCCGGCGGCGGCATCGCCGGCCTGGGCGCCGCGATGGCGGTCGCCTTCCTTATCGTGCTGCCGGTCGGCATTGCCGATGCGCTGCCGGCCTTCTCGGTCCCGACGCTGCTCGTCGCCGCCATCGGCGTCGGCATCTGCTCGTCGGTCATCCCCTATATCTGCGACCAGCTCGCCATGTCGCGGCTGCCGCGTGCGAGCTTCGCGCTGATGCTGTCGCTGCTGCCGGTCACCGCGACGCTGATCGGCGTCGTTGTGCTGCGGCAGATACCGAGCCTCGCCGACTGCCTCGGCATCGCGCTGGTCGTGGCCGGCGTCGCCTTCCACAAGCCGGCGGGTCCAGAGCAGATTGATTAATCAATCTATTTCAATAGCTTGTAAAAATCCTGCTTTGGTTCCCCGATTCGAGCAGCTGCGACCGGAAAGCTTGGGATTGAACCAATCCCGCCTTTACGCCGTTGTCCTTTCGAAAACGGTTGGAGCAAAAGATGGATTGGAAACGCCCCAGTGAGCCGGCCGATGCATGGCACATGACGGACGACTTGCATGCCGAGCACGGCAAGGGCGATCCGTTCGCGGCGGCCATCCGCGCCACAAGGATGTCGATGATCATCACCGATCCCCGGCGGCCGGACAACCCTATCGTATTCGCCAATGACGCCTTCCTGCGCCTTACCGGCTACGAACGGCAGGAGGTTCTGGGCAAGAACTGCCGCTTTCTCCAGGGACCACAGACTGACAGGGTGGCCGTGGAACAGGTTCGCGAAGCGATCGCGAGCCGCAGCGATATCAGCATCGATCTCTTGAACTATCGCAAGGACGGCTCGACGTTCTGGAACGCGCTCTACATCAGCCCGGTATCCAATGACAAAGGCGAGCTGCAGTTCTTTTTCGCTTCGCAGCTAGACGTTTCCGACCGCAAGCTGTCCGAACATCGGATGAGCGCTGAGAAGGAACGCTTCGAAAAGGCGGTCAGGGAACGCACGAAGGAGTTGGAAGCCGCTCTGGAGGCGCAGACAACACTGCTTCATGAGGTCGATCATCGCGTCAAGAACAATTTGCAGATGATTTCTTCACTGATCATCATGCAGCGCCGGACCATCAAGGACGAAGGCATAAGGCAATCGCTGACCACGATGCTGGAACGCATCGAGGCCTTGAGCACCGTGCATCGCAGGCTCTATCAATCGAAGGACGTCAGCAGGTTCGACGTTTCCGACTTCGCCCGCGACTTGATTTCGGATCTGCTCACGGCATCGGGACGTTCCGAGATAACATCGAAGCTCGAGCTTGATCCGATCGTCGTCTCTGCCGAAAAAGCCACCCCCGTGGCCCTCATGGTCAACGAACTCGTCACCAACGCCCTGAAACACGCCTTCAAGGAAAAGCCGGACGGATCGATCGCCGGCAGCATCGGCATCAAGATGAGTCAGCCCGATGGCCACCTCAATATCGAAGTTACCGACAACGGCGTCGGCATGGCCGATACCAATGGTGATGCCTCTTTCGGCATGCGGCTGATCAAGTCCCTCGGCCGCCAGTTGCATGCCGACGTCGAATGGCGAGATGCCGGCCCGGGCACCCGGGTCGTCATCAGAATGCCGAATGTACCGCAGCAAGAAGGGAATGTGTCATGATTGAACCGCTCAAGGTCCTGATCGTCGAGGACGAGGCGTTGCTGGCCATGGAACTGGAAAGTCTGATCGAGGAAGCCGGCCACAGCGTCGTCGGCTGGGCGACCTCCTCTGGCGAAGCGGTCGAGATGGTCGATTCAACAGACGCCGACATCGCCTTTGTCGACATTCATCTGGCCGACGGCGCGACCGGCGTCGAAGTGGCCGAACGTTTCCGTCAGAGCAAGCGCTCGATGGTGGTGTTCATGACCGCCAATCCAAAACGCATTCCCGATCATTTCGCCGGCGCGATCGGCGTCATCGCCAAACCTTACACGATGAACGGGCTGACGTCGGCACTGCGCTATCTGCAGGAAGGCGTCCGTCGTCCGCCACCCGAGTCGGTGCTGCCGGCGGGCTTCACTCTGTCGCCGGCCTTCCAGACGGTCTGGATACCGACGGCCGCCTGACAACCAGACCCGCTACGCCAGCTTCTCCCTGAGGAAGGTGACCGTCCGGCTCCAGGCAAGATCGGCCGCCTGCTTGTCGTAGCGGGCCGCCGACGTGTCGTTGTTGAAGGCATGGTTGGCGCCTTCATAGACATAGACGGTGTATTCGACATGGGCCGCGCCGAGTTCCTTCTTGAAGGCGTCGATGCCGGCATTGATGCGCGTGTCGAGCCCGGCATAGTGCAGCAGCAGCGCCGCCTTGATCTTGGGCACATCCTCGGCCTTCGGCTGCATGCCGTAATAGGCGACGCCGGCTGCGAGGTCGGGCGCATTGACCGCCAGCATGTTGACGGTGGCGCCGCCCCAGCAGAAGCCGACCGCGCCGACCTTGCCATTGCCGTCCTGGTGCCCCTTGAGGAAGGCGACCGTCGCCACGGCATTGGCTGCGGTCTGCGCCGGATCGAGCTTGGGAAACAGATCCCGCGCCTTGTCTTCGTCGACCGGCGTGCCGCCGAGCGGCGACAGGAAGTCCGGCGCCAGCGCCACGAACCCTTCCAGCGCCACGCGCCGTGCCACGTCGCGTATATGCGGGTTGAGACCCCTGTTCTCATGTATGACGACGACGGTGCCGAGCTTGCCGGACTGGCCGGCCGGTTTGACCAGATAGCCCTTCATCTCGCCGCTACTGCCCGGGAAAGTGATGTCCTCGCCCGTCACCCGCGGATCGTCCTCGGAAACGATCGCCGCCTGGGCCGCATTCGCCGCCAGCAGCGGGGCGATCGTGGCCGCCGCGGCGCCCGATCCGGCAAGTCTGGTCAGTTGCTCCATGAAGCGGCGGCGGTCGAGCGTCAGATGCGTATATTCGTCATAGGCGTCGATCATCGCCTGGGTGATGACGGGCTTGGCGGGTCCGGCGGACATTGTCATGGGCTCGCTCCTTGATTTCGGAATTCCCCTGCTGCGCAAGATAGGGCCGGACCTCGCATGGTCCAGTCACGGATGAGTGAGGCGCGCGACGCTCCACGAACGTCGCTCGGCTCGCTTTGGCTATGCGGCACTCGGCACGAAACCGTGACACGAACGCGCAGGCCGTCATCACTTTCCTGTAATCGGTGGCAAATCTTGACGTTCCTGACACAATATAGAGGAAAGCTGCGGGTGGATGACCTCGCCAACCTGCCTGGCTTTGACAAGAAGGATAGCGCTCATGACCTTCCCGACTCCGATCCTCGCAAGCGTATTCCTGCTTGCAGCCGCCGTGCTCGCGCTTCGGTCCGCTGCCTTCGCTGCCACCCGGCGATCGATGGTCAAGGTCCGCAGCAACCGGCGCCGGCCTGCCGGCGGTCGCTCGAAAACCCGCGACTGACCCAAGGCTGAGACCGGCCCAAGACCGAGGGGAGTATACCATGGACGTCCAGAGCATCGTCGATGCCGTCTCACAGAAAGCCGGCCTCGACCAGGCAACGACGGAAAAGGTCGTCGGCACGATTTTCTCTGTGCTCGATCACGAGGCTGAAGGCACGACCCTATCCAGCTTCTTCGCCAAGATCCCCGGGGCCGATGCCCTGGCCCAGAAATATGATGTCATGGCTGCCGGCGCGGCCTCGGGTGGTGGCCTGCTGTCGTCGCTGCAGGGCGCGCTCGGCGGCGTTCTCGGCGCAAAGACCGGCGCGCTGATCAATGGCGTCGCCGCGCTCGAATCGTCCGGCCTCGACTTGGCGCAGATCCGACAGGCCGGCACGACGCTGATCCAGCAGGCCGAAACCGCCGCCGGCCCCCAGCTGACCAATGAGGTGCTTGCATCGGTGCCCAGCCTGAAAGCCCATCTCGGGCTTTAGAAGGACGCTCTACTTCGGCAGCGTGTAAGCCATCACATAGTCACCCGGCTTGGTGCCGACCGAGCCATGGCCGCCGGCGACGATGACCACGAACTGGCGCCCGTCGGCGATGGTATAGGTCATTGGCGTCGACTGTCCGCCGGCCGGCAGCCTGGCCTGCCAGAGCTGCTTGCCTGAAGTCAGGTCATAGGCGCGCAGATAGTCGTCGACCGCCGCCCCCAGGAAGGCGACGCCGCCGGCGGTGATCATCGGCCCGCCAATGCCCGGCACGCCGACCTTGAACGGCAGCGGCAGCGGCGTCATGTCGTAGACGGTGCCGTTGCGGTGCTTGTAGGCGATCTTGCCGGTCCTGAGGTCGGCGCCCGCCACATAGCCCCAGGGCGGCGCCTGGCAAGGCACCCCGAGCGGCGACAGGAACGGCCCCATCACCACCGCGTAGGGCGCGCCTTCGTTGCGGTTGAGGCCCTGTTCGCTGCCGCGCCCTTCGTCCGGCGGCGGCACCTGGTCGCGCGGAATGAGCTGCGACTTGAACGCCAGATAGGTCGGCATGCCGAACATCACCTGGCGGACCGGATCGACTGCCACGCCGCCCCAGTTGAAGGTGCCGAAATTGCCGGGATAGATCAGCGAACCCTGCACGGAGGGCGGCGTATAGCGGCCCTCATAGCGCAGGCTTTGGAATTCGATCCGGCACGCCAGCTGGTCGAACATGGTGATGCCCCACATGTCGGCGCCGGTCAGCGGCTTCGGATTGAAGCTCAGATCCGAGACCGGCTGCGTCGGCGCGGTGTGATCGCCTTCGATCGCGCCGCCCGGCGCTGGAACCTCGTTGACCGCAATGATCGGCTCGCCGCTGCGCCGGTCGAGCACATAAAGATCGCCTTGCTTGGTCGGCCCGACCAGTGCCGGCACAACACCGCTGGCCGTGGTGATATCGACCAGCGTCGGCTGCGCCGGCACGTCCATGTCCCAGAGGTCGTGGTGCACGGTCTGCCGCACCCAGCGCACTTGTCCGGTGTTGAGATCGAGCGCGGTGATCGAGGAGGAGAATTTCTCGACATTGGCGCTGCGTCCGGCGCCGAGCTGGTCCGGCGTCTGGTTGCCAAGCGGCACATAGAGCAGGCCGAGCTTCTCGTCAGCGCTCGCCGTCGACCACATGTTGGGCGAGTTGTGGGTGTAGGTCTGGCCCTCTGCCAGCGGCGTCGTCTGGTCCGGATTGCCGGAATCCCAGTTCCAGATCAGCGCGCCGGTATCGACATCGAAGGCACGGATGACGCCGGACGGTTCCTCGGTCGAATAATTGTCGTTGACCGCGCCGCCGACGATGATCTTGCCGCCTGATATCAAGGGCGCCGAGGTCGAATAGTAATAACCCGACTTCGGATAAGGCATATTGGCCATCAGGTTCAACGTGCCGCCCTCGGCGAAGGCTGGACAGACCTGCCCATTCGCCGCGTCAAGCGCGATCAGCCGCGCATCGGAGGTCGGCAGGTAGACACGCGAGGCACAGGGCTGGCCGGCGGCGATCTTGGCGTCGGCATAGTAGGACACGCCGCGGCAGGTCTGGTGCTGGCGGTCCTTGTCCAGCTTGACCTGCGGATCGTAGCGCCATTTCTCCGTGCCGGTCGCGGCATCGATGGCGATGGCGAAATTGTGCGGCGTGCAGATGTAGAGCGTATCGCCGACCTTCAGCGGCGTCACCTGATAGGTCGTCTCGCCGATGTCGTCGGGCCCTTTCACATCGCCGGTGCGGTAGGTCCAGGCCGGCTGCAGCTTCGCCACATTGTCCGCAGTGATCTGGTCGAGTGGCGAATAGCGCTGACCATATTGCGTGCGACCATAATAGTGCCATTCGCCGGCAGGCACATCGCCGCCGAGATCGGCGGTCGGCGTCACCTTGTCGGCGTTGAGCTGGCCGGCGATATCCTTCGGATCGGCCGTCATCGAATAGCCTGCCACCGCAAGCGAGGCCAGCACGGCCAGGATGAGCGGCGCCCGCCCGTCCGGGCCGGTGAGCCCCCGCCGCGCCCAGGGCGTCAGCAGCCACAGCGCCACAAGCACGATGATGCCGCCGCGCGGGCCGAGCTCCCACCAGTCGAAGCCGATTTCCCAGACCGCCCAGCAAAGCGTGCCGATCACGATCGCCGCATAGAGCCATAGCGCCAGGGACTTGCGCCTGTAGAGCAGCCAGGCGGCGATCAGGAAAGCGAGACCTGTTATGACATAGTACCAACTGCCGCCCAGCGAAGCCAACCAGATGCCGCCGCCGCCAAGCGCCAGGCCGATGAGGAAAAGGACCACGGCGGTAAGGACGGTTGCCATAACGACACTCCTTTGAAGCCCAGCAGGCGAGCGGCCGAAACCGCCATTACGAAATGGAAACGTAGCTGCTATTGATTCTGTTTCATCTCGCTGCCGCAGTTTTCCGCTGGCCTGCACGCGGTGTCAAATCAGCAGGACAATATCCTCCGATACCACAGGCAATGATCCGCCTTATCCTTTGGTCCTGCTGTCGCTCACGTTGAAATGACAGGGCGTGGCATCCGCCATTCTTCTGCCTGCTATCAGGCAATGCTATGCTCTGCCTATGACAGCCGATGCCGCCTCGTTGCTCGAACGGGCCCGCCACGCCTACGCGCAACGGGCATGGGCGGACGCATTCGCGCTTCTTCAGGCAACGGACGAGATCGCGTCTCTTGGCGTGGAAGACCTGGAACGGCTGCTCTGGTCGGCGGGGATGCTGGACCGCGATCAGGACATCTTCGCTGCCGGCGAGCGTCTCTTCAACATCCATATCGAAGCGGGCCGTGATGACCAGGCGGCGTATTGGGCATTCTTCCGTGGCTTCAGGCTTATGGCGTTGGGCGAGGAAGGCCACGCAACTGCCTGTATCCAGCAGGCGCAGCGCCTGGCTGATGGCTTCGGCCGCGAGTGTGCGGCGCATGGCTATCTGGTGTTGGTGGCGGCTCAAAAGGAAATCATGACCGGCAACGATCCGGCATCGGAGGCGCTGGCAAGGCAGGCGCTGGCGATCGGCGAACGCTGTTGCGACATCGATCTGATCGCCTTCGCCAGATGCTATCTCGGGCGCGCGCTGGTCCGGCAGGGCCGGGTCGAGGAAGGCATCGCCCTGCTCGACGAAGCCATGCTGCCGGCCGCCGACGGCAAGCTCTCGCCCATCGTCACCGGCCTCATCTACTGCAACCTCATCGCCGCGTGCCGACAGGTCTACGCATTCGATCGTTCGCGCGAATGGACGCAAGCGCTGTCGGACTGGTGCGGGGCGCAGCCGCAACTGGTGCAGTTCAACGGCGTCTGCCTGTTGCACCGCGCCGAGATCATGGAATTGAACGGCGCCTGGCAGGACTCCATCGCCGAGGCCAGGCGCGCGACGCTGTCGCTGACGCATGCCATCGGCAACGAAGCGGCGGCGGGCGCGGCCTATCAGGAGGCCGAAATCCATCGGCTGCGCGGAGAATTCGCCGCCGCCGAAGACCTCTACCGCACCGCCAGCCGGCTCGGACTGGAGCCGCAGCCCGGCATGGCGCTGCTGCGCCTCACGCAGGGCCGGGCTGAGCAGGCGGCGGCAACCATTCGCCGTGTGCTGGCCACGACCAGGGCGCCGCTGGGCCGTGCCCGCCTGCTGCCGGCGGTGGTCGAGATCATGATGGCAGCGGCCGCCGTCGACGAAGCGCGCGAAGCCTGCGCGGAACTGGAGGCGATCGCCGGCCGCTTCGCCACCGAGATCCTGGCCGCGATGACCTCGCAGGCGAGAGGCGAAATCGAGATCGCTGGCGGTAATGCCGCGACAGCGCTCGGCCATTTCCGTGCAGCGCTGACGATCTGGCAGCGCGCCGGCGCGCCCTATCTGGAGGCGCGTCTGCGCGTGCTGGCCGGTCAGGCCTGCCGCATGCTTGGCGACGAAGATGGAGCCGAACTGGAATTCGAGGTCGCCAGATCGGTTTTCGCAGCGCTTGGCGCCGCACCCGACCTCGCTCGCGTCAATCTGTTGATGCGGCCGGCCGCTTCATCTTCGCATGGTCTGACGCGGCGCGAGATCGAGGTCCTCGGCCTCGTCGCCACCGGCAAGACGAACAGGCTGATCGCGACAGAATTAGGGCTAAGCGAAAAGACCGTCGACCGACATCTCAGCAACATCTTCGACAAGCTGGCCGTCAACTCGCGCACCGCCGCGGCAGCCTACGCCTTCCAAAACGGCTTGGTCTGACAGGATCCGAAGATCGCGTGGGGCATGGGGGAAAATCCCCATGGCATTTTCTTCTCTCGTGAGGTGTCTCCCCGAAGCGGCGCCGTGCCGGTTCGCTATTTTGCTCCACACTGACGAACCGCATGGAGCGATCATGAACCCGACTTCGACCCACGAAATGAAACCACACGGCCATCATGGCGTCGGCATCACCGAAACCAGGGCGCGCGCCGGCGCGTTGCTGGAACAGGGTGCGGCGTTCATGCACCTGGAGGCCGGCGCACTGCTGGCAACGGGCAGCCAGGCGCCAACAGGCGACGAAAAGCGGCCCGCGCGCAGGGAAGAACATGTCGATGTCGTCGTCATCGGCGCCGGCCAAAACGGCCTATCCGTCGGCTATCACCTCGCCCGCAAGGGCGTGAAGTTCGTCATCCTGGAAGCGCGCGAACGCGTCGGCGACATCTGGCGCTCACGCTGGGATTCGTTGCGCCTGTTCACGCCGGCGCGCTTTGACGGACTGGCCGGCATGCCCTTCCCCGCTGGCCGCTATTCCTTCCCGACCAAGGACGAGATGGCCGACTATCTCGAAGCCTATGCGAGGAAATTCGCCCTCCCGGTACGCACCGCCGTCAAGGTCGACGAGGTGACCCGTACCGGCGACCGCTATGTCGTCACATCGGGCCGGACCCGCTACGTCGCCAATCACGTCGTGGCCGCGGCCTCGAGCTACCAGAAGCCGAAAATCCCGGATTTCGCCGCATCGCTCGATCCGTCGATCCGGCAATTCCACTCAAGCGCCTACCAGAATCCCGCGCAGCTCAATACGGGCAGCGTGCTGCTGGTCGGCGCCAGCAATTCCGGCGCGGAAATCGCCATGGATCTCGCCCGCACGCACCAGGTCTGGCTGGCCGGACGACATCCCGGCAACATCCCGGTCGCCTACAATGGCTATTTTGCCATGCGCCTGGTCCTCCCGATCGTCTTCCGCATCGTTTTCCACCGATTGCTCACGGTCGACACCCCAATGGGCCGCAGGGCCAAGCCGGGGCAACTGGCCCATGGCCTGCCGCTGATCCGGGTCAAGCCCGGCGATTTGGACGCCGCCGGCATTCGCAGGGTCTCCCGCGTCGCCGGCGTCAGTGACGGCAAGCCGCTGCTCGACGATGGCCAGGTTCTCGACGTTTCGAACGTCATCTGGTGCACCGGTTTCCGCGCCGGGCTGGATTGGATCAAGCTGCCGGTCTTCGACGACACTGGCCGGGTGAAGCAGTATCGCGGCACTGTGGAGGGCGAACCGGGCCTCTATGTCTGCGGTCTGCATTTCCAGCATTCGACCTCCTCCACGATGATCCACGGCGCGGCACGCGATGCCGGCTACGTCGCCGACAAGATCGGCGAGCGCATGCGGGCCGCCGCCAGCTAACACTCGCAAGAGGGCTTTGGCCGGATTGTCGGGCGCCGGGCGATAATATTCGCACGGCGATCGGCAATTCGGCTTCCAAATCGGAACAAAACGTAGACACTTCTGGCCTTTCGCTGCCGAATCACTACATTCGGGGGCGATGTCCGGCTTTTCGGAAGACATGCCCTTTTTTGACGAACCGAATGCGCGGCCCGCGGCCCCGTCCGGCATCGCCGCGCGCGCCATGGCCGCCCGCAGCGGCCAAAACAATGCGCCCGACTATCTCAAGGGGTTGAACCCCGAGCAGCGGCTGGCGGTGGAGACCACCGAAGGCCCGGTTCTGGTGCTGGCCGGCGCCGGCACCGGCAAGACGCGCGTGCTCACCACCCGCATCGCCCACATCCTCGCCACTGGCAAGGCCTTCCCCTCGCAGATCCTCGCCGTCACCTTCACCAACAAGGCGGCGCGCGAGATGAAGCAGCGCATCGGCATCCTGATCGGCGAAGGCAATGTCGAGGGCATGCCCTGGCTCGGCACGTTTCACTCGATCGGCGTGAAGCTGCTGCGCCGGCACGCCGAGCTGGCGGGGATCAAATCCGATTTCACCATTCTCGACACCGACGACGTCGTGCGCCTGATCAAGCAGCTGATCCAGGCCGAGGGGCTGGACGACAAGCGCTGGCCGGCCAAGCAGTTCGCCCAGATGATCGACGGCTGGAAGAACAAGGGGCTTGGCCCGGCCGACATCCCCGAGGGCGACGCCCGCTCCTTCGCCAACGGCAAGGGCCGCGAGCTCTACAAGGCCTATCAGGAGCGATTGCAGACGCTCAACGCCTGCGATTTCGGCGACCTATTGTGCCACCCGATCCGCATCTTCCGCGCCTATCCCGATGTGCTGAAGGAATACCACAAGCGCTTCAAATACATCCTCGTCGACGAGTACCAAGACACCAACACCGCGCAGTACATGTGGCTGCGGCTCTTGGCGCAGCGGCCACAATCCTCCCCCCTTGAGGGGGAGGTGCCCGCGAAGCGGGCGGAGGGGGTCGCCGCAGAAGGCACCGCAAAAACGTCGAGCACTGCCGCCAGGACCCCACCCGACCGGGCTTCGCCCGGCCACCCTCCCCTCAAGGGGGAGGGATATCAGCGCCCGGCCACCGTAAACATCTGCTGCGTCGGCGACGACGATCAATCCATCTATGGCTGGCGCGGCGCCGAGGTCGACAACATCCTGCGCTTCGACAAGGATTTCCCCGGCGCCACCATCATAAGGCTGGAGCGCAACTACCGCTCGACCGCGCACATTCTTGGCACGGCTTCCCACCTGATCGCCCACAATGAGGGCCGCTTCGGCAAGACGCTGTTCACCGAAAAAGTCGCCGAGGACGACGAGAAGGTGCATGTCCACGCCGCCTGGGACTCGGAGGAAGAGGCGCGCGCCGTCGGCGAGACCATCGAGGCCTATCAGCGGCAGAAGCATAATCTCAACGACATGGCCATTCTTGTGCGCGCGTCCTTCCAGATGCGCGAATTCGAGGACCGTTTCGTCACGCTCGGCCTCAATTACCGCGTCATCGGCGGCCCGCGCTTCTACGAACGCATGGAAATCCGCGACGCGCTGGCCTTCTTCCGCGTCGTCGCGCAAGGCGCCGACGACCTCGCCTTCGAGCGCATCGTCAACGTGCCGAAGCGCGGGCTTGGCGAAGCCACCATCCGCCAGATCCACGACACCGCGCGCGCGCTGCGCATCCCGATGCTGGAGGCCGCCGCCAAGCTCGCCGAAAGCGACGAGCTGAAGCCGAAGCCGCGCGCCGCGCTGCGCGAGGTCGCTGCGAATTTCGAACGCTGGCAAAAAGCGCTGGAGACCACGCCGCACACCGAACTCGCCGAGACCATTCTGGAGGAGAGCGGCTACACCGACATGTGGAAAAACGACCGCTCGGTGGAAGCACCGGGACGGCTGGAGAACCTGAAGGAGCTGATCCGCTCCATGGAGGAGTATGAATCGCTGCGCTCCTTCCTTGAACATGTAGCACTTGTGATGGACGCCGAGCAGAATGAGTCCCTCGACGCCGTCAACATCATGACGCTGCATTCGGCCAAGGGCCTCGAATTCGAGACCGTATTTCTCCCCGGCTGGGAGGAAGGCCTGTTCCCGCATCAGCGGTCACTGGATGAAGGCGGCCGCTCCGGGCTCGAGGAAGAGCGCCGCCTCGCCTATGTCGGGCTGACCCGGGCCAAGAAGAACCTGCACCTCTGGTTCGTCTCCAACCGCCGCATCCATGGCCTGTGGCAGTCAACCATTCCCTCGCGCTTCCTCGAAGAACTGCCGGAAGCCCATGTCGAGGTCGCCGAAAGCGGCAACTCCTATGGCGGCTATGGCAATTCCTATGGTGGCGGCTCATTCGCCTCGGGCCGTGGCGGCCGACAGAACCCTTACGGCGCCTCGCGCTTCGACAATGTCGGCGAAGAGAAATCGGGAAGCTTCTCCAACACATATGCGACGCCGGGCTGGCAGCGCGCGCAAGCCAACCGCACCGAGGCGACCGACCGCAACTGGGGCTCGCGCTCCGGCCATCAGGTCGAGCGCATCGGCTATGGCGAGACCGACTCCGGCTACGGCGCCGGCCGCACCAGCGTCAAGGGCCGCACCATCGACGGCGAGCTGGTCGCCAAATCCGTCGCCGACACGCCGTCGGCCTTCAGCGTCGGCGACCGCGTCTTCCACCAGAAATTCGGCAACGGCAACATCGCGGCAATCGAAGGCAACAAGCTGACCATCGACTTCGACAAGGCCGGCCAGAAACGCGTGCTGGACGGGTTTGTCACTGGCGTTTGAGCCGCCTACTTGCCCTGTTGTCCTAAGGCTTGTTGAGATTCAGGATTCCACTTTTGGCTTGATTGTGATTCAAGCTTTGGATGGAACGATTTGTGCTGACGGACGCCCAATGGGCGAAGATGGAACCGCATTGTCTGGGTAAGCCAGCCGATCCCGGACGAAGTGGTGGCGACAATCGCCGCTTCATTGAGGCATTGCTTTGGATCGTGCGGACAGGAAGCCCGTGGCGCGACCTTCCAGCCTTCTTCGGGAGCTGGAACACGGTTTTCAAGCGATACCGCGATTGGGTCAAAGCCGATGTTTTCATTCGGCTTTTCGAGGCCTGCTCGGATGAGCCGGATATGGAATACGCCATGGTCGATGCCACCATCGTCAAGGTCCACCGCCACGGCCAGGGCGCAAAAGGGGGACTCAAAGCCAGGCCATAGGCCGCTCCAAGGGCGGCATGACAACCAAAATCCTGGCACTCACCGATGCACTTGGCAATCTTGTGCGCTTTGTTCTTTTGCCCGGCCAGCGGTTCGACACGGTGGGTGTTGCACCGCTCATCAATGGTGTCTGTTTCGGCGGCTTGATCGCCGACAAAGCCTTCGACAGCAACACCATCATTGCCGACCTGAATGAGCGCGGCGCCAGAATCGTTATTTCACAGCACTCACGTCGTACTTTTCCCCTGCCGCTCGACAAGGAACTCTACAAATGGCGCCATCTGATCGAGAACTTCTTCTGCAAGCTCAAGGAATTCAAGCGTATCGCCATGCGCGCCGACAAAACCGATCAGAGCTTCGCAGCCTTCATCAATCTCGCAGCCGCCGTCATAAACTCACGGTGAATCTCAACAAGCCTTAAAGCGACATTCTCTGGCGGAAGCCTCCCCACCTTCGTCATCCACGGGCGAAGCAGGAGCGAAGCTCCGTCGCGCAGACCCGAGGATGACGAAGCGACGGGCGTCTCCCTCCATCAACGCATGCGGCCCGTCAACGAAACTGCCCTCACCTGTACCTTGCCTGGTTCCACTTATGCCCGAGCAGCGACAGGATGATGATCAACCCGTTGAAGAACTGGACGTAGAAGCCGCTCAGTCCCGCCGCCACCACGCCGGTCTGGATGAACGCCACCGTGACCGCGCCGATGGCGCCGCCGACCACAGTGCCGATGCCGCCCCAGGTTGGCGTGCCGCCGACGAAGACCGAGGCCAGCACCGGCAGCAGATAGCCGTCACCGGCCGTCGGCCACCAGGTGAAGTTGATCATCACCGAGAACGTGCCGGCGATCGCCGCGCCGATGCCGACGAAGACGAACACTTTCACCCGCACCCGCTTGACGTCGATGCCCATCTGCTGGGCGCTGTCGGGATTGTCGCCGACCACCCTCACCTGCGCACCGAAGCGATGCCTGTTGTAGAGCAGCGCCGACAGCACGACGAAGGCGATGGCCCAGAAGATCTGCACCGGGATGCCCCAGATCTGGCTGGAGAAGATCTTGTAGGCCCAGCTGTCGGCGAGGCTGGTCAGCGCCGTCGACTTGCCCTCGTTGATGATCTGGATCAGGCCGCGCAGCAGGAAATTCATGCCGAGCGTGGCGATCAGCGACGACAGCCCGCCATAGACGACCAGCGACCCAACCAGGAAGCCGAGCAGCATGCCGGTGACGAGTGCCGCGGCAATGCCGAGAAACGGGTCGTAGCCGGCCTGCACCACCAGCGCGAACACCCATGAGGCAAAGCCCATTGTCGCCGGAAACGACAGGTCGATCTCGCCGCAGGTGACGACGAAGACCAGCGGCACCACCACGAACAGCGCCACCGGCAGCGTGGTCAGCACCGAGCTGTAGAGATACCAGGTGGTGAAGACGACCGGGTTGGCAATCATGAACACCGCCATCATGACGATGAACACGCCAAGCGTGCCGAGTGAAGCGCGGTTGTCGAGGATGAAGCCACGCAGCCAATTGTCGGACGGATGTCGCCATTCTTTCCCCTCATTATGCGTGCCGCCGAGCGGGCTTTGCAGATCGGGTTCCATGATCTTGCTCATCGCGCTGCCCTCCCCGCGTCGCCGGCGTCGTGCAAGCCGGGCAGGCCGCCGGGATGCGCCACGTCTTCCATGAAGTTGATCAGGTCCTCGGCCGACTTGACCTCGCTGCGGCCGGCGGTGAGCGCGACCTTGCCGCGGTCGAGCACGACGAAGCGGTCGGCGATGTCGAAGACGTGGTGGATGTTGTGGCCGATGAACAGGATCGATCGGCCGCTCGCCCGCACCTGGCGCACGAAGTGGAACACCTTGGCGGTCTCGGTCAGCGACAGCGCGGTCGTCGGCTCGTCCAGCACGATCAGCTCCGCCTTCTTGTAGATGGCGCGCGCGATCGCGACGCCCTGGCGCTCGCCGCCCGAGAGCTGGCCGACGATCGAGTGCGGCGTAAACACTTTCGAGGTGAAGCCGATCTCGCGCATCAGCCGGCTCGCTTCTTCTATTTCCTTGTTGACCTTGAGCCAGCCCATAAAGCTGGTGAGCTCGCGGCCCATGAAGATGTTGCGCACGATGGTCTGCTGCACGGCGAGCGCCCTGTCCTGGAACACCGTCTCGATGCCGGCGTCGCGCGAGCGCGCCGGGCTCCATCCGGTCACCGGCTCGCCGCGCACCAGGATCTCGCCGCTGGTCGGCTGGACCACGCCGGACAGGATCTTGATCAGCGTCGACTTGCCGGCGCCATTGTCGCCGATCAGGCCGACCACCTCGCCGCGGTCGACGCTGAGATTGACCCCGCCCAACGCATAGACCTGACCGTAGGACTTCTTGATATCGCGCAGTTCGATGATGCGTTCGGCCATCGGATCCTCGCTTGAGTTCGTGCCGGCGTTCCCCGCCAGCGGCCCCGCCGGCCGGGCCAGATCCCGGCCGACGGCTTGGGAGGTCAGCGCAGCGCCTGCTTGGCCAGCTCGGCGACGATCTCATAATTCTGCGGCGTGACGAAGCCGGCGCCGGTGTCGACATTCATCGGCGCCAGCCCAAGCACCACCTGCTGGCAGAGGCTGAGGATCGGCAGATAGCCCTGCAGGAACGGCTGCTGGTCGGCCGTCAGCTGTACCCAGCCGCCCTTGAAGCCCTCGACGATCTGCGGACTGGTGTCGAAGCCGAAATTGAAGATGTCGCCCGGCTTCCTGCCCGCCGCCTGCATGTAGGTCGGGACGTTGCCAAGCATCTGCCCGCCGGGATAGCCGACCGCCTTGACATCAGGGTTGTTGAGCAGTGCCGCGGTGATCACCGGGATGGCCAGATTGGGGTCGGACGCCCATTCGCCGCTTGGCGGCGAGGAAAGCTGGATGACCTCGACGCCGGCTTCCTTCAGCGCGGCGACGGTGCCGCGCTCGCGCGCCCCGCGGGCCTCGTTCTCGAACGGACCGATCATGATCGCCTTGTCGCCGGCCTTGAGCCCGGCCAGCTTGAACGCCTCGGCGCCGAGCGCGCGACCCTGCTGTTCCTGCTGGGCGCCGACATAGCCGCCGCCGAACGCTTCCACCACTTTCGGCACCGGCACGTTCTGGTACATCATCTTGATGCCGTCCTTGTGCGCCTGTTCGGCCAGCGGCATGATGGAAGCGTCGCCGGGATGACCCATCATGGCGATGCCGTTGGGCTTGACCGCGACCGCTTCGCGCAATTGCTGCACCATCTTCTCGACATCCCACTGGGAAAAGATGTAGTCGACCTTGGGTCCGAGATCGGCCGCCGCCTGCTTGGCGCCGTTGTAGACGATGGTGCCGAAGGCATCGCCCTCGGCGCCGCCGACGAAGTAGCGGATATGGACATCCTTGCACCATTGGGCGTCGAGTGCCTGCGCCGGCAAGGTGGAGATTGCGGCAGCGAGCGCCGTGGCGGCGGCCACGACGGTCGAGCGCAGAACTGTCGTTCTCATCGCGATGCTCATGCACTTATCCTCCCATTGTTCCCTCGCAAGCCGAGGGGTTTCGACGAATGCTTCGGCTTGTCGCCGCAATGCTTCGCTGGCCGGCTCCTCCCGCCAGCTTAAAGCGCGTCGCGTTTGAACGGATGCATGCGACGCGCTTTAAGTCCCTGTTTGATGCATGTCGTTGTCGCAAAACCGCTGCACACTTTTGCGCGACATGCATTAGCCTCACGCCGGGTTCGGCAGATACGTCGCACCTCCCCGGCATTGCTTGAGATAGTCCAGCGCCCGAACCTGCCCGGTGATCTCGAGATCGCCGCGGTAGACCGGGTCGTGCCAGCCCTCGATGTCGATGGCGCCCTTGTAACCGGCGAGCCGCAATTCGCTGATTACCCGCGTCCAGTCGCTGTCGCCGAAGCCCGGCGTGCGCATCTGCACGAATGGCAGCCGGCCGAACACGCCATGCTCGCGGATCACGTCCCAGCGCACCGTCGCGTCCTTGCCGTGGACATGGAAGATGCGCGGCGCCCATTTGCGGATCTGGGGCATCGGGTCGATCAGATAGACGAGCTGGTGGCAGGGCTCCCATTCGAGGCCGAGATTTTCATCGGGCAGTTCGTTGAACATCAGCTCCCAGGCGTCGGGATTGTGGGCGATGTTCCAGTCGCCGCTGGCCCAGTTGCCGTCCATGGCGCAATTCTCGAAGGCGATGCGCACGCCCTTGTCGGCGGCGCGCTTGGCCAGTTCCCCCCAGACCTCGCGGAAGCGCGGCAGGCTGTCGGTCAGCTTCTTGCCGCGGATGCGGCCGGTGAAGCCGCTGACAACGCTGGTTCCAAACAGATGCGCATTGTCGATGACCGTCTCCCAGGCCTTCAGCACGCCCTGATCGATATCGCCGCTTTCCAGCGGGTTGCCGAATACGCCCAGCGACGAGACGATGACGTCGGCATCGCCGATGGCGTCGCGGATCTGGCCGGCCAGCCTCGGCAGGTCCTTGCCGCCCAGCGTCTGCCAGAAGAAGGGCTGGATGCTCTCGAAGCCGAGCGGCAGGATCTGCTTGATATAGGCAGCCGGGTCGTCGAGATTGGCCCGCACCATGGTGCCGATCCTGATATCGAGAAGCGGGTTTGGCATCATTGTGCGTCCTTGAGTTCTGCGATCGACACCCGGCGCCCGGTCTCGGCGCTTTCGATGGCGCCAAAGACCATGGCCAGGCTCTTGATATTGTCGGTGCCGCGCGTTTCCGGCTCGGTGCCGGTCTCAATGGCGTGCATGAAATCCCTGATGATGCCGAGATGGCCGTCGACGCGGTCCGCCGGATCGAGCGGCGGCACGTCCACCGGCTCGGTTTTGTCGAAAAGCCCGTCCCGGACGGACAGCGCGACCTCAGCCTTCAGATCGTCATGGCCGTCCCAGAGCAGGCTGCCGCGCTCGGCGACGATGCGCCAGCTGCCTTCCCAGCTGGTGCGGAAGCCATTTGCGCACCAGGAGCCGGCATAGGTGAAGACCTTTCCGCCGCCGAGATCGAAGGCAGCACTGGCCGACGATCCCTGCCGGTACCAGGAATTCGTCGGTTCCCATTCCTGGCAATAGACGCTCACCGGCTCGCCGCCGACCATGTAGCGGGCGGCGTCGAATGTGTGGATCGCCATGTCGAGCAGCAGGACATGGGCCATTTCCTCGCGAAAGCCGCCGAAATGCGGGGCGATGAAGAAGTCGGCATGGATGCTGGTCGGCTTCCCGATGGCGCCGGAAGAAAGAAAGCGCCTGATGCGCCTGACATTGGCGAGGTAGCGGCGGTTCTGGACGACGGCATGGACGCGGCCCGCCTGACGCGCCGCCTCGACGATGGCGCGCGCATTCTCCGGACTGTCGGCCAGCGGCTTCTCGGTCAACAGATGACAGTGATGCGCAAAGGCGGAAAGCGCGACATCGCGCCGGGCGGCGGGGACCACGACATCGAACACCGCCTGGGGTTTGGTCTGGTCGAGCACCGCGTCGAGGCTGGTTCCGATGACGGCATCGGAAAGCTCGTATTCGAGCGCCCTCGCCTTCGCCCGCTCGGCGTCGAGATCGACAAGGCCGACAATGCTGAGCCCGTCGATCTGCCTTGCGGCATCGAGCCAGCGCTTGCTCATCGCGCCGCAGCCGACCAGGACGACATCCATCATCCAACTCCTCCCGTTCGGCCCCTCCAGACCGAAGTCACGGCATTCACGGGCATCACCGTAAACGTTTTTCCGTAAACGTTTACGACAACACACCTGATGAGATAGAATGTCAATTGGCCGCTCGCGAAAAATCGTCTTTATCCTTGGCCTGCGCGGCTGCCGGTGCTAGCCAAGCAAGGGGGAGAACTGTCCTTGGCGTCCAGCATCCACGACCTCGCGCGTCACCTGAATATTTCGATCGGCACCGTGTCGCGTGCGCTCAACGGGCGCGCCGACGTCAATGCCGATACGCGCCAGCGCGTGCTCGATGCCGCGGCAAAGCTGAACTATTCGCCGAACCAGTCCGGGCGCAGCCTGCGGCGCGGCTCGACCCATTCGATCGCCTTCATGCTGCAGCCGCATCCCGGCGACCAGCAGTATGGCGAGCCGTTCTTCATTCCGTTCCTGACGGGACTGCAGGCGAAACTCGCCGAACGCGGGCTCGACCTGATCGTGGTGATGGGCGCGCCGGGCGACTATCAGCAGGAGCGCCTGCGCCGCGTCGTCGAGACACGCCGGGCCGACGCCGTAGTGCTGGCCTGGACGCGGCGCGAGGACGAGCGCATCGATTATCTGACCAGGGTCGGCTTCCCGTTCGCGACGCTCGGGCGCAGCCGGTCCGGTGGCAAGTCCTATCCCTCGCTCGACCTCGATTTCGAAAAGGCCGGCGCCGACGCCGTCGATCGCCTCGTTGCGCGCGGCCACCGCCGCATCGCCGCCATCCGTCCATCGCTCAACCTCAATTTCGGCTATCTCTTTCTGGCCGGCTATCGCAAGGCCTTGCGGCGGCATGGCATCGAGGTCGATCCCGAACTGATCGCGTCCGGCTTCATCAACGAGGCCGGCGGCTACGAAGTGACGCCGGGGGTAATGAATTCCCGGAACCCGCCGACCGCCATCATCTTCAACAATGACGCCATGGCGCTCGGCGGCTGCAAGGCGCTGGCCGAGATGGGCATCAGGCCCGGCCACGACATGGCGGTGATCGTCATCGTCGACACGCCGCTCTGCCGCTATTTCTCGCCGGCGCTGACTGCCTTCCGCCCTCCCCTGGAGCCGATGGGACGGCGGCTCGCCGAAATGCTGCTGGCCTCGATCCCGGCCTACGCCGGCGAGGAAGGTCCGAGGACCATTCGCGAAGTCTGGCCGCTCGAGTTGATCGCACGCGACAGCGACTGATCACGGCGCGGTCGGTTGACGCCCCGCTCCACGGCGCAGGTCGATCGAACGGTTGAGGATCAGCGCCCCGGCCAGGCTTTCGCACGCCGCTGGCCGCTCCTGTCGCCGCACATCAGGGCAGATCCGCGCCAGCCCCTCCATCGTCAGCACATCCGGTATTCTCGTGTGGCTGACGCAAAGCGCGCCGCCGGCATCCCATGCCGCTTCGAACGACATGTCCGGCACCGCCTCGTCCTGCTGGATGCCCTTGCGGTCGTAGACGACGATCGGCGTCCCGTTGCGGGTGTGGCCGACGCCATCGCCGCAATAATCGGCGCGGATCATGCGGGTGCACGCCTGATGATGGTCCCACAGCGACGTGCCGTCCGCCGATCTTTCCCAAGGCCGATAGCCGAAGCGCACGCATTTCGCCTGAGCGCCGCCGGTGCAGGTGATGCTGAAGGCCGTACCGAACGGCAGATGGCGCCCGTCCTGCGTCCAGATCCCGGCGAGCGGAAAGCCCATGCGCCGGCCTTCAATGTCGGCTTCGCAGATGTTGTGCCACTCGCCGGTCGCCGCGTCACGGCTCGACATGGAGTAGAGCATGATCGCGCCATCGGGATTCCGCGGATCTGTCTCGACCGCATCGATGCGCAACGGCACCCGGTCCTGCCCGTCGCCGATGGTCAGAACGGCGCCGACGAGATCGTCCTGAGGGACGATGCGACCGTCTTCTGTCGTCACCTCGAACCGTGTGCCCACGACGGAAATCGAGCCGATCATCTCTCCGCTCCCGGCCGCGGCCGGGAATGCCGCGGCGATGCCGAAGATGGCGGTGGCGATGGCGACCAATGTGTAGTTCCCGCGACGTGGCATTTGGGCTCCTGACGGTGCGCTTTGTGAATGGTGGTTTGAAGTTCGGCGGGTTGTTTCATTGACAGAGAACGGACGGCACAAGGCCGCCCGTCTATCGTTGATGCCTAACGCCTCGGCGAGGGGGTCGGCCGGTCATGGTTAGCCCCGTCACCCCCGCCAAAGCCGTGGTTGACGGACGGAAGGCCATTGCTTTGCTTTCCGGCGGTCGACGATCGGACATTGTTCTTCTGGACAGCCGGCAAACTGCGATCGTTCGGGTCGATGATGGAGCCACCGCCGCGCTGAACAGCCGGCAAGTTGCGGTCGTTCGGGTCGACGACGGACTTGCCGGCCGGAGCGAGGCTTTTCGCCAAAACGATGCCGTCGGCATGCACGCCGTTGAGTGCATAGACGCCGAGGCCATTGCTGGTGAGCGAATTGCTCGTCAACGAGTTGCTGGTCAGCGAATTCTGCATCAGGCCGTTCAGCGACTTGCCGTTGGTGCCTTCCGGGCCTCCGGCGCTGGCCGGTGCGGCCAGGTAGGCCATCGCCGCAGCGGCGGCCATATAAATCTTGAAGCAATACATCTTGGTTTCCTTTTTCATTTTCCGCGGAGCCATCCCGTCGGGTTCGCTCCATGGCGCGGCTTCTCGCTCCCGACTGTTTCGGACGAATGCCGAATTCGTCGCGATTGTTTCAGTTGTGGCGATCGTCCGGGCGCCGCGCCCAGTGCGCACGGCGCGGCGACACAAAGGAAACCTTTGAGCAGCAAGTCGGCAAATCCACGCAACATCCCTGCCGCATCGATGACGTCAGAACGGGGAGATTTCTGGCGATGCAAGCTTTGCGAAAAACCAATGATGGATCGGATGGCGCGGCTGCCCGAACGGCCCGTCTGGCGGTGCTGGCGGGCACTCCCGGCCTGCTTCTGACGGCGTATGCGGCGGCAACGTCCACCTCCTTGACCATCCGCGCCGATCTCGTGCTGACGCTGATGGACATGCTGGTGCTGGTCTGCGTCCTGGTTGTGACTGGCGGCGGCAGGAAACCGGGCATGAACAAGCGCCGGGCAGCCTTGGCCGAGACACTCGTCAACGCGCTCGCCGCCGTCGGCATGTGCCTTTCCATGGCAGTCGTCGCGGGCGTCGCTGTCCAGCGCATCGCCCTCGGCGGTGTCGAGCCCCACGGTCCCGGCGTCGTTCTCGCCCTGGGCCTGAACGTGGCCTACGCGGCGGTCAATTTCTGGATCCTGCGCCGCTGGAAGGCCCGCAACATGGCTGCCCCCTCCGCGCTGGCCCGCGCGCAGATCTGCCTGTTCTCGGACAAGCTCTCCTCGAATCTGCTGATCGCGGCCTCCCTTGCAATAGCGATGGTCTGGCATGGCGCCGTCATTGCCCGCTTCATCGATCCGGTCGCCGGACTGCTGATCGCGACGATGACAGCGCGCTGGACCGTTCCCGTGGTGCGCGATGCCGTTCGAAGCCTGCGACGGCAGTTCCGCAGGGCGCGCAAACCGGTTGTGTGAGAACAAGGGACCGCCTTGATCCATCCCGGCCGCAGGCCAGTCGTCAAGCCGCTTCTCCCGGCGACTTCTTCTTCCGGCAGCCCCGTTTCTAGCGATGCCCGGCGACGTCGTGAGCAGGCTCGTAAAAATAACCTTCGCCACGCACCGTCACCAGCACCGCCGGAGCATCGGGTTCGGTTTCGAACTTCTTGCGCAGCCGGGTGATGCGGATGTCGATGCTTCGGTCGCCCGGCTCGAGATCCCTGTTGTGCGCGAGTCTGCAAAGCTGGTCGCGCGACAATATCTGCCGGGGATGGCGCGCGAACACGCATAGCAGGTCGAACTCCATGGAGGTCAGCCGCACATCGGCGCCATCGGGATCGACCATGGTGCGGCCGGCCATATCGAGCACGCAGCGGCCGAAACGAATGCGGCTCGCCGGCGTTCGCTCTTCCTCGCCCAGGCGTCGGATGACGCTCCTCACCCGCGCCAGCAATTCGCGCGGCTCGAACGGCTTTGCCATATAATCGTCCGCCCCGGCGGCAAGACCTTCGAGGCGATGCGGCAGGTCGCCGACGGCGGTCAGCATCAGGATGCCGGCGCGGCTCCGCCTGGCGATTTCGCGGGCGAGATCGTAGCCGCTTTCGCCGATGAGATTGACGTCGAGAATAACGAGATCGGGGCCGAAGCGGTCAAGCTCGATGCTCATGCCCGCGCCATCCGCAACGGCCCGAACGTCGAAGCCATGCATCGGCAGGTAGTCGCACAGCATCTCGCGCAAGGACGCTTCGTCGTCGACGATGAGCAATTTCTGTCCCGTCACGCTTCGGCCTCTTCCATTGCGCTGGTTTCCATCGCTCTCAGGCGCTCCGTCACCAGCCTGCGAAAGGTTTGCGGATCGAGCGGCTTCTCGATCACCGGCGCGCCCGTCTCGCCGATGAAGCGGTCGATCTCGGGCGCCAGCGTGTCGCCGGTCACGAACAGCAACCTCCGGGTGAGCCCGGGGCGCAGTTCTTCCAGCGCGCGATAGAGCCCGGGACCGTCGAGGCCGGGCATGCGTATGTCGCTGATCAACAGGTCGATCCCATCCTCGCGCACCGCCTTGAGCGCAGCATTCGCATCGTCGGCGATGGTAACGTCGTGGCCGTCGCGGCGCAGCATCTCGGCGATCATCGAGGCAATGTCGGCATCGTCGTCGACCACCAGGATGCGCGCGGCCGCCGGCGCCGGCGACATCCTTCCGGTGGCCTCGGGCGCAACGGCCTCTGCCTTGCCGCTCGGAAGCCGGACCGTGAACCGCGCGCCGCGGCCCTCCGCCGTATCCAGCTCTATGCTGCCGTCATGGGCGCTGACGATGCCCTGGCAGACCGACAATCCGACCCCGGTGCCCTCGCCGGCCAGCTTCGTCGTGTAGAACGGCTCGAAGGCGCGTGCGCGGACCGCTTCGGTCATGCCTGGACCATTGTCGGCGACAAGGATCTCGACGACATCGCCTTCCCCTGACGTGACGATGGTCAGCCGCCGCGGGTGCGGAACCTGCAGCAAGGCCTGCTGCGCATTCACCACCAGATTGGTGACCACCTGATGCAGCTGGTCCCTGTCGCCCCAGATGTTGGCAAGCGGTTCCTCCAGTTCGGTGCGGATTTCGACCCCTGCCGAACGCAAGCCGTAGGCGGCAAGTTCCAGCGAAGCGGTGACGACTTCATTGATGTCGACGGCGCCTCTGGTCGGCGGCTTCTTGCGGGCCATCGCCAGAAAGGTGCGGACGATCCGCGAGCATCGCTCGGCCGCCGCGTGGATCTTGTCGGCGCGCCCCACGGTCGTGCTGTCGGTCGAGAATTCCTTCAGCATCGAACTGTAGCCGATGACGACGGAAAGCGGATTGTTGAGTTCGTGCGCCACGCCCGCCAGCAGCGAGCCAAGCGCGGAGAGCTTTTCCGACTGATACAATGTCTCACGCTGGCGCGCGATCTCGGCCTCGGCCTCGCGCTGGCGGGTAATGTCGGTGACGGCCGCAAGCATGGCCGAACGGCCGCCTCGCGTGATGAGGCGCGCCGAAACCAGCGTATCGATTCTCGACCCCTGCATGGTGGTCATGCCGGCCTCGAATGCGTCGACGATGCCATCTTTCAGCAAAAGCCGCAGCAGATCGTCTCGCCTTGCACGATCTTCCCAGGTCGATATCGCTTCCGCTCCGATCTGGCCGACCTCGACTCCGAGCGTTTTGCGCGCCGGCTCGTTGACGAACAGGATTTCCGGCCCTTCGATTGCCGAGATGATGATGGGCAGCGGCACGCCTTCGGCGATGGCGCGGAATTGCGCCTCCCTTTCTCCCGAAAGTTTCTCGGCTTCAAACCGCGCCTGCTCGGCCAGGACGCGGTCGGAGATGTCGCGACCGACCGACTGCACTTCGACAAGGTGGCCGTCGCTGTCGAAAATGCCATGGTCGTTCCAGGCCAGCCATCTGCGCGTGCCGTCGGGCATCGCATTGAGAAGTTCCATCCCGGCGTCCGGCGCGTCGGGGGTCAGGCGGGCAAGATGCTCGACAAACCGGCGCCGCTCGTCGGGCGGCAGCACGTCGAGCTCGCACCAGGACGGGTCCAGCAGCTGTTCGCGGGTCATTTTGCAGGCCCGGCAATAGGCATCGTTGACGAAACTCAAATAGCCGTCCGGCGACATTCGCACGACGAACTCCGTCTGCAACTCGACGACGCTGCGATAGCGCTGCTCGCTTTCCGCCAACGCCTGTCGGGCAAGTTCTTGTTCGACCGCATCGCCGCCGAACGCGTCGAAGGCAGCCGGACGCCCCAGTTCGGGCGGAAATATCCTGTGCACGGCGAAGAGGAAGACCAGCAGGCAGGCCAGGATGACCGCGTAGGGAAGAAGCGAACCTTGCCCACTATGGAACTGATGCAGGCCGAGACCGGCGACAAGCAATATGAGAGGCAGGGCGGCCATCGCCAGCGCGTAACGCCGGGACAAGGGCTGGTTCCAGGAGGCCGGCAAGGCGAGATCTCCCCAGACGGATGCGCCGTCGCGACGGTTCTGTTCCCGCACGGGCCAGTGGACTGGTCGGCCCCCGGCCTGTCAAGTCAGCCATTATCTGGCCGTGTCGCCAACGCGTCGTCATTGGCAATGTTGCTGGATAGACAACGACACAGAGGTTTCACAACGATGTCGCGATGTTGCCCCTGGCCCGGTTTTCTCGGCCTCCATTGTTTCAATTGTGTCGAACCGACCCGAAATCGCCGGCGGGTGGGCCATCCCCGCGGTTGACCCGCGGCGAATGCCCTGTACCTTTGGCGCGTCGCTCGCCGCGGGGGAACGCATGGCCGACATCATTGTCGTGGACGACGAGACCGATGTGGCGTTCATGATCGCCGACTATTTGCAGGCGAAAGGCTATCAGATACGTATCGCTTCCGGCGGCGTCGAACTGCGCGAAGCCATCGCCGCGGCGAAAGCCGATCTTGTCGTTCTCGATCTCAACATGCCGGGCGAGAACGGCTTCAGCCTGGCCCGCTGGCTGCGCGAGCATCACGACGCTGGCATTCTGATGCTGACGGGTGCCGATTCGGTCTTCGACAAGGTGGCGGGCCTCGAGGTCGGCGCCGACGACTATCTCGCAAAACCCTTTGCTCCAGCCGAGCTTGAAGCGCGGATCGCCGCGGTGCTGCGCCGGCGCAGGCCAAAGCGGGCGGATAATGGCGGCGTCCTGGCCGCCGGGCATTTCGCCTTCGGAACCTACGTGTTCGATTCGCGCGCGCGAAACGTCCTCGACGCTGACGGCGTGGCCTTTCCGCTGACGCCGATGGAGCTTGACCTGGTGGCGGCTTTCGCCACCCGGCCCGGTCAGGTCATCGGCCGCGACGAACTGCTCGACCTTGCGCCGCCAAGAGGCGACGAACCCTTTGACCGCAGCATCGACAGCCGCATTACCCGGCTGCGCCGCCGGCTCGAAAAGGATCCGGCCAAGCCGGAGCTGATCAAGACGATCCGCGGGGCCGGATATCTGCACCCGCGAGGGTGACGCTAACCCGCCGACCTCTACCTGACGAGGTCAGCGCCGCCCTGTCACGCAAGTATCATGTTCGCGTCCTAGACCGCTTGGCGGAAAGGCGCGGGCGGCATCATCGATGCGACGCCCCTAGGTTGCGCCCGCTCCGGCACGCTTCGTCACAAAGGGGATATCCATGAAAAATCTGTATCGAACCGCCTCGCTCGGTGTCGCGCTCGCTTTGTTCACCGCCCTCACCCCGGCGCTCGCCGATGGCGTCGCTTATGTCAACAAGGGACTGGTCGGCGTCGGCCGCATTCCGGCCAGCCAGAAGGACAAGTTCGGCGAGACCTTCGGCTCCGGTTCCGGCATGTCGATCGACGCCAAGGGCTGGACGCATGACGCGGCCGGCTACAAGGGTTCGCTCTGGCTGCTGCCGGATCGCGGCTACAACGTCGTCGGCACCACCGACTACCGGCCGCGCCTCAACACCATCGCCATCGAGCTTGCACCGGTAGCACCGGGCGCGGCGCCCGCCGCCGGACAGGAACAGTCGGGCGTCAAGGCGACGCTCGCCGACACAATGCTCTTGACCGACGACAAGAATGCCGACGCCACCGGCCTCGACCCGCTCAACGGTGTGCGCGCAGCAAGCGGCGACATGCCGATGCTGCCGCAGGCCGACAATGGCAAGCTGGCGCTCGACAACGAGGCGATCGTGCGGCTGCCCGACGGCACGATGTTCATCTCCGACGAATACGGCCCGAACATCTATCGCTTCTCGGCCGACGGCCATTTGATGTCGGCCACGCAACCGCCGGCGGCGCTGGTGCCAATGCGCCATGGCACGCCGAATTTTGCATCGGACAATCCAGGCCCCGGTGCCGCCGGACCAGATCCGAAGGATCCCGAGACCGGCCGCCAGAACAACCAGGGCCTCGAAGGCATGGCGATGACGCCGGATGGCAAGTTCCTGATCGCGGTGCTGCAATCCGCGCCGCGGCAGGACGGCGGCGATCAGCCTTCGACGCGCCAGAACACCAGGGCGCTGGTCTACGACGCCTCCGATCCCGCTCACCTGAAGCTGGCGCATGAATATGTCGTGCCGCTGCCGGTGTTCAAGGATGCCAAGGACAAGACCAAGGTTGCGGCGCAGAGCGAAATCGTCGCGCTGTCGGACAAGACCTTCCTGATGCTGGCGCGCGACAGCGGCAACGGCCAGGGCTTGAAGGGCGACGCCTCGCTCTATCGCAAGATCGACATCGTCGACCTCTCCGCCGCCACCGACATCGCCGGCGGCGCCTTCGACGCCGCCGGCAAGCCGGTGGCGCCCAAGGGCGTGCTCGACCCGTCAGTGACTCCGGCCAGGCTGACGCCGTTCATCGACCTCAACGACAAGGCCGAGCTTGGCCGCTTCGGCCTGCACAATGGCAAGCCGAACGACAAGGACAACCTTTCGGAGAAGTGGGAAGCGATGTCGCTGGTCAGCGTGCTCGACCCCAAGCTGCCCGACGACTATTTCCTGTTCGTCGCCAATGACAACGACTTCATGACGCAGGACGGTTTCCAGGTCGGCGCGCCCTACAAGGCCGAGGACGGCGCCGATGTCGACACCATGTTCCTTGTCTATCAGGTCACGCTCCCCGGCCTGTCGGGAAACAGCCTCGTCGCGAACTAGCCCAGCCATCTGGCCCGCCCTGGCTGGAAAAAGGTGCATGGGAATCAGGCCTGCGATATCATCGCGGGCCTGATTCAGTTGAGCCTTTTGCCGAATAGCCCGCCATGGACGAAAAGATGCCCGCGCGCCGCCGCACCGGCGACCTGACCAGCGGCCCGATCCCACGCACGCTTCTGCTGTTCGCGTTGCCGGTACTCGGCGCCAACGTGCTGCAATCGCTGAACGGATCGATCAATGCCGTCTGGGTCGGCCGCTTCCTCGGTGAATCGGCGCTGACGGCGACCTCCAACGCCAACCTCGTGCTATTCCTCATCCTCGGCACGGTGTTCGGCATCGGCATGGCGGCGACCATCCTGGTCGCGCAATCGGTCGGCGCCCGCGACCTGCCGGAGGCCCGGCGCATCGTCGGCACCAGCGCCACCTTCTTCTTCGCCGTCTCGGTGCTGTTCGCGGTCTGCGGCTGGATCTGGGTCGACGCAATTCTCAATGCGCTCGGCACGCCGGCCGACGCGCTGCCGCTCGCCCGCTCCTATCTGCGCATCATCTTCGTCGCGGTGCCGATGATGAACCTGCTCTCCTTCGTCATGACGGTGCTGCGCGGCGCCGGCGATTCACGCACTCCGTTTTTCTTCATGGCGCTGGCCGTCGTGCTCGACATCGTCTTGAACCCGCTGCTCATCCGCGGCATCGGCCCGTTCCCCGAGCTCGGCATCGCCGGATCGGCCACGGCAACGCTGATCGGCCAGACGGTGAGCGTCATTGCCATCCTCGTCGTGCTCTATGCACGCAAGCACCCGCTGCGGCTGGCCGGCGCCAACCTCGCTCTGCTGCGGCCGGACCCGGCGCTGTTGCGCATCGTCGTCTTCAAGGGCGTGCCGATGGGCCTGCAGATGATCGTCATCTCGGTCGCTGCGCTGACTGTGATGGGCATGGTCAACTCCTATGGCTCGCAGGTCGCGGCCGCCTACGGCATCGCCGCCCAGCTCTGGACCTATATCCAGATGCCGGCGCTGGCGATCGGCGCCGCGGTCTCCTCGATGGCGGCGCAGAATGTCGGCGCCGGCCGCTGGGACCGGATCGGCCATATCGCCATGTCAGGCGTCGGCTTCAACCTGGTGCTGACCGGCGCGCTGGTCGCGCTGCTTTTCGTCTTCGACCGCCCGGTGCTCGGCCTGTTCCTCAGCAGCGACAGCGCGGCCATCGACATCGCCGCCCACATCAACAATGTCGCGTCCTGGTCCTTCATCCTGTTCGGCGTCACCATCGTGCTCTTCGCCACCGTGCGCGCCACCGGCGCGGTGATGCCGCCGCTGATCATCCTGGTGATTTCGGTGCTGATCGTGCGCACCGGCTTTGCCTACTTCGTCAGGAGCGTGATCGGCGAGGAAGCGCTGTGGTGGAGCTTTCCCGCCGGTTCGATCGCCTCGCTCCTGCTCGCCGCCGCTTATTATCGCTTCGGCCGCTGGCGCACCATGCACATGATCGAGGACAGGCCGGCGGCCGGCGAGCCGCCTGACACCGGCCTCGGCGTGCCGCGCCAGCGCGCGCATCTGTCGCCGGAAACGTCGAACGGCTGAAGAGGCTGGTTCAACGCGCGTATTTCGCGCCGAACCCCAGCGCCACCAGGGAAAAGACCGTGATCGTCACGGCAAAGGCCAGGCTTGCCGTGGTCGCCGTGGTCCAGCTCGACAGAATGCCGATGCCGATGACAGGCAACGCGTTGCCGCAGAAGCAGCAGATGAAGAAGGCCGACATCACCTCGGCGCGCCGGTCGGGCGGCGCGATCTGGTTGACCACTTGCAGGCCGCCGCGATAGCCGAATGCCGCCGCCACGCCGCAGAGCGCGGTGCCGGCGATCATGGTTGCCATCGACGCGAAATACTGCGCGGCGACGATCACCGCGACCGTCGGGAGCATCAGGACAAGCGCCGCCAACATGACGGTGCGGCTTGCCAGACGCGACGTCGCCACAATGGTCGCCGCGGTCACCATCGCCAGTTCGAAGAACAGCCCGCCGGCGCCGGCATGATTGGTCACATGCAGCTGCTGCGCCAGAATGCTCGGCGCCAGCGCGGCATAGAAGCCGACCAGTGCCATTGCGGCGAAGCCGGTCACCGCGGGCGCCACGAAACGCGTGCGGATATCGGCTGGAACCGAAAGGCGCGGCCGCATCGAGACATCGGCAAGCCGCCCCGGCCGCGGCACGGTCTCGCGCGTGCGCCAGATCAGCAGCGTGATCAGCACAAGCAAGGCGAGATAGACGACGAAGGTCAGCCTGAGCGGCCACGGCGCGTATTCGGCGAGCAGCCCCGACACCAGCGCGCCGAGACCGAGGCCGATGAAGTTGGTGCTGGTGGCAACGATGGCGGCGCGCGACTTGTCCTCGCCCCCGAGCAGCTCGGCAAGCCAGGCGGTGCCGGTTCCTGCGCCCACGCCTATGCCAAGGCCGCTCAAGATGCGGGCTATGTCCAGCCACGCCAGGTTTTCGGCGAAAAGGAAGAGAAGCGCGCTTGCCATGGCGACGGCCATTGCCGCCAACGCCGCCGGACGGCGGCCAATGGCATCCGACAACCGGCCGAAAAACAGAAGTGCCGCCAGGTTGCCGACGACATAGACGGCGTAGACCAGCGTCAACGTGATCTGGGAAAAGTCGAAAGCTTGCTTGTAGATCACGTAAAGTGGTGTCAGCGCCGTGCTGCCGGCGAACAGCGCGCCGATCATGGCGGCAACAGCAGCCGTTGCGGCGCCGCCGCCGAGTTGGTTGTCGCGCGTCACGGTTTGAGCGTAGCTGGTCATGGCGACCTCCGGCCAGTTGGAACCCAACGTCTGTGTAAGGCGGCCGTTCCGAACGCCGAACCCGCTCCTGACAATTCTGGCGGTATGGTCTTGCGCGAGAACCTCTCGTAATCTCCGCCGATCGATTAGGGAGCATCCATGGGCAAAGGCAGAGTTGAGGCATTCACCGATGGCGTCGTCGCCATCATCATCACCATCATGGTGCTGGAGCTGAAGGTGCCGCATGGCGAGGATCTTTCGGCGCTTTTGCCGCTATGGCCGGTTTTCTTCAGCTATGTCCTGTCTTTCATCAATGTCGGCATCTATTGGAACAACCTCCACAACATGTTCCACACCGTGCAGCGCGTCGACGGCGGCGCTTGTGGGCAAACCTCAATCTTCTGTTCTGGCTGTCGCTGATGCCGGTGACGACCGCCTTCATGGGCGAAAACCACTTCGCCCCGGTGCCGGTCGCCGTTTACGGCGTCGATCTTGTCCTCTGCGCCGTCGCCTACGCCATCCTGGTCAGCAGGCTGCGCCACCTGCATGGCGCCGACACGACCTTCGCAAAAGCGGTCGGCCATGACAGCAAGGGCAAGATTTCGCTGGCGCTCTACATCGCCGGTGTCTTGCTCACCTTCGTCAACCAATGGATCGGTGTCGCCATCTATGTGCTTGTCGCCATGATCTGGTTTGTTCCAGACAGGCGGTTCGAGCGAATGATCGAAAAATAGGTCCGAGGGTTTTGCCGGCATTGTGGCCATGTGGGGTTTTCTCCACAGCCGCACCTTTGTCGACCCGCTTGGCACCACACGCGGATGCGCATCCAAATCATCACCTGTCCAGCGGCTAAAATCGCGCCGCTCCCACGCTCATGCTTGATGCCGCCGCTATTTCACTCCACATCGGTCTAGATGAAGGACGAGACAAGAGCGCGGCGTCGGAATTTACTGTGGGGCCTGCCCGCATCGCTGGTCCTGCATGCGCTCATCGCAGCGCTCCTGGTCTACGGCCTGTCGACGCCTCCCCAGCAGCCGCAGGACGAGCAACCGGTAAATGTCGCGCTCGTACCTCCGCCCGACAGGCCAAAGCCGAAACCTGCTCCCCCAAAGGCTCCCAAAGTCGAAAAACCGCCCGAGCAGAAGGTTGAAAAGCCGCCTGCGCCGGAAAGGCAGCCGCGCAAGCCGTCGCCAATCGAGGTCCTGAAGCCTGTTTTTCAGTTCGGCGAGAAGGATACCGGCCCCAGGAAATCCCTGGAAGGGAGCAGCCCTCAAGACAACGCGCCGTCACCGGCAAAGAATGACGATTCGAAGCTGCCTGTCATGCCGAAGGCCGAGGAGCAGGCAGATTCAGCCAAGGTCGGCGACAACTCGGCAATCGCAGCGAAGGACGCCGAGCCCACACAGCAAAAGCAGGCACCATCGGCCCAGGACGTAGACAAACAGGATGTGGGAACGCAAGCCGACAAGCAGGCGGCACCAACGCCGTCGGCTGCTGCCGGCAGCGACGATGAGGTCGAGCTTCCCACATCAGCCGAAGCGCCCCGGCCCAGACCCACGCCGAAGCCCAACTCCGCAAAGGTCGCGAAGCCCGGAGGCGGAAGCGCGAGAAGGCCAAGTTCCACGGACGCCCCCGCTGCCGCATCACTGGCTTATTCAGGCCTTCCAGGTGTTCGCAGACTCTATTCGCAAGGCGCTACGGGCGATGCGTTTGCCACCGCCTCAATGGGCGGCGTGCCTCGCGATCAGCGTGTTGCCGCACTTTGCGCCAACGCATTGAACCAGCGACTGCTGGACGCCTCATATCTTCCCGAGCTGTTGCCAAAAGCTCTGCTGAAGGTGGGTAATATTGTTGACGTTCCGGATGCCGCCTTCCGCGCAACAACGGGATGGTATCATGTAAGCTTCCGGTGCGAGGTCGACACCGACGCGACGCGAGTCTTGTCCTTGACCTTCCGTGTCGGACCTGTGATCCCGCCCAGCGAATGGGCCCGCTACGGACTGTCTGGTCGCTAGCAGGCCACGCTGAGGCATTCCGCAGGGAACCACTCCGCACCTTTCCTGGAATTGGGCTACTTGCGCATCGCCTTCAGCTTCTCCGCCACGGAGGCCGCAAGATCGGCATAGCGCTCCTCCAGCCGTTCGGCGGCCTTGATCACGGAAAAATCATGGCCGAACTTCTCCAGCGCCATGCGCAGCTTCTCGACAAATTCCGCTTGTTTTTCGAGTGCCGAAAACAGCGTCTTCACCTGCGCCTCGGTGATATCGGGATTGGCCAGCATCTGCGCCACTTCGCGGCCCATCTGGTCGCCGGTGGCGGTCTGCTCTTTCAGGATCTCGATCCAGTCGGTCAATCGGAAAATCTCCTCTTTCGCCGGGCAACATGCGCAGCGCTTGCCGATGTGGTCAACCCGAAGACGCCAAGAGAAGCTTGCCTGAGCCGCATCCCACGCTAAGTTCGGCGCTACTTCAAACAAGGAAAAAACCATGACCACCGACGCCGAAATCCAGACTGCCTTGCCCGCTCTCGCTTCCGGCAATGTCGCCGTCATCACCGGCGGCGCCAGCGGCATCGGCCTTGCCGCGGCCAGGCGGCTGGCGTCGCTGGGCATGAAGATCGTGCTGGCCGATATTGGCGGCGCGCGTCTCGACGAAGCCGGCCGTGCCATCGCCACGATCGGCGGTGACGGCGCCGTGCTTGCGATCCCGACCGACGTTTCGAAAGCGAGTGAAATCGACCGGCTGGCGGAAAAGGCATTCGGCGCCTTTGGTGGGGTGTCGCTGCTGATGAACAATGCCGGCGTCGGCAACAATCCCGGCAAACCCTGGGAGAACCGCGATGCCTGGAAGCGGTTGCTGGACATCAATTTCTGGGGCGTTGTCCATGGCGTCGAGGCCTTTGCGCCGCGCATGCTGGCCGCTGGCAAGCCGGGCCTGATCGTCAACACCGGCTCCAAGCAAGGCATCACCACGCCGCCCGGCAACCTTGCCTACAACGTCTCCAAATCGGCCCTGAAGACCTTCACCGAAGGGCTGGCGCATGCGCTGCGCAACGAGCCGGGCGCCCATCTGTCGGCGCATCTGCTCATCCCGGGTTTCACCTACACGGGCCTGACCGAGGGCGCGACGCAAAAGCCGGCCGGCGCCTGGACCGGCGAGCAGGTCATCGACTTCATGCTGGCCTCGCTGATGCGGGACGACTTCTACATATTGTGCCCGGACAATGAGGCGACGCGGCCCATGGACGAAAAGCGCATGGCCTGGGCGATCGGCGACATCATCGAGAACCGCCCTGCTCTCTCGCGCTGGCACCCGGATCACAAGGACGCTTTCGCGGCCTTCATGCAGCGCTGAACTCAGGCTGCCTGCTTTTTCGCGCCGCGCTTTTGGCCAGCGGCCTTCTTGGCGTTCATCTCGGCGACCTGTCGGTCATGCCGTTTTGCCGCGCGTTCGCATTTGGCGCGAATCTCCTCGACTTCGGATTCGGTCAGGTGCTCGATGCCGATGAAGTGGTTGTGGGCTTTGCCGACCCGGATCAGCTCGTCGAGCTTCGCCTGGATCGCCGCGCCGTCGCGGTTCTGGGTGTTCTGGATGAGGAACACCATCAGGAAGGTGATGATCGTAGTGCCGGTGTTGATGATGAGTTGCCATGTGTCCGAAAAACCAAAAATCGGCCCGGTTACCGCCCAGGTCACGACGATCAGGCAACAGAGGGCAAATGTCAGCGGCATGCCGGAAAGACGGGCGACCTTGTTGGCGATCCTGGTGAAAAGCTTCTCGAACATCTGAACTCCCTCGATGGCAGGGAGAAACAACCGGCGGCGGGTCAGGGTTCCCAGCGAGAGGAGTATTTTGCGATTGCGGCCGGGTACGCGCCTGAACGAGGTCAGGACGCGGCGTCTTCCCAGCGGTCGAGGAAGGTTTCGATCGGCAGCGCCTGCATGTCGGGGATTGCCCTGGCGAGTTTTTCGACTGGCCAGTCCCACCAGCCAAGATTTTCGATACGTGCGGCGATATCGGTGGTGAAACGCTGGCGCAGCGGACTGGCCGGAACGCCGGCGACGATGGCATAGGGCGGCACGTCGCGCGTCACCACGGCATTGGCGCCGACGATCGCGCCATTGCCGATGGTCACATCAGGCAGGATGACTGCGCCGTGGCCGATCCAGACATCGTGGCCGATGCTGACGGACTTGGCTCGCCGCCGCTCCCGGAAAGTCGCATCGACGCCCAGCCAGCGGAAATATTCGTTCGGCCGGTAGCTGACCTTGTGCTGCGTCAGGCGCTCGATCGGATGTTCCAGCGCGTTGATGCGGCTGTTGGCGGCGATCGAACAGAACTTGCCGATCGTGGTGTAGATCGCCTCGGCATGGCGCTCGAAATAGGAGAAATCGCCGACCGTTACCTCGCGCAGGATGACGCGCTCGCCGATCGAGGCATAGCGCCCGAGCTTGCACGCCTTCAATTCCGCGGTCGGATGAATGCGCGGCTCGGGATCTTTCGGGACAAGGTTTTCGGCACGATCCATGCCGGCGGATTTACGTCAGCGCAATTGCTCCTGCAAGGCGGGAGCAATTGTCGCGTCGCGATTGGTCCCGCAAGCAGGACCAATGATCCGTCAGTTGTTGCCGGAGCCCACTAGGGCTTGCCCTTGGTCCACACCACGTTCTGGCCGTAGAGCGGCACCGTGGTGACCGACATTTTCGCCGAGCCGTCCTGCACCTGGCGCGAATGCGACAGGTAGATCAGCGTCTCGTTGGCCTTGTCGTAGATGCGGTTCACCACCTGCTTCTTCCAGATCAGGCTGATGCCTTGCTTGAACACCTCCTCGCCGGCCTCGCTCATGTCGATGTCGCCGATGGTGATCGGTCCGGTCTGGCGGCAGGAAATCGAGGAATCGGACGGATCCTCGAACCAGTTGCCCTTCTGCAGGCGGTCGATGACGCCGCGGTCGAAATAGGAGACGTGGCAGGTCACGCCTTCGACCTTCGGATCCTTGATCGCCTCGACGATGATGTCGTTGCCGAGCCAGTCGACGCCAACCTTGCCGACCTCCTGGGCGACGGCCGCGCCGGCGCCGATGACCAGACATACGGCCAAAGCGCCCCCGATCAGTTTTCGTCCAATCAGTCCTGGCCCAATCAATCCTGGCAACGGGTGCCTCCTGCGGTTCGAGTTTGCCGGTCTCAGGTGGGGCAAAGGACGGCGCTTTGCAAGCAGGATCGTGCGTGCGGACCCGCCGGTTGCGGCAACGCGACATCTTTGCGTGCGCAGGATCAAACAGTTAAGAGTGGTCGCCAAACGGCGCGCCGATCCCTTGCGCCCAATGAAAATCACGACGGACAAAACAGATGATGCGTTCAATTCTGGTCGGCATTCTCGTCCTGATGGCGGCAGGCATCGGCTGGCTCACCTTCGACTGGTACCGCGGCCACTATGGCGGCGAGCCCTACGGCGCACCCTTCGCGCTGGTCGATCAGAAGGGTGCTCCAATCACCGAGGCCGCCCTTCGCGGCCACCCTAGCGTCGTCTTCTTCGGCTTCACCCATTGCCCCGAGGTCTGCCCGACCACGCTTTTCGAGTTGGCCGGCTGGCTGAAGACGATGGGCGACAGCGGCAAGGATCTGCGCGCCTATTTCGTCTCGGTCGACCCCGAGCGCGATACGCCCGCGATCATGAACACCTATGTCGGCAATTTTTCCGACCGCATCACCGGCATTTCGGGTGATCCGGACAAGGTGCACGCCATGGCCAAGGCCTTCGGCATCTATTGGAAAAAGGTCGACACCGGCGACGGCGACTACACGATGGACCACACCGCCTCGGTGCTGCTGCTCAACGCCAAGGGGGAGTTTGCCGGCACCATCGCCTATGGCGAAAGCGCCGACACCGCCATCGCCAAGCTCAAGCGCCTGGCTGCGGAAGGCTAGTGCATGATCCCGAACCGAAGGACCGCGCCAGCGAAAAGTGGGAACCGGTTTTCGGATAAGATCATGCTCAAACAAGAACACCGTCCATGACCCAGACGCGGCTTTACTTCACGGTCGGCAAGATCGAGGCCGACCGTATCTTCGCGGCCCTGGGAGCGGCCTTCGAGGATGACGGCCTGCCGATTGCCGTGCTGGAGGTCGACGAAGACCGTGACATCCACGAAGTGTCGCTCTATGCCGACGGCGATGTCGACGCGGCGGAAGCGCGGGTAAAGGGCATTCTGGCCGACCTTTCGCTATCGAGGCCGATCGTGCGCGAGGCACTGCCCGATATCGACTGGGTGGCGCGTTCGCTGGAAGGGCTGAAGCCGGTGCGTGCCGGCCGTTTCTTCGTCCATGGCGCGCACGACCGCGAAAAACGCCGCAGCGGTGAGCTCGCCATCGAGATCGAGGCGGGGCTGGCCTTCGGCACCGGCCATCACGGCACCACCGCCGGCTGCCTCGAAACGCTGGAACAGGTCGTGCGGCGCGAGCACCCACGCAACGCGCTCGACCTTGGCACCGGCAGCGCCGTGCTGGCCATTGCCGTGGCCAAGCTTGCGCATATCCCGGTGCTGGCCACCGACATCGACCCGGTCGCCGTCAAGGTGGCCGCTGCCAATGCCCGTCTCAACCACGTCAAGGCATTGGTCGAAACGGTCATGGCGCCGGGTTTCCACCATCCGATCTTTGCCGCGCGCGCGCCCTTCGACCTCATCGTCGCCAACATATTGGCGCGGCCATTGATGCGGCTGGCGCCGCAAATGGCCAAGCATATCGGCTTGGGCGGCTCGATCGTGCTGTCAGGCATCCTCGACCGGCAGCGCGACGCGGTGATTGCGGCCTATGTCGGCCAGCAGTTCCGCCATGTCAGGACCGTGCACCGCGAGGGCTGGGTGACGATCCATCTCAAGCGGTGAGCGTCAACCCGCAAAATCGCTCAGACGTAGGGGGATTTTGCGGCCTTCCTCAGGTCTTCGCGATCATAGCCGTGCGCCTTCAACGTTTCGTCGTCGAGGTAGAGCAGCACACCGCTCACATATCGGTTCGCTTCGCGCTGGCGGGCTTCTATCAGCGCGTTCATGGCGTTTCTGAAAAATCCGCGTCTGGCTGGAATCGTGGGCATGACAGTCTCCTTTGCAGGACAACAGGGACACATTCCTCCACGGTTGAAAGGTAAGCTTTGCTGACCTGTCTGGGAATCGCCTATTCCGCATAGCCTCCATGCGAAAAAGCGACCTCCCCCTGATTCCCGCCAAGCCGGTGGGCGACGCAATAAAGTCGATTCCGATTTTCGGAGCCATGCACAGCTAGAGCGGGATGCGTTCAGATTGAATGCGCATCCCGCTCTATCTATTTGTTTTGGCCGCATTTGTGCGACGCCAAGTGATTCCACTTGGCTGCAAAATGCTCTAGGTTGCGGCCAGCATCCGAGGAGAGGCCACCATGTTCCAGACCTTTGATTCCGCTGGCGATCCTGCCGTCGGCAAGCCGCGTGTGGCGCTCCTGCGCCAATGGCTGGCGGCCAATGGGCTGGATGGCTTCATCGTGCCCCGCGCCGACGAGCATCAGGGCGAATATGTCGCCGACCGCTCGGCGCGGCTGAAATGGCTGACCGGTTTCAGCGGCTCGGCCGGCGTCGCCATCGTGCTTGGCGAGCGCGCCTCCATGTTCGTCGACGGGCGCTACACGCTGCAGGTGCGCCAGGAGGTCGATCTCGACATCTTTGCGATCGAGAGCCTGGTCGACAAACCACCTGCCATCTGGATCAAGGACAATCTCGGCAAGGGCGTGCGGCTCGGCTTCGATCCGTGGCTGCAGACGATCGGCGACGTCAAGGCGCTGAAAGCCTCGGCCGAGAAATCGGGCGTCGTATTGGTGCCGCTCGACAGGAATCCCATCGACGCCATCTGGACGGACCAGCCCGAACCGCCGCTGGCGCCGGTCGAGATTCACCCGATCGGCTTCGCCGGCGAACTGGGCCGGGACAAGCTGGTGCAACTGGCGGCGGCCATCGGCAAGGACGGCGCAACCCATGCCGTGCTGACCGACCCGTCTTCCATCGCCTGGGCCTTCGATATCCGTGGCGGCGACGTGCCGCATACGCCGCTGGCGCTCGGCTTCGCCGTGCTTGCCGCCGACGGCAAGCATCAGCTGTTCATGGACCAGCGCAAATTCTCGCGCACGGTGGCCGCCTATCTGACCCAGCTCGCCGACCTGCACGAACCCGGCGAGTTCGAAGCAGCTGTCGCGGCGCTCGCCAAGGGCGGCGCCAGAATAGCGCTCGACCCGGTGCTGGCGGCCGAAAAACTCCGGATGCTGGTCGAGGACAATGGCGGCACCGTCATTGCAGCGCCCGACCCCGCCCGCATTCCACGCGCCACGAAGAACCAGGCCGAGATCAACGGCGCGCGCGCCGCGCATCGCCGCGACGGCGCCGCCATTGCCAGGCTGCTCTGCTGGCTCGACCGCCAGAAGCCCGGAAAGCTCGACGAGATCGCCGTCGTCACCAAGCTCGAGGAGTGCCGCCGCAGCACCGGCGAGGAAACGCAGATGCCGCTGCGCGATGTGTCCTTCGACACGATTTCGGGCGCCGGCCCGAACGGCGCCATCATGCACTATCGCGTTTCGCGCGCCACCAACCGCAAACTCAAGTCCGGCGAACTGTTCCTGCTCGATTCCGGCGGGCAGTACCAGGACGGCACCACCGACATCACCCGCACCGTACCGATCGGCAAGCCGACCGAGGAGATGCGCGAGCGCTTCACCCTGGTGCTCAAGGGCATGATCGGCATTTCCATTTTGCGCTTTCCCCCGGGCACGCGCGGCTCCGAAATCGACGCGGTGGCGCGGATCGCGCTATGGCGGCATGGCTGCGATTTCGCCCACGGCACCGGCCATGGCGTCGGCTCCTATCTGGCCGTGCATGAAGGCCCGCAACGCATCGCCAGGACCGGCACCGAAAAGCTGCTTGCCGGCATGATCCTCTCCAACGAGCCCGGCTACTACAAGGAAGGCGCCTACGGCATCCGGATCGAGAACCTCGTCCTGGTGACCCCGGCCGAGGCGATAGAGGGCGGCGACATCGCCATGCACGGTTTCGAGACGCTGACGCTGGCGCCCATCGACGTCAGGCTGGTGCGATCGGACCTGCTGACGCGCGACGAGCTGCATTGGCTCGACCAATACCACGCGCGCGTGCTGGCCGAGATCGGACCGATGCTCGATGGCGAAACGCTGGCCTGGCTGGAAAAGGCAACCGCACCGCTGCCGCACGACGCCAAGATCTGATTTTCGAAGAGGCACAAGGTGTTGAGATTCAGGTCAGGCCGAGTCGAAAACGGTGGGTTCCGAGAACCGGAGCGGAGCGTACTTTGGTACGTGAGCACCGGAAGCGCAGGAACCCGCCGTTTGCAGGCCCGGCATCACCTGAATATCAACATACCTTACCCCACGAACTGCCGCGCCAGGATCAGCACCGCGGCACCCGCCAGGAACATCGCCATCAGCCCGCCGCGCAGCGAAACCAGCGCTGTGACGATGAGCGCCGCCCATTCCGCCGGTCCGGCTGTGAGGGCGGCCGGCGCCACCAGTGTCGTCAGCACCGCCGCCGGCACGGCGTTCAGCCCGGCCTCGACGCGCGGATGGATGTTTTCGAAGCGCGAGATGACGAGGTGCCCGCCAATGCGGGTGAGATAGGTGGCGACCGCACCGGCGATGATGATCCACAAGGTCGTGCTCATGGCCGCGCCTCGACGCCGCTATGGTGGGGCGGCAGGATTACGGCAAGCAGCACGCCGGCGATGGCGCCGATGGAAACGTGCCATGGCGATCCGACCGTCTTGTAGGCGATGATGGAGGCGGCAGCGCTTGCCATGACCACCGGCAGCCACAATGGCCGTTTGCGAAAGCCCAGGACCAGGCCAAGGAAATAGATCGGCAGCAGGAAATCGATGCCCAGCGCATGCGTGTCCGGGATGAGCTTGCCGAACACCGCACCCAACGCGCTTTCGATCACCCAGAACACATAGACCGGCAACCCCAGGCCGAGATACCAGGCGAAGCCGACGGTTTCGCCGGCTTCCGCCTTGCGCTCGGCCACCGCGAACTGCGGATCGGTGAGGATGAAATAGCCGAGCGCCTGCTGGAACAGCGGCCAGTGCGCGATGCGCCGGCCGATGCCCGCGGAATAGAGCACATGACGGAAATTCACCGCGAAGATCGACAGCACGATGAGCCATGGCGCGACGTGCTGACCGAACAATTCGATGCCGACCATCTGGCTGGCGCCGCCAAAGACCAGGGCGCTCATCAGGAAGGCTTCAAGCACCGAGAAGCCGTTGTCGACGGCGATCGCACCGAACAGCAGCGCGAACGGCGCCGACGCCACCACGACAGGCATCGAAAGCCGCACTCCTTGCCAGAAATCGCTTCTGGCGCCGTTTTCGGAGATCGCTTCCACCGACATCCACCGCTCCTTAGAGCGCCGCGCGTCCTATTGGACGGGCAAAGGACGCTCTAACAATTTTGAGTCTACGCATCGTGTTTTCCGAAAATCGGTATCGATTTTCGGGCCGATGCGATCAAAGAGCCTGATGTAGGGAGGGTCGCCGGCCTTGTCACACCAATTCGCTTGAGCCAAACGATCAACCGAAATGATCGCCCCGACCGCGCCAGGCACAGAATGCCGGCAAGTTCGCTCGCTTCAGCTGACGAAATAGCGCTGCCATTCGAAGTCGGTGATATGCGATGCCTGCCAGGCGTCGAAGGCCGCCTGTTCGGCGCGCCGGCTCTCGGCGTAATTGTCGCGAAACACCTCGCCGAAGGCCTCGGCGCAGAAATCGGACGTTGCGAAAGCCTCGATCGAGGCGTTGAGCGTGCGCGGCAGTTTCGGCTTGTCGAGATTGGCGAGGTTCGATGTCGCCGGTGCTTCGAGCGAAAGATCCTTCTCGATCCCCTCGCAGCCCGCCGCCAGGATCGCCGCGATCGACAGATACGGGTTGATGTCGGCTCCGGGCGCGCGATGCTCCAGCCGGCAGGCGTCGTCACTGGGTGTGGTGATGGCGCGGATCGGCGCGGTGCGGTTCTCGAAACCCCAGGCGACGTCTTCCGGCGACCACGCGCCACGATCGAAGCGGCGATAGGAATTGACGGTGGGCCGGAACAACAGGTGCGTTTCCTGCATCCGGTTGAGTACGCCGGCAAGGAATTTCTCGGCGACCGGCGTCAGCCGGTTTGGACCGGCCGGGAAGGCCGGCTTGCCGTCGCGCCACAGGCTGACATGATGGTGCGCGCCACAGGCGCTCTCCTTGCCCGGCGGCTGGAACCGCGTCATGAAGGTCGCGACAAGCCCGCGTTCGGCGCACAATTCGCGCAGATGCAGCTTGGCGCGCATGGCGTCGTCTGCCGCCTGCAGCGCCGTCTTCGGCGTCAGCGCGTATTCATACATGCCAAAGCCGTATTCGGTCACCAGCGAGGCCACACCGATGCCGATGCTTTTCATGCGGGTGATGAACTCGGCGGCGAAATCCTGGTACTCGCCGCTGCGCACCAGATCGTAGTTGATCAGCGAATGGCCCCAGGGCTTCAACTCGCGATAGCGGCCGGCACGCATCAGATCATGGTCGGCATGGAAAATGCCGAACTCATATTCGAGCGCGAAACGCGCTTCGTAGCCAAGCGCATTGGCCCGCTCCTCGACCTTGGCCAGAACGCCGCGCGGATCGAACGGGCAGACCGCGCCGTCGAGCATGTAGGCGCGGGTGATGGCCGAGGCGAATTTCGGTTTCCAGCCGTGCCGGACGACGGTCGCTGGATCGATGATGCCCTTGATGTTGGGAAAGCCGTTCTCTTCATTGGCGCTCGCCGAGGCGAAGGCGACATCACCCATCGGCTGGCCGTCGCCATGGGTAACGCAATAGAGGATGGCATTGATCGACTCGCCATGGCTCGACAATTTGAGCGGCGCGATCTTCGAGCGGAAGGCGCCTGACGTGTCGACCGTATGGATCTCGATGAATTCGACGCCGTCGGCTGCCAGCTTGCTCTGCAACGCCTTAAGCTCGGGCGCATACGCCGCGACCCTGTCCTCAAATTCCACTTTCAAACCTCCACCAAGAAACACCAGGCTTCGCTATTTTGCGCGCCTGAAAAATCGCGACAGCAACTCGTCCAGTTCGTAGCGGCCGCTGATGCCGCTTGGCCGGAAGGCCATGCAAAGCACGATGACGACGCCAAGCGCCACACCCGACAGGCCGAGCAATTGCGGCAACTGGATGCCGGCAATCGTGACGCCGGATTCGATGCTGCGGATGAATTCGAGCCCGACCGAAAGCACGATGACGCCGGTCACCGCGCCGGTGACCGTCGCCATGCCGCCGAGGATCAGCATCGCCAGCGTGTTGAAGATCATCTGGAAGTAGAACAGCTTCGGGCTGATCGTGCCGGCGAAATAGGCGTAGAGAATGCCAGCCAGGCCGCAGATCAGCGCCGACAACACCCATGACACGAGGCGCAGGCGCCGGGCATCGATGCCGAGGGCGGCGGCGGCTTGCGGGCTCTGGGCGCTGGCCCTCAGCTGCAGGCCCCAGCGGCTGTCCTTGAACAGCCGCGCCAGCACGATCGCCACGACCGACATTGCCATCATCCAGGGCAGGCCTACCACCTTCGGGATGCCGAAGAAGGCCTGGTTGCCCTTGAACAGATCGGCCCAGTTCAGAAACACCGAGTGGACGATGATCAGCAGCGCCAGGCTGACGATCGTCGCGGCGACGCCCGAAAGGCGGCTGATGACTTTGCCGCTGAGCAGGGCCAGAATGCCGACCGCAAGCAGCGCGAGCAGCGCCGACGAGACGGGGTCGAGCTCAAGCGTCGCGAACCCGAACGGGGCATTGGGGATAGAAAGCTTCTTCATCGCCAGCGGCGTCGACAGGATGGCCACGCCATAGGCGCCAAGCCCGACAAAGGCGCTGTGGCCAAGATTGGCGATGTTGCTGTTGCCCATGAACACTTGCAGGCCGACGACGACGATCAGGTTCACGAAGGCGCCGAGCGCCAGGAAGGTGTAGTAAGTCGGCGCGAAGTTCAGAATCAGCAGCCCGACGATAAGCACCGGCAACGACGTCACCAGCCCGCCGACCAGCGAGCGCGCCAAGGCGCCGCCGGGCCGTGCGGCAGCGGCAGGTGCGGTATCTTCGATCACCTGCGGCATCTCTGCTCTCGCCACCCCAGATCTCCCCACCCTCAAATCTCCTTGTCGCCGAGTTCCACCCGTTGGCCAAGCAGGCCTTCCGGTCGGTAGACGAGGAGCGCGACGATGATCACGTAGGTAAGCGCGTCCTTGAAGCCCCCATATTCCTGCGGCAAGGCGACGAGCAGGCCGACTTCGATGAAGCCGAGCAGCATGCCGCCGACCGCCGCCCCGGGAAGCGAGCCGAAGCCGCCAATGACGCAGGCCACGAAAGCCTTCAGCACCAGGCTGAAGCCGAGATCGGGCGAGACGCTGCCGCGCCGCGCCATGATGAACACGGCCGCGATGCCGGCCAACGCGCCCGAAATGGCAAAGGCGGTGGCAATCACCCGGTTGGCCCTGATGCCCATCAGGCGAACGGTGGCGAAATCACGTGAGGCCGCGCGGATGGCCAGGCCGAGCGTCGACCGGTTCAGGAAAAGCACCAGGGCCAGGATGGTCAGGCCGGAGACGATCAATTCCATGACCTGAAGCGACGACACCGCGAACGGCCCGAAGAACCACATCTGGTTCAGGCCATTGAGGATCGAGACCGATTGCGGCTTCGGCGAGATCAGCAGCATGAACAGGTTCTGCACGACGATGCTGACGCCGAAGGCCGTCAGCAATCCCGTCGTCGTCGGCGCATAGCGCACCGGCCGGAACGCCACGCGCTCGAAGGCGACCGCCGCCAGCGCCGCCGCCGCAATGGCCAGCAGAACCGCGACGATTGGCGACGTCAGCCCCAGCGCCGCTGCCAGGAACACGCTGTAGGCCGAAACGCCGATGATCTCGCCATGGGCGAAGTTCACCAGCCCCATGATCGAAAACACCACCGCCAGGCCAAGCGCCACCAGCGAATATTCCGCGCCGAAGGCAAGGGCGTTCAAAAGTTGCTGCAAAGCGTAGTCCATGCCGCGCCTATCCGCCGATATAGAGATTGAGGAGGCCATGTTCGTCGGCAAGCCCGGATGGCGGCCCGTCGAAGCGAAGCGCGCCGGAACTCATGACATAGACGCGGTCGGCAAAGCGCAGCGCCTGCCTGGCGTTCTGCTCGACCACCAGCAGCGTCAGCCCCTCGGCCTTGAGCTGGCCGATGAAATCGAAGATCCGCACGACGATCTTCGGCGCCAGCCCCAGCGAGGGTTCGTCGAGAAGCAGAAGCTTGGGCCGCGACATCAGCGATCGCGCAATGGCCAGCATCTGCTGCTCGCCACCCGAAAGCGTGCCGGCTGCCTGTGCATAGCGCTCGGAGAGAACCGGGAACAAAGCGAGGAAGCGCTCCATGTCCTGGCGCACGCCTTTGGGATCGCGCCGCGTCGCCGCGCCCAGCCGCAGGTTCTCGCCGACCGTCAAATTGGCGAAGATGTGCCTGCCTTCCGGCGTCGATGTCAGGCCGGCGCGAATGCGGTCCTCGGTTCGAATACGCGATATGTCCCGGCCGTCGAGCACGATACGGCCGGCCGACGGTGCGACAAGGCCCGTCAGCGCGTTGATGGTCGAGCTCTTGCCGGCGCCGTTCGGGCCAAGCAGGGCGACAAGCTCGCCCTGCCCCACCGACAGCGACAGGTCGCGCACGGCGGCAACCGCCCCATAGCGCACGCTCAGATTCTCGACCTTCAGCACGAACCGGCCCGCACTGGAGTTATCGCCCGATCATTCATCGAAACAGCTTTGCCAATCACTTCAAGGCAGGGACGAAGGTCGGCTGCGCGTCGGTGATGAGCACGCGCTTGCCGCCGGAGAATCCCATCACCGGCACGGCCTTGACCGGATAGCCCTTCTTTTCGGCGAAGGAGATGATCGGCGCCGTAGTGCCGGGATAGCCGCCGGGTGCACGGATCGCTTCGCGCAAGGCAGCGGGCTCTACGGTGCCGGACTTCTTCGCCGCCTCATAGCTGATCTGCACCATATCCGCGCCGAGTGCATCGAAGATGCCGTTGATCTTGTAGCCATCGGCCTTGCACTGCGCCAGGAAGTGGTCGATCGGGCTGTCGACGCCGGTCGCGCCATGGGTGGCGAACATCACCTTTTCCAGCGACGCCGGATCGCCGACGGTTCCTTCCAGCGACTTGTCGTCGAAGGCATCGCAACCGGCGACCCAGCCGTCATAGCCATTGGCGCGCAGCTGGCGAATGAGGATGCCGACATCGGGCAGCACGCCGCAGACATGGATGGCGTCCGGCTTCTGCGGCAGTGCCTTGATGCTGGCGATCTGCGGCGACCAGTCGGTGGTGCCCCAGGAATAGTTGAGCTTGGAGACGACCTTGCCGCCGAGATGCTCGAACACCTCGCCGAACCATTCCGGCAGCTTCTCCGAATAGGATCCGGCATCCGGCGAGACCAGCAGCGCCACGGTGCGCGCACCCTTGCCATAGAGCGCGTCGGCGGTTGCCGCCGCATTGATCGGATCGGGCACGGCGCCGGCGATGAAATTGTCGAGGCCGGCCTGCTGCATCTCGATCTGGGTGTTCGGCGCCGAAAACACGGTGGCGCCATAGGGCTCCGCGATCTGGGCGGTCGGGATCAGCGCATCCGGAAACGGCACGCCGGTGATGACCTGGGCGCCGGCATCGAGGAACTTCTGGCCGAGCGAAACCGAAAGCTGCGGATCGGAACGATTGTCCTCGATCATCAGTTCGATCTTGGGATCGCCGGCGCCAGCCGCCTTGTTCAATTTGTCGGCCATGCAGCGCGCGCCTTCTGCCTCGCTGTAAGGCGCGTAGGTACCGGTCATCGCAACGGCGAGCCCGATCTTCAGATCGGCGGCGCCGGCATGCGCCACCTGCAAGAGCCCCGCCGCGGCAATCGCGGCCCCCAAGATCATCCTGTCCATTGAACCCCTCCTTCTCTCTTGTTGTGTCAGTTCCCAGGCATCGTCACGATGTCTCGGACTGCCCGACATAAACCTCGATAACGCGCGGATCGCGCCACACTTCTTCGGTCTGCCCGGATGCGATCACCTGGCCCTGGTCCATGACGCAGAGCCGGTCGCACAGCCGGTTGATGAAACGCAGATCGTGATCGATGACGATGGTCGCGCAGCCGACATCCCTGCGAATACCCTCGATCGCCACCGCCAGCGTCTCGGATTCATCTTCGTTGAGCCCGGCCGCGGGCTCGTCGAGCAGAAGCAGCAGCGGACCGAGCGCCAGCGCGCGGGCGATTTCGAGCCGGCGCTGGCTGCCATAGGACAATGTCCCGGCCGGAACATCGGCGAAGCCGTCCAGCTGATATTGGGCAAGCAGCCGGTCGACGCCGATGCGGGCCGCGACATCGGGGCGAACCGAGCGACAGGTGATGTATGCGACCTCGACATTCTGCCGGACGGTCAAATCCCTGAACAGCCGGATGGTCTGGAAGGTCCGGCCAACGCCGGCCCGCGCGCAATGCTCGGGACCGTGGCCGGTGATTTCCTTGCCTGCCAGCGTCACGCTGCCGGCATCCGGCTTGAGCACGCCGGCGATCGCGTTGACCAGGGTGGATTTTCCGGCGCCGTTGGGGCCGATCAAGCCGAGGATTTCGCCGGCCGCGCAAGACAGCGAAGCACTGCGCAAGGCCTGCACGCCGCCAAAGGTCTTGCTGACTGCCTCAACCGACAGCATCGGTCACATCTCCCATCCCGGCCGATGGCTTTTTCTCCTGTCAGCCGGTCATCAGGATGCTAGACCCCTGACTTTTCCATAACAAGTATTTTTTTCCATTTTAGAAAATATTCTTGTGGGAGCCTAATTCCGGGCCTGAAATCCGGCCGATCGGGATCAGACTCCAGCGCCGGCCGGCAGCCCGTCGCGCGGGACTGTGTTCGACATCAGCATGACCACGGGCTCGTCGCCGAGCGCGATATAGGCGTGCCGCATTTCGCCGTCGAACAGGATGCTGTCGCCCGGTTGCAGCACCGTCGGGTCATAGTGGACCGTGTGCAGTTCCAGGCTGCCGCTGAGCACATGGATGAACTCCTCGCCCGAATGGCTGCGCCAGCCGCCATTCTCCTCGAAGCTCCTTGCCCGCAGCGTAACCCGCCAGAAAATATTGGTCTTGTCGCGAAAATCGCTGCACAACACCTCGAATTCCATGGCGTTGCCCTGATGCAGGATGCCGCTGCCGGCGCGTGTGATCGAGCGGCGCGCCTGCATGCCCGGCTTCGGGCTGAACAGGAAGGAAGCCACCGGCACATGCAGCACGCCGGCGATCATCAGCGCCACGTCGACCGTCAGGCGCGCCTTGCCGTTCTCGAGCTTCGACAGTTGCGAGACCGAAAGGCCGGAGCGCTCGCTGAGGTCGCGCAGCGTGATGTTCTGCTCCTTGCGCGCATCCCGGATCTTGCTGCCCACATTGCCCTGCATCGCCCACGCCCTTGGCTGTCGTGTTTCCAATTCGACAAGCTCTAGCGGCGCGGCCGGAAGGCGTCCAGCCTTTAGACGGCTACGGCTGATTTCGGCCATAGTGACATCGCGACAGTGGCAAAGCTTGCCTCCAGGGTCTGGCTGACGAGTTCGAAAGTTTCCGGATCGGAAAGCAGGTCGTTGCGGACTTCAAGATAGAGGCAGGGCCTGCCCTGCTTGAGCCCGTGGCGGTTCAGCGTGTAGCCAACCGCCTGACGCCAGTCATAGGGCGCGTTGTCGCCGATCCTCAAGCCTGCTTCGGCGCCATGCGCGCCGATGGTTTTGAGCACCGACGTGACGAAGGCCGACGGCTCGCGCCAGAGCACGCCGATGTCGACGTCGCGCCTGATGCCGCCCATCACCGGAGTGAAGGAATGTATCGACACGAGCGCCTGCCTGCCTGCCGCGGTCTCGATAATCGCTTGTTCGACCGGCGCCCAGGCGATGCGCTTGCGCAGCCTGGCGTCCGTCGCACCGACCGCGAGGTTGCCTGGCACCGGAATGCCGCCGAGATCGGGCCGCATGAAGTCCCACTCGCCCGCCGGTCGGTTATAGTCGAGGAACAGCCGCGAATAATGCGCGACCACGGCCGGCGCCCGCAACGTCCGCGACAGCCGGCGCGTCAAGGCGTCGATGCCGATATCGACGGCGAAATGTGTGCCAAGATAGGGTGCGGCCAGGCCAAGGTCATGCCATGGCGCCGGCACGAGATTGCCGGCGTGCTCGGCGATCAGCAGATAAGGGCTCGCCGCGCCGGGCAGCAGCCGCTCGACACTGGTTGCGGCCAGCACCTCGACGGTTGCATCGTCAAGCCCTGCAAGGCTCGCAGCGTTCACCGCACGACCTCCAATTCAACCGATGACCGAGCGGACGTGATAGGACTTCGCCGCCGTCGCTTCTATCAGGCCGGCGCGGCCATTGGTGCGGCCGAGGCCTGAATTCTTGATGCCGCCCCAGGGCAGATGCAGGTCGGCGTGGTCGCAGCGGTTGAGATAGACGGTGCCGGCCTCGACCTCATCGAGCAGCGCCACGCCGCGGTCGATGTCCTGCGTCCAGATCGAGGCGCTGAGGCCGAAATCGCTGTCGTTCATCAACCGAAGCGCCTCATCGTCGCTGTTGACCGGCTGGATGCAAGCCACCGGCCCGAACAGCTCGTCGCGCATGATCTGCATGCCGTGGTCGACCCCGACCAGGACTTCCGGAGCGACGTAGGCGGCGCCGAGCCCCGCGGCCTTGAGGGCGCCGTCCTGCGGCATCAGCCGCCGCGCCCCTGCCCGCACCGCGCTTTCGGTGAGATCGCGGATCGTCTCAGCGGCGCTCGCCCGCACCACCGGGCCGACCATCGGCTTCTCGCCGATCGGATGGCCGATGGTCCATTTCGCAGTCTCGGCGACAAGAGCGTCGACGAAGCGGTCATGGATCGCCTGGTCGACATAGATGCGCTCGACCGAGCAGCAGGACTGGCCGGCATTGGAGTATGTGCCTTCGGCGATCAGCGGTATCGCCGCATCGACGTCGGCATCGGCCCGCACATAGGTTGGGTCCTTGCCGCCGAGTTCGAGATGCACCTGGGTAAAGGTGCCGGCGGCGGCGGCATGGACGCGCCGGCCGCCATTGACCGAGCCGATGAAGTTCACCGCATTGAAGGTGCCGGAGGCAATCAGGCGCTCCGCGTCCGCGTGATCGAGATGCAGGCTCTGGAACACGCCTTCGGGACCGCCGGCGGCGCGGAACGCCTCCTCAGCCACCTCCGCGATCAGCGGTGTCTGCGGCGAATGCTTGAAGATCACGACATTGCCGGCCGCAAGCGGCGACGTCACCAGATAGCCCAGCATGGCGGTCGGATAGTTCCAGGCACAGATCGACAGATGCAGGCCGCCAGCCACCGGCCGCGCATAGCGGCGGATGGTCTCGTCGGAGGGATAAGGCACGTCCGCCAGCGTTTGCGGAGCGATGTCGGAAAGCAGCTGTCCGATCAGCGCCAGGCGCGGCGTCTCATCCGCCTGCCACAGAGGTCGGCCTATCTGCCATGCGACCATCTCGGCGAGCGGGGCGGCCCGCGCCTTCATCTCCTCGCCGAAGCGCAGCAGGATCGCCAGGCGCTCGGCCAGCGGCATCCGCCGCCAGGACGGCAATGCCGCCCGGGCCCGCGTCAGCGCGGCCTCGATTGCCGTGCCGTCAGCATAGCCACGCGTCACATAGGTCGAGCCGTCGACGGGAGAGGTCACGGAGAAGGTCCGCGCGCCGGGATGCAAATTCATGGTCGTGAAATCCGTTCGAGCTGGGAAGTCATCCGGGCACGATATCGCGATTTTCCATTTTGGCAAATTTTTTCTAATACCGCTTGATGGAATTTTTATCCGCCCCTATTGTCCGGCATTGTCCAGCGATCGCGTTGGGCGGAGCAGATGAGGGAAAGCAGATGATCGTTTATGATTTCACCGGCAGGCACGCGGTTGTCGCTGGCGCCGGTGGCGGCATGGGCGAAGCGATCGCGCTTGCGCTGCTCGAAGCAGGAGCCTCCGTGACCGCTATCGACGTGAAGGCTCGTCCGGCGTCATTCGCATCCTATGACGACAGGCTCAATTTCGCGCAAGGCGATCTCACCGACGCCGCCTTCGTCGAACAGGTCGTCGGCACGGCGGGCCGCGAGCGCGGCGGCATCGACTATCTCGCCAATGTCGCCGGCGTGCTCTGGTTCGGCCGCGACAGATCGGCTCTCGACATGGATCTCGACGTCTGGGACCAGGTCTTCGCCATCAACCTGAAATCCTTCGTGCACACGGCACGATCGGTCGTCCCCTACATGCGCTCCGGCGGGCGCGGCGGGGCCATGGTCCACTTCTCGACCATCCAGTGGTATCGCGGCGACGCGAACCCGCAGGATGCCTACCAGGCATCGAAGGCGGGCGTCTGCGCGCTTTCCAAATCGCTGGCCATGCAGCTTGCCGGCGACCGCATCCGGTCGAACGCCATCTGTCCGGGCATGGCGCTGACGCCATTGCAGGCGCGCTGGGACACCGAGGAAAAGCGCTCGGCGGTCGCCAGTTACGCGCCGCTCGGCCGGATCGGCACCCCGCAGGACATGGCCAACGCAGCGCTTTTCCTGCTCTCCGACGCGGCAAGCTACATCACCGGGATAGAACTTCCCGTCGACGGCGGTCTTTTGATGCGGATGTAACCGTCATAGAAGCGATCGGATCGGACCGGCAAACCCTAACCCACCGAAACCTTGCCCTGGATCGCCCTGCCCCAGTCCAGCAGTGGCTTGGCGCGTAGAGAGAAGTCGACGAGTTCATCGACGAGGGCCGGCGTGTGGATGCCGGCCGGATCGATTGTGTGGTGGACGGCGAAATGCCGGTTGCGGACGGCCTGGGCGAGATCGGCTTCGCTGACATGCTCGAAGCCGCGTGGCGCGCGCTTCAGGCATCCTTCCGTGTCGAGTTCGAGGCCGGCTTTGTTCAGTTTCCCGATCAGGCCGCGGAATTCCGCCGGTTTGGTCGCGATCGCCTTTCGCATGGCCTGGAGCAGCTCCGGGCCAGGCTGCCACCAGGCAACGCCGGCAAAGCAACGGTCGAGCCCGATGTAGACGAAGAACACGCCCTGCTCCATCTTGGTGCCATCCGGCGACAGGATGGCCGACAGATGGCTGTTGTAGGGCCTTTTGTCCTTGGCAAACCGCACGTCGCGGTTGATGCGGAACAGCGATTTCTTGCGATCGCCCCGCAAGCCCAGCCCCGCCGCCGCAAAGCGTCCGGAAAGCGTTTCCACCAGATCTCCGAACGGCTCATAAAGCTCACGGTCGTAGAGGTCGCGGTTCTCCTGAAACCATTCCCGGCTCTGGTGGAAATCCAGCGCCTTGAGAAATGGGATGGCCTTCTGGCCGAAACCGTTGAACGTGCCGGCCATCACGCCTTGCCGATCCGCGCGAGCCAGGCGTCCTCGTCGATCACCTCGATGCCGATTTCGGTAGCGAGCTTGAGCTTGGAGCCGGCGCCCGGTCCGGCAACGACCAGATCGGTCTTGGCCGAAACCGAGCCCGCGACCTTGGCGCCGAGACGTTCCGCCATCGCCTTGGCTTCCGGGCGCGTCATCTTTTCCAGCGTACCGGTGAACACAATCGTCTTGCCGGCGACCTCGCTGTCGGCGGAGATGTCCACGATGTATGGTTTCGGCCGGACCTGGGCGAGCAGCGCATCCAACACGTCGTCATTGCGCTCGTTGCCGAAGAAATCGCGCAGCGCGTTGATCACCGTGTCGCCGATGCCGTTGATCGATGGGAACACGGTGTGCGGATCGGCCGCCGCTGCCGTCTCCTTGCCGACGCGGATCAGCTCCTCGATGGTCGAGAAGGTTCGGGCAAGCACGGCTGCCGTCGTTTCGCCGATATGGCGGATGCCCAGCGCGAAGATGAAGCGGTCAAGCTCGGGTTCCCTGCGAGAGTCGATGGCGGCGAAGAGCTTGTCGAGGCCTTCGTAATTGCGTTCCTCGACGCTGCGCACATTCTTGCGGGTCTTGCCCGACGCGGCCTCACGCTGCCTGGCCTGCTCCTCGCGCCGCTCGGCCAGCGCCTTGGTCACCGCCGGACGCCGATCCCTGAGCGTGAAGATATCGGCGGCGGTCTTGATCAAACCCGCATTGAAGAACAGGTCGATGTTTTCGGCGCCGAGGCCTTCAATGTCCAACGCGCCACGTGACACGAAGTGGCGCAATCCTTCCACGGCCTGCGCGGGACAGATCAGTTCGCCGGTGCAACGGCGGCGGGAATCTTCCTTGCCGGTCTTCTCGTTGATCTCGCGCGTCGCCGGCGAGCCGCAAATCGGACAGATATGCGGAAATTCGTACGGCACGGCTTCGGCCGGCCGCTTGTCGATGACGACGCTGACGATCTGCGGGATGACGTCCCCTGCCCGCTGGATCACCACCGTGTCGCCGATGCGCACATCGATGCCGTCGCGGATCGGCTGGCCGGTGCTGTCCAGGCCCTTGATGTAGTCTTCATTGTGAAGCGTGACATTTTCGACCACGACGCCGCCGACAGTGACCGGCGCCAGCCGCGCAACCGGCGCCAGCGTGCCGGTACGGCCGACCTGGATGTCGATCCTCTGCACCGTCGTCATGGCCTGTTCGGCCGGGAATTTGTGCGCGACGGCCCAGCGCGGTTCGCCGGTGACGAAACCCCATCGGCGCTGCAGTTCCAGCTGGTCGACCTTGTAGACGACGCCGTCGATGTCGTAGCCCAGCGACGAGCGCTGCTCCTCGATCAGGTGGTAATGCGCGACCAGTTCCTCGACCGACTTGGCCCGCACCATCAGCGGGCTGATCTGGAACCCCCACTCTTTGAATTTCTGCACCGAATCGTACTGCGTCGGAGCGGGATCCGCCGTCGTATAGCCCCAGGCGTAGGCGAAAAACCTGAGATTGCGGCTGGCGGTGACGGATGGATCCTTCTGGCGCAGCGACCCGGCCGCCGTATTGCGCGGATTGACGTAGTCCTGGCCGCCGGCCGCCATCGAGCGTTGCTTCAGTGCCTCGAATTCCGCATAGGTCATGTAGACCTCGCCGCGTATCTCGATGACATCCGGCCAGCCCGAGCCTTTCAGGCGCTTGGGAATGTCGGCGATCGTCCTGAGATTGGCGGTGATGTCCTCGCCGACAGTGCCGTCGCCGCGCGTTGCACCCTGCACGAACACGCCGCCTTCATAGCGCAGCGAAGCCGACAGCCCGTCGATCTTCGGCTCGGCGGTGAAGGCGATGTCGAGATCCTTGTCGCGATCGAAGAAGCGCCGGCCGCGTTCGATGAAGTCGGTGACGTCCTGGTCGGTATAGGCCTTGGCGAGGCTGAGCATCGGCACCGCATGGCGCACCTTGGCAAAGCCCTCCGCCGGCGGCGAGCCGACCCGGCGCGATGGCGAATCTTCACGGACCAGGTCGGGGAAGCGCTCTTCGATGGCGAGGTTGCGCCGCGTCAGTGCATCATATTCCGCGTCGGTGATTATCGGCGCGTCCTCGCCATGGTAGCGCCGGTCGTGCTCGGCAATCTCCTGCGCCAGCCGCTTCAGCTCGCTGGCCGCCTCGCTTTCGCTGAGCGAATCGACAGGTTTTTCGGACATGCTTTTCTTCCCTGAACGTGGCGCGACACTATAGATCAGGATTTGCCGCAAGGGAGCCAGCCCGCAAGAAAATCATGCCTGAACAGCGGGATGCAGCCATCTCCTGACTCAGATTCCAGGCATGGAGAATCACACACCTCGCGGATGTGTCGAGATTCAGGTCAGGCCGAGTCGAGAAGGGTGGCTTCCGAGAACCGGCCTACGCCGGCCGTAGCGTTCATAGCACGGAGGCCCCTACGAGGGCTTCGGCCGGCGAAGGCCGGAGCGGAGCGTACTTTTGGGTACGTGAGCACCGGAAGCGCAGGAAGCCGCCCTTCGCAGGCCGGCCTCACCTGAATATCGGCACAGCCTAAGCCGCCGCAGTATTCTCGCGCAGCAGCCGCTCGGCCGCCGCGCGGGCTTCGTCGGTGATGGTCGCTCCGGCCAGCATGCGCGCGATCTCTTCCTGGCGCGCCGCCCGGTCCATCTCGGCGATGCCGGTTGCAACCCTGTCGGCGCCGCCGGATTTGGAGATCAGGAAATGCGTCGCCGCGCGCGCCGCGACTTGCGGCGCGTGCGTCACTGAGAGCACCTGCACGCGTTTCGACAGCCGCGCCAGCCGCTGGCCGATGGCGTCCGCCACCGCGCCGCCAACGCCGGTGTCGATCTCGTCGAAGACCAGGGTCGGCGCCGAGCCACGGTCGGCCAGCGCCACTTTCAGCGCCAGCAGGAAGCGCGACAGCTCGCCGCCGGAAGCGACCTTCATCATCGGCCCTGGCCGCGTGCCGGGATTGGTGCGCACCCAGAACTCGACCTGGTCGATGCCTTCTTCCATGCGGGTGTCGAGCGCGCTCGTCATTTCGACGATGAATTCGGCCCGTTCGAGCTTCAGCGCCGGCAGTTCGGCCATGACGGCCTTGGTCAGCCCGACGGCCGCGGCATGGCGAAGCGACGACAGCTGTGCCGCCGAAATATCGTAGGCCTCGCGCGCCGCCGCGGCCTGCTTTTCCAGCCCGTGCAGGCGCTCCTCGCCGGCATCGAGATCGGCAAGGTCGGCGGCCATCGTGTCGCGCAACTGCGCCAGATCGTCGACCGCCACGCTGTGCTTGCGCGAGGCGGCGCGCAGCGCAAACAGCCGCTCCTCCGCCTTCTCCAACCGCTGCGGATCGTATTCGGTGGCGCGAAGCGCGGCTTCGACACCGGACTGCGCCGCGTCGAGCGACAGCATCGCCTCGTCGAGCGACTTGACCACGTCGTCGAGCAGGCCCGGCGCTTCGCTCACCTTGCGCTGCAGGCGCCGGAGCAGGCTGGCGAGCTGCGGCAGGGGCGAGGACGGTCCGGAGAGCACATCCTGCGCGTCATGGATTTCCGAGGCGATCTTTTCCGCCCGCATCATCGTGGCGCGCAGTTCCGCCAGCTCGGTCTCCTCGCCGGGCTGGGGATCGAGCTTCGTCAATTCGGCGACCGCGGCTCTGAGATAGTCGGCCTCGCGCGCCGCCGCCTCGACCTTGGCGCGGTGCTTGGCCAGGTCCTGTTCGCAGCTGCGCCAATAGCGCCACGCCTCGCCTGTCGCACGGACAGTGCCGAGATGACCGCCAAAACTGTCCAGCAATTCGCGATGCGCGCCTGGGTCGACCAGGGCGCGCTCGTCGTGCTGGCCGTGGATCTCGACCAGGGCATGGCCGACATCGCGCATCAGCGTCACGCTGGATGGCTGGTCGTTGACGAAGACGCGGGTGCGGCCGTCCGCCGTCTGCACGCGGCGCAGGATGATGTCGCCGTCATCCTCGATGGCGTTGTCGGCAAGCAGCATCCGGGCAGGATGGTTGCGCGGCACATCGAACACGGCAATGACCTGGCCTTGCGCCGTGCCATGGCGCACCAGCGAGGCGTCGCCCCTGGCTCCAAGTGCCAACGACAGTGCGTCGAGCAGGATGGATTTGCCGGCTCCGGTTTCGCCGGTCAGCACCGAGAGGCCGGACGAGAAGTCGATGTCCAGCTTCTCGATCAGAACGATATCGCGGATCGACAATCTGGAAAGCATCGCTACGCCTGCATCAGGCGCCGGTGATCAGCTTCCCGGCCTTGGATATCCACGACCCGGCATTCTCGCGCGGCGCAAGCCCATTGCTTTGCAGGAGCTTGTAGGAATCCTTGTACCACTGGCTGTCAGGGTAATTGGTGCCGAGCACGGCTGCCGCGGTCTGCGCTTCCGATGTCAGACCCATCGCATAGTAGCTCTCGGTCAGGCGCGCGAGCGCTTCCTCGACATGGCGCGTGTTGGAATAGTTTTCCACCACATTGCGGAACCGCTTGACGGACGCGATATATTCGCGCCGCTCGAGGTAGTAGCGGCCGATCTGCATCTCCTTGCCGGCGAGCTGATCGTTAGCAAAGCGGATCTTTTCCTTGGCGTCGTCGACATATTCCGAATCGGGCCAGCGCGTCACCAGATCCTGCATGGTCTGCACGGTCTGACGCGCTTCCTTCTGGTCCTGGGTGACGTCCTTGATCTGCCGGTAGTAGCTGAGCCCGATGATATACTGGGCATAAGCGGCGTCGTCCGTCGACGGATAGAGGGTGAGATAGCGCTTGGCCGAACCGATCGCCTCGTCATAATTGCCCTGGCGATAGTCGGCAAAGGCGCCCATCACCATCGATTTGCGGGCGAATTCCGAATAGGGGTGCTGGCGGTCGACGGCGTCGAATTTCTTGCTCGCCTCATTCAGGCGGCCGGCGTTCAGATTGGCGAGGCCTTGGTTGTAGAGAACGTCGGCCGGTTCGGTCTGCTCGACATAGGTCGACAGATCGACATCTTTCTCGGACGACATGCAGGCAGCCAGGAAGAGCGATGGAACAACCACCGAAAGCGCCAGGAAAACAGCCCGTTGCGGCGCTTTCGATTGACCAACTCGCTTGAAGACCATGATTGAATTCCGCCCTTTCGGCGTTATTTTGATGCACTTTGCATGTCGCCCCCAACCGGTACCCACTTTTGAGCGACATGCACCAGTCGTCGGCAGCAGCCATAAACCATAACCGCCTTGCCCGGCAACGCTATCGCCGGCCAATCGCACATTTTTGTGGCGGTTTGGCGTCGCCTGAACGCCTATGCCTTTTCAGCGGCCTATGGTGCATTCATGCAACACAGGTCGCCTCTCATAAGGCCTGAAAAACGTTAAAAATCAGATCATCCAAGGGGCGTAGACGGGCGCGTAGACCGCGCGCATCTCGGCGGCTCGGCCGCGCTCGCGGCGCGTCGTCTCGACGATCTCGAAGGCCGAACGGTCCGACAACAGCCGGCGCAGCGCGGCCGCGTTCAGCCTGTGGCCGCCGCGATACGAACGGAAGCAGCCGATGAACCGGGCGCCGGCCAGCGCCAGATCGCCCATGGCGTCCAGCGTCTTGTGGCGAGCGAACTCGTTGGGATAACGCAGGCCGCCCATATTGATCACGCGGTTGTCGTCGCCGATCACCAGCGAGTTCTCCAGCGACGAGCCGAGCGCATAGCCCGCGGCCCACAGCCGTTCCACATCCTTCATGAAACCAAAGGTGCGGGCCCGCGCGACGTCGCGGCGGAAAATATCGGGGTTGATGTCGGACGCGAAGAGCTGACGGCCGATCGCCGGGCTTTCGAAATCGATCTCGATTTCGAAACGCGTACCGTCATAAGGCCTGAATTCCGCCCAGGACGCGCCGTTCTCGATGCGAACCGGCTTGACCACCCGGATGTACCGGCGCTTGACCGGCAGCGTGTCGATGCCGACCTGGTCCACGGCCTCGACAAACGGCATGGCGCTGCCGTCCAGGATCGGCACCTCGCGGCCGTCGATTTCGATGACGATGTTGTCGATGCCGAGACCGAAGACAGTGGCCATCAGATGTTCGACAGTGGCGATATGCTCGCCTTCGGGATCGCCGAGCATGGTGCAAAGGTCGGTGGCGCCGACCTCGGCGACGAGCGCACGAAATTCGCGGCTCTCGCTTCCATTCGAAAGGTGGAACACAACGCCCGTGTCGGCGTCCGCCGGCAGAAAATGAACGGTAACCGGTTTGCCGCTGTGGACGCCGGTGCCCGTCAGCGTCGCGCGCGATTTAAGTGTCGTCTGGTAGTCCTGCAAGACAAACCCCATAGCCCACGCTGCCCAAGTCCGCCTTGTCGGCCCCCAAGGGGCGCGGCATTTGCCCGGCACTTGATTGATCGGCAGGCAGGGCCAACTCCCCGAATCCCGGCAAACCGACGTTTGTCGCGGGAAGATAGTGATCCGGCATGGAGACTCCAAATCACGGTTTCTTACTCTCTGTAACCGCGACCGGGAGGGAGCGCAGCATTTTAAGATGCTGTTTTATAAAGGTTTTCTAAGTTAACAGGCAAACAATCTCTTGCTTGCCTGTTAACAATTGTTACAGGCCGTTAACAGGTTAGTTGGCCTGACGGCGCAGGAACGCCGGAATCTCCAACTGATCGTCCTCCTGCATGGTCCTGGCCTGCGGCGTCAGCCGGCCCTGATCGTCCAACTGGCCGCGGCGCGGCGCGTAAAGCTGCGGATCCTGGCTGGCGAGGCGGCGCACTTCGGGGGCCGCCTGGCGCAGTTTCGGTTCACGCGGCTGTGCCGGCTGCAACCGTGCCGGCTCCTCTTCGCGGCGGGTCAGGCCGCTCGTCAGGCGCTTGATCAATCCCATCGGCCCGCTGTTCTCATGGTGATCGGCAGGACGGCTTTTGGCTTCCACCTCAGCCTTCACCACAGGCGGGAAATCCTCCACGCGCGGCATGCGCTGGGGTGCCGCGGCCACCGGCTGAAGCACTTCACGCTGCGGCATCGCCTGCTGGACGACCGGCTGCAGCATAGGCTGCGGCTGGGGAGGCGGCGCCTGGAAGATCTTGTTCTGCGGGCGGAAGTCGTCCGCCTGGGCAACCGGTGCGGGGCGTGCCATCGCGGCCGCATTCGCCTCGGCGAGCTGGATCGCCTCGGCAACCGGGTCGGCCGCGCGTGGCTCATAGGCGGGCTGGACCGGCGCTGGACGGCTTTCCGTGACCGGGACCGCCGGGCGGTTGACCGGCTTGGGCGGCGCCGCACGGATGGCGATCGGCGCGGCGGCGATTTCAGCCGCCGACTTGTCGATGCCGGTGGCGACCACCGAAACGCGGATGACGCCTTCGAGATCCTCGTCGAATGTCGCGCCCAGGATGATGTTTGCGTCCTGGTCGACCTCCTCGCGGATGCGGGTAGCCGCCTCGTCGACTTCGAACAGGGTGAGGTCGCGGCCGCCGGTGATCGAGATCAGCAGGCCCTTGGCGCCCTTCATCGAGGTCTCGTCGAGCAGCGGATTGGCGATCGCCGCCTCGGCGGCGGCCATGGCGCGTCCCTCGCCGGAAGCCTCGCCCGTGCCCATCATCGCCTTGCCCATCTCGCGCATGACCGAGCGGACGTCGGCGAAGTCGAGATTGATAAGGCCTTCCTTGACCATCAGGTCGGTGATGCAGGCGACACCGGAATAGAGCACCTGGTCGGCCATGGCGAAGGCATCGGCGAAGGTCGTCTTGTCATTGGCCAGCCGGAACAGGTTCTGATTGGGGATGACGATCAGGGTGTCGACGCATTTCTGCAATTCCTCGATGCCGAAATCCGCCGTCTTCATGCGGCGCTGGCCTTCGAAATGGAACGGCTTGGTGACGACGCCGACCGTGAGGATGCCCTTTTCACGGGCGGCACGCGCGACAACCGGAGCCGCTCCCGTGCCGGTGCCGCCGCCCATGCCGGCGGTGACGAAGCACATATGGGTGTTCGACAGATGATCGATGATCTCGTCGATGCATTCTTCCGCCGCCGCGCGGCCGACTTCCGGCTGCGATCCCGCGCCCAGGCCTTCGGTGACATGCGCGCCGAGCTGGATCAACCGTTCCGCCTTGGACATGGTCAGCGCCTGTGCGTCGGTGTTGGCCACGACGAACTCGACACCGCGCAAGCCCGCGGTGATCATGTTGTTGACGGCATTGCCGCCGCCGCCGCCGACACCGAACACGGTGATCCGCGGCTTGAGCTCGGTGATGTCCGGCTTTTGCAGATTGATGGTCATTGTCTCCGTCCTTTGCCTTTCACGCCGCTTCGCCGCCGCGGCCGCCTATGGGGCTGCCCCCGTCAATTAGAAACTGTCTCTCAACCACTGACTCATTCGATGCAGTTTTCCGCCCGTTCCGGTCATTCTCAGACCGGAAATGCCTTTCGCCGGATGGCTCTCGAAGCTCGCCATCTGCGGGTAGATCAAAAGCCCGACCGGCGTCGAGAAAGCCGGCCCCTTGGCCGCCTCCGGCAGACCCGCGACGCCGAGCGGCCGGCCGATGCGCACATTGCGCCCGAGGATGCGGCGCGCCGCCTCCGGCAGGCCGGAGAGCTGGCTGGCGCCACCGGTCAGCACCACGCGCTTGCCGACGGCATTGCCGTAGCCGGATTTGTTCAGCCGGTCGCGCAACAATTCGAGCGTCTCGTCGATGCGCGCGCGAATGATGCGCGTCATCACCGACCGCGGTATCTGCAACGGCACCTCGCCTTCCTCGCCGATCGGCTGGATCGACACCAGGTCGCGGTCGTCGGCACTGCCGGGCAGCGCCGAGCCATGCATCACCTTCAGCCGCTCGGCGGCATCGAGCGAGGTCGACAGGCCCTTGGCCATGTCCAGCGTGACGTGGTTGCCGCCGACGGCAATGGCGTCGCCATGCACGAACTTGCCTTCCGAAAACACCGAAATCGTGGTGGTGCCGCCGCCCATGTCGATGCAGGCCGCGCCCATTTCGAGCTCGTCGTCGACCAGTGCGGCCAACCCGCTGGCATAGGGCGTCGCCACCATGCGCTCGACCGACAGATGCGAGCGATTGATGCAGAGTTCCAGGTTGCGCAAGGGCGCGGCATCGCCCGTCAGCACATGCATGTCGACGCCGAGCTGATCGCCGACCATGCCGCGCGGATCGCGCACGCCGCGCTCGGCGTCCAGCGAAAAGCCGACGGGAAGCGAATGGATCACCTCGCGCTCGGCCCTCAGCGCCTGCTTGGCGCCGGCGGCAAGCACGCGCTTGATATCGGCCTCGTCGGCCTCATGGCCGCCAAGGTTGATGGTGGCCGAGAAGGTCTCGCTCTTCAGCCGGCCGGCCGTCATGTTGACGATCAGCGAATCCACCGTCAGTCCGGCCATGCGCTCGGCGGCGTCGACGGCGAGGCGGATGGCGTGCTCGGCCCTGTCGAGATCGATGACGACGCCCGACTTGACGCCTTGCGATTTCTGATGGCCGATGCCGATCACCTGGATGCGATGCGAGCGCCCGCGCAAGAGCTTGCCGTCATCGCGCGGCTTCAGCTTCGCCACCACGCAGCACACCTTGCTCGAGCCGACGTCGAGCACCGTCAAGGTGCCGGACCGGCGCGACGAGGCATCGCTGTTGCCGCCAAGCCAGCTCATATGTTCGTCTCCGGCTTGCGCTTCAGCACTTTGGGCTTTTCGTTGAGCGCGGCCTGGCGCTGTGTCGCCGCTTCCGGCGTCAACTGGACGACGAGACGATCGGAAAGGCGCATGTCGACGGCAGCGATGTCGCGCGTCAAAAGCCCGTTCTCATGGTCCATCCTGACCAGATCGGCGATCGCCTGATCCTCGCCATCCTCGGGAAGCTTGACGGTGATGCCGTTTTCCAGCTTCAGGTCCCAGCGCCGTTCGCCGATGCGGATATAGCCTTTGATCCGCGCGGCAAGCTCTGGATATTTCTTGATCCTGGCAAGGAAATCCGGCGCCATGGCCGGCGCGCCGGCGCCGATGATCAGCGGCAGCAATGCCTGCTTGCCGCCGGAGAACGGCGCGATCACATTGCCGGACTTCTCGATGACGGAAAGCTCGCTGCCTTGCTGCCAGAGCGCGAAGGGCACTCGCTCCTCGACGCGCACCTCCAGCGTGTGCGGATAGACCTTGCGCACAGCCGCGACCTCGATCCAGGGCAGCGTGGCGATGCGCTCGCGCGCGGCCTCGGCATCGAAGCCGATCAGCGAGGTCCAGCCGTCGAGCTCCAGCCTGTCCAGTATATCGATCTCGGAGGTTTCCCGATTGCCGACCACCTTGATCTGATCGACGGCAAAGCCGGTGCGGGCAGTGACGCTCTGCACGATGCTCTCGACATGTCCGCCGAGATAGGCGCCATAGGCGCCACCCGAAGCCAGCAGCACTGCCGACAGGATTGCGGCGGAGAAAGGCGGCGCCTCGAAATCACCCTCGCCCAGGCGTGCCAGAACGCGCACCGGCCGGCGAAGCAGGCGTGGCAAAACGAAATGGCCTGATGACAACGGCATGCCGAACAGCGCCGGCCCGGCCGCGCCCTTCTCCTTGCCCTGTCCCCACCTCAACGCAAACACGAAGCGTCCTCCACCATCCAACTCAACAAATCGCCGAACGAGTGTCCCGCTTGCGCGGCGATTTCAGGCACCAAGGATGTCGGCGTCATGCCGGGCTGAGTGTTGATCTCGAGCCAGACAATTTCGCCGTTTTCGGAGTGACGATCATCATAGCGGAAGTCCGATCGGGAAACGCCCCGGCAACCGACGGCTTGGTGAGCCTTGAGCGCCAGTGTCTGTATTTTTTGGTAAATATTCGGTGAAATTTTTGCCGGGCATTCGTGTTTTGATCCGCCCGCGACATATTTTGAATCATAGTCGTAGAAGGAATGGCCGGTCGGGATGATCTCGCAGACGCCGAGCGCCACATCGCCCATCACCGCGCAGGTCAACTCCCGCCCGTGGATGTAGCGCTCCACCATGACGGTATCGCCATATTTCCAGTCGGACGAGCCGATCACCTGCGGCGGATGCGACTGACCTTCATGCACGATGACGACGCCGAAGCTCGACCCTTCGCTGACCGGCTTGACCACATAGGGCGGCTTCATCGGATGCTTGTTCTGGATGGCGAAGCGGTTCGTCACCTTCGATTCCGCCACCGGAATGCCGGAGGCCTTGGCGATCTTCTTGGCCTGCTCCTTGTTCATGGCCAGCGCCGAAGCCAGCACGCCCGAATGGGTATAGGCAATCCCCAGATATTCAAGGATGCCCTGGATGGTGCCGTCCTCGCCGAAAGGGCCATGCAGCGCATTGAAGGCGACGTCGGGCTTGAGCTCGGCCAGCACCGATCCGACATCGCGCGTGACGTCGACGCGGGTGACCCGGTAGCCTTCATTCTCGAGCGCATCGGCACACGCTTTCCCCGAGGACAGAGACACGGGCCGCTCGGACGAGAATCCCCCCAGCAGAACGGCCACATGCTTGCTTTTCATTTCCCGTCATCCCCTCTCACGGCGGGCCGGCATCTCTCGATCGGAGCAGTCTTTGCTCCCACGATTCCGCAACCTTGAGTCCGAGTCTTCCGGCAGGTTGCCCCCCCAGACGGAAAACGCGGGAACGCGTCGAACGACTCAAATCAGGAAACGCTTTCAGGCAGAGAATCAGAGAGTTGATTCACTGGCAAGTGCTTACGATTCCGAGAGATTCACTTTCCGTGAAAACGGCCATAAAAATTGCGTTGTGAGTCTTTGGCGCAACGGTCTCGCGGCGATTCACAGCGTTTGAAGTTCAAGCATCACATGAACATCAGGCCGCGCTAAAGCAATTGCCCGAGAAACTCCTGTACCGCATGCCCCGGCCGGAACTCGCCGATGCGCTTGATTTCCCATTGCAGCCGGATGCCTGATTTCTCTAGCACGCGCGTGCGCACCGTCTCGCCGAGATATTCGAGATCGTAGCCGGTCGCGGTTCCGGTGTTGATCATGAAGTTGCAATGCATCGGCGACATCTGCGCGCCGCCGATCATCAGCCCCCGGCATCCCGCCTTGTCGATCTCCTTCCAGGCCGAGGTGCCTTCCGGATTCTTGAAGGTCGAGCCGCCGGTCTTTTCGCGGATCGGCTGCACGGTCTCGCGATGATGCTGGACGGCATCCATCGCCGCCTTGATGGTGGCCTTGTCCTCATGGCTGCCTTCGAACACAGCCGAGGTGAAGATCAGTCCGGAAGGTGCCGCTGAGTGGCGATAGGCGTAGCCCATGTCGGCGTTATCAAGCGTGTGCGCATTGCCCTTGCGGTCGAGCGCCCGCACTTCGACGACGCGCTCGCGCGTCTCGACGCCATTGGCGCCGGCGTTCATCCTCAACGCGCCGCCGATGGCGCCCGGAATGCCGTGGTAGAAGTGGAAGCCGCCGATGCCGGCCTCGTAGGCGACGGCGGCAAGGCGCTTGTCGGGCGTAGCCGCGCCCGCCTTGATCGTGGTCGGGCCGATCGCCTCGGCCTCGCCAAAACCCTTGGCCGAAAGGCGGATGACGAAGCCCGTCACGCCGCCGTCGCGCACCAGAAGGTTCGAGCCGACGCCGACGACGGTCAGCGGGATATCTTCGGGAACAGCTCTCAGGAATGCCGCGAGGTCGTCCTCGTCCGCCGGCTGGAACAATGCGTCAGCCAGTCCGCCGGCGCGAAACCAGGTGATCTTGTCCATCTCGGCATTCGGCGTGATGCGGCCGCGCAGGCCGGCAAGCCGGTCGCCAAGCTTGTCGATCAACGCCTGGCCGCGCATCATGACACGCTTCCGCCGAGTTCCCTGGGCAATGCATAGGCCCATTGGGTGATGTTGCCGGCGCCGAGGAAGACGACCAAGTCGCCCGGCTTGGCCAGATCCCGGATAACCGGCGCGATGGCCGCCGGGCCGTCGATATAGCGCGCGTCGCGGTGACCGCCGGCGCGGATGCGCGACACCAGCGCATCCGATGTCACCCCGTCGATCGGCTCTTCGCCCGCCGCATAGACCGGCGCCACCATCACCGTGTCGGCGTCGTTGAAGCAGGTGGAAAACTCGTTGAACAGATCATGCAGCCGGGTGAAGCGATGCGGCTGGGCAATGGCGACGACGCGGCCCTTGGTGGCGCTGCGCGCCGCCTTCAGCACCGCCGAGATCTCGACCGGATGATGGCCGTAATCATCGTACACGTCGACGCCGTTCCACGAGCCGGTGTGGGTGAAGCGGCGCTTGACGCCGGCGAAGGACGACAGGCCCTTCTTGATCGCCTCCGCGGAAAGGCCGAGCTCATGCGCCACGGCGATCGCCGCCGTCGCGTTGGCGACGTTGTGGCGGCCAGGCATCGGCAGGCGCAGGTCCGATATCGTCGTCTGGCCGCGCGTCTTGCGGTCGCGGATCACCACGTCGAACTCCGAGGTCGCACCCGCCATGCGGTGGTTGGTGAAGCGCACATCGGCCTGCGCATTCTCGCCATAGGTGATGACGCGCCGGTCCTCGATGCGGCCGACCAGCGCCTGCACTTCCGGATGGTCGGTGCACATGACGCCGAAGCCGTAGAACGGCACGTTCTCGACGAACTGGCGGAACGCCTCGCGCACATTGTCGAAGGAGCCGTAATGGTCGAGATGCTCGGGATCGATATTGGTGACGACGGCGATGTCGGCCGGCAGCTTGAGGAAAGTGCCGTCGCTCTCGTCGGCCTCGACCACCATCCACTCGCCGTCGCCCATGCGGGCGTTGGTGCCATAGGCATTGATGATGCCGCCATTGATCACGGTCGGATCGAGCCCGCCTGCCTCGAGCAGCGTCGCCACCATCGAGGTCGTCGTCGTCTTGCCATGCGTGCCGCCGATGGCCACCGCCTGGCGGAAGCGCATCAGTTCGGCCAGCATTTCGGCGCGCCGCACGATGGGCAACAGCTTTTCGCGCGCGGCCTTCAGTTCCGGATTGGATTTCTTGATCGCGGTCGAAACGACGACCACCTCGGCGTCGCCGAGATTGTCTGCGTGATGGCCGACAAAACACTCGATGCCCTTGTCACGCAGCCGCTGCACATTGGCGCTGTCGGCCTGGTCGGACCCTTGCACCTTGTAGCCGAGATTGTGCAGCACCTCGGCGATGCCGCTCATGCCGATACCGCCAATGCCGATGAAATGCACAAGGCCGATCGTCTGCGGCATCTTCATCAATGCGTCTCCTTCCTGAATTCCGAAACGTTTTTCTTCGACGCAATAGCCTCTGTCAGATCGGCGAGCAACCGCGCGGCATCCGGTTTTCCGGCCGATTTCGCCGCCGCCGCCATGGCGGCGAGCCGCTCCGGATCGTCCATCAGGCCGCCGACCAGCTGCGCTATGCGCTCGGACGACAGCGAGGATTGCGGGTGTACCTCGGCGCCGCCTGCCGCGGCCAGGGCCGCGGCATTGGCCGCCTGGTCGTGGTCGAGCGCATGCGGATAGGGCACCAACAATGCCGGGCGGCCGACCACGGCGATTTCCGACACGGTCGATGCACCGGATCGCGACATCACCAGATGCGCCGCCGCCAGGCGCGCCGCCATGTCGGTGAAGAACGGCGACACCTCGGCCTCGATGCCGAGCGCGGCATAGGCAGCCTTCACCTTCTCCACGTCCTCGGCGCGTGCCTGCTGCGTAATCACTAGTCGCTTGCGTTGTGCGTCCGAAAGCAGCGCTATCGCCGCCGGCATTGCATCGGAAAAGAACTGTGCGCCCTGGCTGCCGCCGAACACCAGGAACCGGAACGGCTGCATGCCCGCGGATGCACTGTAGGGCGTCCTTGCCGCCTCCAGCACATGCGGCCTGACCGGATTGCCCGTCGTCACCGTCTTGGCGCCCGCAGCACTTGCATCCTGCGGCAGGAACCCGCCGGCAATGGCGTCGACGCGGCCGGCCAGCGCCCGGTTGGCGCGCCCCATCACCGCGTTCTGCTCGTGGATCAGCGTCGGCACCTTGCGCCGCGTCGCCGCATAGAGCGGCGGCAGCGTCGGATAACCGCCGAAGCCGACGACCACGGCGGGCTTGATCCGTCCGATCACCGAGGAGGCCTGGCGCACCCCGCCCCATATCTTCCAGAACGCGGCAAGCACGGCGAAAGGATTTTTCGAACCCATCGTCGCCGACTGGATCGGGTGGATGCTGGCAGCCGGGAACTGGCCGGCAAAACGCTCGGCGCGGTCATCGGTGGCCAGATGAACCGTCCAGCCGCGCCGGTTCAGTTCGTGCGCCAGCGCCTCGGCCGGGAACAGATGCCCGCCGGTGCCGCCTGCCGCCAGAAGAATGACCCCCTTGGCCATTTCATTCCGCCGGCATGGCGCGCGCCGGCGGCGCAAAGCCCATCTGCTTGCGCCGTTCCGGCCGTTTGCGCGTCAGCGCCAGCACCATGCCCATCGAGATGGCGATGGCGATCTGCGAGGAGCCGCCATAGGAGATGAACGGCAAGGTCATGCCCTTGGCCGGCATCAGCTGCAGATTGACGGCCATGTTGATGACCGACTGCAGGCCGAAGACGGTGACCAGGCCGCCAACCGCATAGCGCGTGAAATCATCCTGCTCCTTGAGCGCCGTGTTGAGGCCGCGCAGCACGATGAAGGCGAAGATGGACATGATGAAGAAGCACATGATCAGTCCGAATTCCTCGCCGGCGACCGAGAAGACGAAGTCGGCGTGGCTGTCCGGTATGACCCGCTTGACGGTGCCCTCGCCCGGCCCGACGCCGAACCAGCCGCCATTGATCAGCGCCTCGCGGCCCATGTCGACCTGGAACGTGTCGCCCTCGCCGGTCATGAAACGGTCGATGCGGCCGGCGACGTGCGGAAACACCGTATAGGCGGCGAACACGCCGCCTATGCCGGCGGCGCCCAGCGCGATGATCCACAGCCACGGCAATCCGGCCATGAAGAACATCACCCCCCAGGTGCCGAGCACCAGCATGGTCTGGCCGAAATCCGGCTGCGCCACCAGCAGCGATATGACCAGGGCCAGCAGCAGCATGGCGAACAGATTGCCTGGAATGTCGGGCTGGCGCTTGTGCTCGGCAAACAGCCAGGCGCAGATGACGACGAAGGCCGGCTTCAGGAATTCCGATGGCTGGATCGACAGGCCGGCAAACGACACCCAGCGCCGCGCACCCTTCACCTCGACGCCGATATAGAGCACCGCCACCATCAGGACCAGCGTGATACCAAGCATGACCAGCGCCATGCGTCTGATCTGCCGCGATTCCATGAAGGAGACAGCCAGCATCACGCCAAGTGCGGGGATGGTGAAGATGATCTGCCGTGTGGCGAAGTGGAAGCTGTCGAGGCCGATGCGCTGGGCCACCGCCGGGCTGGCCGCGAAGGACAGCACGATGCCAAGCCCCATCAGCGACAGGAACGCTGCCAGGAACCAGCGATCGACCGTCCACCACCAGGTGGCGACCGGGCTTTTGTCGAGACGGCTTTGCATTATCGTATCCCTCCGATGGGCTTCACGCCATCAATGGCGTTCGCGGCTTGCCTGAACGCGTCGCCGCGAACTTCGAAATTCCTGAACTGGTCGAAACTGGCGCAGGCCGGCGAAAGCAGCACCACTGCCTCGCCGCACTCATCCCTGGCCGCATCCCTTGCGGCATGTTCCACCGCCGCGGCAAGCGTGCCCGATATCTCGTAAGGCACCGCCTCGCCCAGCGTCGCCGAAAAGGCCGGCGCGGCATCGCCGATCAGATAGGCCTTGGCGATGCGCGGGAAGAAGCCGCGCAACGGCTCGATGCCGCCTTCCTTGGCCAGTCCGCCGGCGATCCAGTAGATGCGGTTGAAGCTCGAGAGGGCCGGTGCCGCCGCATCGGCATTGGTCGCCTTGGAATCGTTGATGAACAGCACATGGCCCTTGCGGCCGACCTGCTCCATGCGGTGCGCCAGGCCGGGAAAGCTTTCCAGGCCCGACTGGATCTCGCCGAGCGAGAGCCCGACCTTGAGGCAGGCGGCCACAGCGGCCAGTGCGTTCTGCGCATTGTGCTGGCCGCGCAGCGAGCCGATGCCTTCGAGAAAGGCGACGCGGCTGAAGCGGCCATGCACCGCCTCCATCAGGTCGGTGCCACTGGCGAAATAGCCGTCGGTCAGCGGCAAGCGCTTGGAAATGCGGATGACATGCCGGCCCGCCCGCTCCAGCCGGTCGGCGATCTGGGCGCACCAGGAATCGTCGATGCCGACGATGGCCACCTCGCTGCCCGCCACCAGCCGTTCCTTGATCGCGGCGTAGTGCTGCATGGTGCCGTGGCGGTCGAGATGATCCGGCGTCAAATTGAGCAGGACGCCCGCGGTCGGATTGATCGAGGGCGCCAGGTCGATCTGATAGGACGAGCATTCCACGACATAATGCCGCGCCGGCTCCGGCGGATCGAGCGTCATCACCGCGCGGCCGATATTGCCGCCCATCTGCGTGTCACGCGCCGCGGATTTCAGGATATGCGCCGTCAGCGCCGTGGTCGTCGATTTGCCATTGGTGCCGGTGATGGCGATGAAGGGTGCAGCCGGCGCCCGCAACGTCCGCTCGCGGCAGAAAAGCTCGATGTCGCCGATGATCTCGACACCCGAGCCGCGCGCCAGCTCCACGCTCCAATGCGGCTTCGGATGCGTCAGCGGCACGCCGGGCGACAGCACGAAAGCCGAGAATTTCGTCCAGTCGGCGCCGCGCAGGTCGGCGGTCGCAATGCCGACGGCGCCTGCCTTGGCGACGCTGTCGGGATTGTCGTCCCAGGCCAGCACGTCCGCCCCGCCCTCGATCAGCGCGCGCGCCGTGGCGATCCCCGAGCCGCCGAGCCCGAAGAGCGAAACGCGTTTGCCGGCGAAGGATGCTGCGGGGATCAAGCGGCCTCCTATCTGAGCTTCAGGGTCGATAGGCCGACCAATGCCAGGATGACCGCGATGATCCAGAAGCGGATCACCACCTGGCTCTCGGTCCAGCCGAGCTTTTCGAAATGATGATGGATCGGCGCCATCAGGAACACGCGCTTGCCGGTCATCTTGAAGTAGCCGACCTGGATGATCACCGACAGGATTTCCACCACGAACAACCCGCCGACGATGACCAGCACGATCTCATGCTTGGTGGCGACCGCGACCGTGCCGATCAGCCCGCCCAGCGCCAGCGAGCCGGTATCGCCCATGAAGATCGCCGCCGGCGGTGCGTTGAACCACAGGAAGCCGAGGCCGGCGCCGATCACCGCGCCGAGAACCACCGCCAGTTCGCCGGTGCCGGGCACGAAATGGATCTGCAGATATTCGGCGAACACCGCGTTGCCGGAGAGGTAGGCAATGACGCCGAAGGACGCCGCCGCGATCATGATCGGCACGATCGCCAGCCCGTCGAGGCCGTCTGTCAGGTTCACCGCATTGCCGGCGCCGACAATGACGAAGCAGGAGAACGGGATGAAGAACCAGCCGAGATTGATGAGAAATTCCTTGGCGAAGGGAAAGGTGAGGGACGATGAGAACGGCGCCTGGCCGTTATGCATGATCACCCAGGCGGCAATGCCGGCGATGACGAATTCGAGCCCCAGCCGCGCCTTGCCGGAAAAGCCGAGATGCGATTGCTTGGTCACCTTGAGATAGTCGTCATAAAAGCCGATCGAGCCGAAACCGAGCGTCACCAGCAGCACGACCCAGACGTAGATGCTGGAAAGGTTTGCCCACAAAAGCGAGGAGCCGACGATGCCGCACAGGATCATCAGCCCGCCCATGGTCGGCGTGCCGGCCTTCTTGAAATGCGTCTGCGGCCCGTCGGCGCGGATCGGCTGGCCCTTGCCTTGCCTGAGCCGCAGCGAGTTGATGATGGCTGGTCCGAAGATGAAGACGATCAGCGCCGAGGTGATCAGCGCCCCGCCGGTACGGAAGGTAATGTAACGGAAGACATTGAAGACCGAGATCTTGTCCGCGAAATCGACGAGCAGTGTTAACATGCGTTTCGGTCCCCCCGGGACTGACCCTAGGTCGGTTTACTGGTTGTAGCTTGCGCCGGAAATTTGCCGAGCAATGCCTCGACCAGCTTTGAAAATCCAATACCTTTCGACGATTTGACCATCACCACGTCGCCAGGCTTCAATGTCGACAACAGCACCGGCTTCAAATCCTCGGCGCCGGCGCGATATTCCGTCTTGATCTCGTCTGGCAGGATGTCGGCCAGCGCCCGCATCTCCGGGCCGCCGAGAAAGACTGTGCTTGTGCCGGTGCCGACGATGAGATCGGCCAGCGCGGCATGCAGCTTCGCCGAGTGGTCGCCGAGTTCCAGCATGTCGCCAAGCACGGCAATGCGCCTGCCTTCGCCCGACACAGGCGTCGCATTGAGCAGCGCCATTGCAGCGCCCATTGATGCCGGATTGGCGTTGTAGCTCTCATCGATCAGCGTGATCGATCCCTTGGGGTGGCGCAGCACATGGCGCTTGCCGCGCCCGCGTTCGGCTGAAAGATCGGCCAGCGCCATCGCCACCCGGGCGATATCAGCGCCGACCAGATGCGCGGCGCCGAGCACCGCCAGCACATTCTGCACCATATGGCGGCCGGGCGCGCCGATACGCGCCGTGACCTCCTGCCCGCCGATTTTGGCGGTGATGACCGAATGGTCGGCATGCAGCACGCATTTGACGAGCTTGAAGGTGGCGCGGGCATTTTCCCCGAAGCCGTAGACATGCTCGACGCCTGCGTCCCTTGCCATCTTGCCAAGCAGCTTGGAACGCGGATCGTCACGGTTAAGCAGTGCCGCGCCGCCCGGCTCCAGGCCTTCGAAAATCTCGGCCTTGGCCTTGGCGATCTCGTCGAGGTTGCGGAAGAAGCCGAGATGCGCCGCCGCGATCAAGGTGATGATGGCGACGTGCGGCCGGACCATCTTGACCAGCGGCCGGATCTCGTCCGGATGGTTCATGCCGATCTCGAAGACGGCATAGTCGCAGTCGGCCGGCATCCGCGCCAGCGTCAGCGGCACGCCCCAGTGGTTGTTGAAGGATTGCGCCGAGGCATGCACCTTGCCGACAGCCGACAGCGCATGGCGCAGTGCCTCCTTGGTGGTGGTCTTGCCTGCCGAACCGGTCACCGCGATGATCTTGGCATTGGAGCGGGCACGAGCGGCAACGCCAAGTCTTTCAAGTGCCACCAGCACGTCCGGCACGACGATCATCGGCGCCGTCAGCCGCCCGAGCGCCGGCAATTTGCCCTCGGCGACGACCAGCACACCGGCGCCGGCCTTGATGGCGGCGGTCGCGAAATCATGACCGTCCATCGCCTCGCCCTTGATGGCGAAGAAGGCCTCGCCCGCCGCAAGGCTGCGGCTGTCGATCGAGATGCCGGTGACACCTTCCGGCATCGGACCGAGCGGCCGTCCGTCCATGGCGGCAACCATATCCGCGGAGGTCCACAGGAAACTCATGCGGCGCGTTCCCGAAGCGCCGAGCGGACTTCCTCATGGTCGGAAAAATGCAGCGTCTCGGTGCCGATGGTCTGGCCTTCCTCATGGCCCTTGCCGGCCACGATCAGTGTGTCGCCGGCATGGAGCATGGCGACCGCCTCGTGGATCGCCTTGCGCCGATCGCCGATCTCGATGGCCCCGGGCGCGGCCGCAAGGATGGCGGCGCGGATCGTTTCAGGCACTTCCGAGCGCGGATTGTCGTCGGTGACGATGACGACATCGGCGAGCCGCGTGGCGATCTCGCCCATGATTGGCCGCTTGCCCCTGTCGCGGTCGCCGCCACAGCCGAACACGACGATGACGCGGCCCGTGGTGAAGGGCCGCACCGAGGCCAGCACGTTCTCCAGCGCATCCGGCTTGTGCGCATAGTCGACATAGACCGGCGCGCCATTGGACGTCGTTCCAACGAGGTCCAGCCGGCCCGGCGCACCCTTCAATTTCTCCAGTGCCATCAAGGCCTTGGCGGCAGATACTCCGGTGGAGATGGCAAGTCCCGCCGAAACCAGCGCGTTGGCGATCTGGAAATCGCCGGCCAGCGGCAGGTCGACTTCGTGGAGAACGCCGTCGACTTCCACCTCGGCGCGCTGGCGATGGCGCTCGTGCTCGACCCGCTTCAGCCTCAGGAATTCGCCACGGCGGCCGACCGTCAGCACGTTCAGCTCCGCCGCCTGTGCCGCCTTGATCGTCGGCTGCGACCACGGATCGTCGGCAAAGATGACGGCAGGCGCGCCCTTCGGCAGCAGCGCGTCGAACAGGCGCAGCTTGGCGCGATGATAGTCCTCGACCGTCGGATGGTAGTCCATGTGGTCGCGGCCAAGATTGGTGAAGCCGCCGGCGGCAAGCCTCACGCCGTCGAGCCGGCGCTGGTCGAGCCCATGGCTGGAGGCTTCCATCGACGCGTGGGTGACGCCGGCATCGGCCAATTCCCTGAGCAGCCTGTGCAAGGCCACGGGATCGGGCGTGGTCAGTGAGCCATATTCATTGCGGCCCGGCGCCACCACGCCGGTGGTGCCGATCGAAGCGGCGGCAAAGCCCGACTGCTCCCAGATCTGCCTGGTGAAGGCGGCGACCGACGTCTTGCCGCTGGTGCCGGTCACCGCGACCATGGTCCGCGGCTGCTTGCCGAAATAACGGGCCGCACTCAGCGCCAGCGCCAGGCGTGGATCGTCGACGGCAAGAACCGGCACCTTCAGTCCGGCAATGGCGCTGCCCTTGCTAGCCACGATCGCCGCGGCACCCCGCCTGGCAGCATCGGCGGCATAGGCTGCGCCGTCCGCCTTCGTGCCGGCGAGCGCGAAAAAGACGACGCCGGTTTTGACCGTGCGGGAATCCGACGAAATCCCGGTAACCTCCATATCGGGGGAAGCTGTCCCCTCGACAGGCAGGACACCGGCTAGATCTTTCAGCTTCATCGAACCCCGTTCATCTCAACAAAATAGCGCGCTGTTGCCGGCGCGCCCTAAGAATCACTGATAGGAAACCAGCGTTGCACCATTTTCATGGCTGAAATCTGGCTTCACGCCAAGCATGGAAGCCGAACGTCGGATGATGTTTGCGGCCATGACGCCAGCATTCGAGGCAGCCGTCGCGCCCATGCCGGGCTTTTCCGGCTTCGGTTCGTCGGCGATCGTGAGAACGATGTATTTCGGATCGTCCATCGGGAAAGCGGCGACGAAGGCGTTGAAATTCTTGTCCTTGGCGTAGCGGCCGTTGACCACCTTCTCCGCCGTTCCCGTCTTGCCGCCAACGCGGTAGCCCGGAACCCTGGCATTCCTGCCCGAGCCCTTCTCGGCATTGAGCGCGTAGAGGTAGCGCATGGCCTCGACGGTCTTTTCGCTGACCACTTTCTTGGCCACCGACATCGCCTGCTCCTGCGTGCGCGTCAGGAATGTCGGCTCGATCAGGTAGCCGCCGTTCATCAGTGCGGCGCAACCGACCGCGGTTTGCAACGGCGTCGTCGACACGCCGTGGCCGAAAGCGACCGTGATCGAAGTGACCTGTTTCCAGACCTTGGGCTCGGTCGGGCGGGCGACCTCCGGCAATTCCGTCTGCATCTTTTCGAGGATGCCCAGGCGATGCAGGAATTCGCGGTGCCCCTCGATGCCAACCGCTTCGGCTTCCTTGGCGGAGCCGATGTTGGAGGAATAGATGAACACTTCCGGCACCGACAACACCCGCCCCTTGCCATGAAAATCATGGATGGTCTGGCGGCCGATCCTGATCGGGCGCGAAGCGTCGAAACGGCTTTCCAGTGTCACTTTGCCGGAATCGAGCGCCATGGCTGTAGTGAAGCTCTTGAGGGTCGAGCCCATCTCGTAAAGGCCGGCCGACATGCGGTTCAGCCGGTCCTTGTCCTGCGCGTTATAGGGATTGTTCGGATCGAAATCCGGCACCGAGGCCATCGCCACCACTTCGCCGGTCTTGACGTTGAGCACGACGGCGCCGGCCGCGATCGCATGGTACTTCTCCATGCCGGTGGCGATCTCGTCGCGCACGATATGCTGGACGCGCAGGTCGATCGAGAGCTGCACCGGCTTCAGATCCTTGGCAATTGCCAGGCCCGAGGCCTGAAGATCGCTCAGCCCCTGCTCGTCAATGTACTTCTCCATGCCGGAGATGCCTTGATTGTCGATATTGGTGAGGCCGACAATGTAGGACGAGGTTTCGCCGGCCGGATAGAAGCGGCGCTTTTCGGTGCGGAAGCCGAAGCCGGGGATACCGAGCTGCATGATTTCGGATTGCTGTTTGGGCGTCAGTTGCCGCTGCAGCCAGACGAAGCCGGCGCCGCTCTTCAGCTTGTGATAGGTCTGCTCGTAGTCGATTTCGGGAAGCACCGTCGAGAGTTTTTCGATCGCCTCGTCTGCGTCGACGATGCGGCGCGGCTCGGCAAACAGCGATGCCGTCTTGATGTCCGTCGCCAGAACCTCGCCATTGCGGTCGACGATATCGGGTCGCGACGCCGTCACCCGGCTCTGCGGACCGCCGGACAGGTCGGGATTCTGGAACCCGAGATAGACCAGCCGCCCGGCAATCGTCGCATAGATGCCGAAGAACACCGCCATCGTCATCACGACGCGGGTCCTGCCCTTGCCGCCGGTCGCTTTGCGGGCGCCCTCGACCACGATCGAGCCGCCTTCGGCGGATTTCGCGCGGCGCTCCAGCCTCGGCGGAAGTCTTGCGATCGCTGCCAGTCTGGAAATCACTGGAAATCTTGCGATCATTGCACGATGCCTCCGGTGACGACGGGATCCTTGCCGTCCGACGATCCTTTGCCGGAATTGTCGGCCATGCCGCCCAGGCGCTGGGACGAAAGGTCCTCTATGTTGACCGGCTTGGCCGGCAGGTCGTCCAGGCCGACGATCTGGCGCGCATTGACCGGCTCCAGGCCAAGCTGCGATTTGTAGATCTCGGTCAGCTTCTGCAGGCGCGCCGGCTGGGTCAGCAGGCTCCAGTCCGCCTTCAAGAGGTCGATCGTATCCTCCTCGTAGCGGATCTGCGCCTGGACCTTGTGCACCGCCGCCAATTGTTCCTCGGCCTCGCGCTTGGTCTTGTAGGTCAGGGCCGCGGCCGAGACCATGACGGCGATCAGGACTATGTCGCTGGTACGAAACACGTGCTCACCTCTCTCCCGGCCGATTGGCGCCGGGAAGTTTTGGGCTGGGAAGTTTTGGCAGACCGAAAATCGCAAAATCGCCGGCGCGCGCCGGCGCCTCGGTGCGGATGGCGGCGCGCAGCCTTGCCGAACGCGCCCGCGGATTGGCCGCTATCTCGGCATCGCCGGGCGTCACCCCGCCGCCCGCCTTGCGGAAGGTGGCCAGGCGCGCCTGCGCCTCGGGCATATGCCGCGACCCGGTCACGTGATCGGCACGGTCGGCGATGAAGCGCTTGACGATGCGATCTTCCAGCGAATGAAACGTCACCACGGCCAGCCGCCCGCCCGGTTTCAGCGCGCGCTCGGCCGCAAACAGCGCCTTGGCCAGTTCGCCAAGTTCGTCGTTGACGAAGATGCGCAGCGCCTGGAAGACGCGGGTCGCCGGATGGATCTTGTCCTTAGGAGCGCGGCCGATATGCGTCTCGATGGCATCGGCAAGATCGAGCGTACGCTCGAACGGGCGTTTTTCGCGGCGGCTCTCGATCATGCGGGCGATGCGGCCGGCATGGCGCTCGTCGCCGAGGAAACCGAAGATGCGGGCAAGATCGCCCGCCTTGAAGGAGTTGACGACATCGGCGGCACTCAGGCCCGCCTGCGCCATGCGCATGTCGAGCGGTCCGTCGGCGCGAAACGAAAAGCCGCGCTCCGCCTGGTCGATCTGCATGGAGGAGACGCCGATATCGAGCACCACGCCGTCGGCGCTTTCGACCTGCTCGTCCAGCATCGAGAATGGCGCGCGTACAAGCCGGAGCTTGCCGTCCGACCGTGCTTCGAGGTCCCGCCCCGCCGCGATCGCATCCGGATCGCGATCGATGGCCACGACCGAGGCGCCGCTCGCCAGAATGGCCCTGGTGTAACCGCCGGCGCCGAATGTGCCATCGACGATCACCTCGCCGATCTTGGGCGAAAGCGCCTCCAGCACTTCGGCAAGGAGGACCGGAATGTGGCGGGCCGGTCCGCCAACGGCGTTGATATCATCGCCGTGACCCGCCATCATTCCGGCCGCTCCCCGGGCTTCGTCCCCTGCCGAAGCTGCAAAAGCCGGGCGCGCGCTTCCGCTCCGTAGGTTGCTAGCCGCCCAGGCTCCCAGATCTGAAAGAAATTGCCGCGACCGACAAAGGCCACTTCTGCCGATATGCCGGTGTGCTCGCGGATGAAATCGCTCATCGTGATGCGTCCGTCCTGATCCAGCTTCAGGAACGTCCCGTCGCCATGGCAGAAGAACGACATGTCGTCCGCCGTCTGCAGGAAGGGGTCTTCCTGGGCGATGCGCTGCTCGTAGCGGTCGAGCAGGTCGAGCCCGCCGACATCCATCGCCGGACGGTCCAGGCAACGCAGCGCATAGAGCTCCGAATAGCCACGCTTCTGCACGACCGCGCGGAAATGCGCCGGAACGGACACTCGCCCCTTCGCATCGATCCTGTTCACCGCGTTCGACAGAAACCGGTCCATTACGCGCTACAGCTGCTTGCGCCGCCGCACCCCTCTGCATTTTGCCGTCCGCGCCGCCGCAGCGCGGTCCCCGCCCGAAATCCATGCCGCTCCGAGGGGTGAAAGCGGGCAATCGCGCAGCCGCCGCGGCTGCCCGATTGGCGTACGCTTCACCCTGACGCGGAACGAAGGCTTGAATATCGATATGGGATATCATGGGGCGTTATGGGCGTCAACGGGAACAGGCTTCACAAACGCGCGCGCCACAACCGGTGAGAGCGACTTTGACGGCACTCCCGTGTTTGTCCTCCATTAAGCCTAACGAAGCGTTTAGAGCCGCTTGGCCCAACCGGACGTCGCTTGCTGCAAGCCGTGACCTGACGGTAGGGTCCGCTGCAGAAACAAGGTTTGAATCGATGTCTGAAACAGCCAGGTCACGCGCTGCGGCACTTCCTCACCTGCGTCGCGGTGGGCTTGCCAAGGGCGATCCAATTCCCTTGCCATTGACCATGGCCGCCATTTTCCACACACCGGGCGATGCTGCGGGCCTTGATGAATACGGCCGATACGACAATCCAACATGGAGGGCCGTCGAGCACATGCTGGCGCACCTGGAAGACGCGCCATGCGTCGGCTTCCCCTCCGGAATGGCTGCGATCTCGGCGGTGTTTTTCGCGCTGCTGAAATCCGGCGACCGGATCCTGCTGCCTGCGGATGGCTATCACGCCACGAGAGCCCTGGCCGATCGCTTCCTGAGGTCTTTCGACATCGCCTACGATGTCCGCCCGACATCGAGCTTCCTCGACGGCGGCTTCGACGGCTATCGCCTTGTTTTCGTCGAGACGCCGGCCAACCCGGGATTGGACATCTGCGACATTGCCGCCGTCGCCGAAGCCGCGCACAAAGCCGGCGCGATCCTCGCCGTCGACAACACGACGATGACGCCCTTCGGCCAGCGCCCGCTCGATTTCGGCGCCGATATCGTCATTGCCGCCGACACCAAGGCGCCCAACGGCCATTCCGACGTGCTGTTCGGCCATGTCGCCAGCCGCAATGCGGACATCATCGCCGCGGTTTCCGGTTGGCGCGAGGTGTCGGGCGCCATTCCCGGCCCATTCGAGGCGTGGCTGGTGCATCGCGGCCTGGAAACGCTCGACGTGCGCTTCGACCGCATGTGCTCTTCGGCGGAAGTGCTGGCGCGGCGGCTGCAAGGCCACCCCGCGATCAGCGGCCTGCGCTATCCCGGACTGGAAGGCGATCCGTCCCACAATCTTGCCCGCGCCCAGATGGAGCGTTTCGGCTTCCTCATCTCCTTCGTGCTGGATTCGGAGGACAAGGCCGAGGATTTCATCAACAATTGCGCGCTGATGCAGGCGGCGACCTCCTTCGGCGGCGTCCATAGCTCCGCCGAACGACGGGCGAAGAGAAGCGACGCGGTACCGCCAGGCTTCGTCCGCCTGTCGGTCGGCTGCGAGCCGGTGGAAGAGCTTTGGCAAGCGATCGAGGCGTCGCTTAACAAGCTTGGCGACTGAGCGGATCGATCACGAACTGAGGTCGTCGGCTTCGATCCTGCGCCGGCCATGCAATACACGGACGATTTCGATTGCCTCGTCGCCCACGCGATAGAAGGTGAGATAGTTGCCTACGACCAGATGACGAATGCCGGGTGCGATATCGTCGCGCGGTGCACCCGATAACGGATAGGTTGCCAGTTGCTGCCAGCGGGCCTCGATCCGGTCGAGCAACCGATCTGCCGCAGCCCCGCTGTCTTGCGCGACGTGAAGCCAGATCGCGATCAGATCTTCTTCTGCGCGAGCGCCTCTGTTGATAGGCAGCCAATTCATACCGCGCTATCGGTTCAATCGTTTCCGCGCCTCAGCCTTGATTTCGTCAAGCGATGCAAATCGCCCCGGCCCGCTGTCAATCCCTTCCTGCACCAGCTTGCGCAACTCCTCGACCGTATAGCCAAGCAGGTCGCGCTGATCCTTCCACTGACGCAGGGCGTCGCGTATCGCCTCGCTCGCCGAAGCATATTCGCCGGCGGCGACTGCATCGTCGACTGCCGCTGCCAGTTCCGGCGAAAGCGTGATGCTGCGTTTGTCGACCTGACCCATAATGGCTACCTGATGCTGCCCGAGCGCATGGTACGATTTAATCGCACCGATTTCAACGAACGCCGCAATTTCTTAAACGCATAAATCAATAGGCGCGCCCGAGGGCGCAACCTGCTGATTTCCTGGAAAGATCGGGGAAGAAAATTGCCAGCTGGCCTGTAAGCCGGGTTCTGTATGGCCCTCGCCCCTTGCGGCGCGAGAACGTGGCGGCCATTCATCTTGGGCGCATGTTGCCATGCGCCTCACGCAACCTACCCGGACGGTGAGCCGGAAACAGCCCCCGAGGGTTTCCCCTCGCACCGTCCCTATTCGGTCTTGCTCCCGGTGGGGTTTACCGTGCCGCTCCTGTTGCCAGTCGCGCGGTGGGCTCTTACCCCACCCTTTCACCCTTGCCCCGAATCCGGCAAAGCCGGATCGTGGCGGTTTGCTTTCTGTGGCACTTTCCCTGGGGTCGCCCCCGCCGGCCATTAACCGGCACCGTGTCTCCATGGAGCCCGGACTTTCCTCACCCGCAGCCTTTCGGCTTCGCGGGTGCGGCCGCCCGGCCAGCTGGCAAGGCGTATAAAGGGGTTCACGCCAAAAAACGCAAACGAAAAAGCGACTTATGACCAGTTCACGCCGGCGCCCCCAGCGCGGCCATCTGCACCTTGACCTTGCCGCAATAGGCGGCCGACACCGGGTTCATGCGCTTGGCGGCATGGCCGGCATTGTACTTCAGGATCGTGCCGCAGGTCGTGCCGCCGCCGAGGCCGCGCGCCATGGCGAGGTATTTCATGCCATATCTGATGTTGGTGTCGGGATTGAACAGGCCCTTGACTGAGCCGGTGTAGCCCATCATCCGCGCCGTTGCCGGCTTGATCTGCATCAGGCCGATCTCGCCGGCGCCGCCGACGATGTTTGGCTGGTAATTGCTCTCGATCTTGACGACGGCGTTGGCGAGCGACACCGGCACGCCGTAGGTGGCGGCGTAACGGGCGATGATCGCCGAATACTGGCCAGTGCCGCCGGCCGTCGCAGTCGGCACCGCCCTGCTCTTGCGGTCGATCGAGGCCGTTGTCGTCCGGTCGATATTTTTCTTATGGCGCTTCACATGCCGCTTGGAGACTGCCTTCTTCGCCGAGGTCGCCCTTTTTGCCGAAGTCGCCTTTTTGGCCTTTACCCCAGCCGCTTTTTCCACTTTCGCGCTGGCTGTCCTCTTTGCCTTTGCGCCCTGGCCGGCTTTCGGCATGGCGGTCTTTCCGGCTGCGACAGCGAGGCCCTGGTCGGCCCGTGGGCTCAGTGGGGCGCCATTCGCCGTGCTGAAGGCAAAAGTCATTACGCCGGCAGCAACAGCTGCCGTTACAACGGTCAATTTCTGCATGTGATCCTGTTCTGTCTGAGCCGCGCGAAGAACTTCGCGCAGATACGCTAAATCAACATCGGAACATCTGGGGGATTAGAGGCCCGACAACTTGCACGGATGGCCTTTGACGGCCGATTTTGCGTCAAACAAGGCGATGCAAGTCACTTTGAGTGACAGGCTGTAACTTTATGACGGTGAAAAGATTACTTTGGAGAAACTGACCTTGCGGAAGCAAGCAGCCTTTCCAACGTGCGGATCGTCGATGCGTCGGCGAGGCCATCCACCTTGCGCTGCCGGAAATGCCGCTGGAAAGCCTCGACCACGATTTCGGTCTGCCGGTCGAAAACTCCCGATATCTCCACCCCATAACCGTAGAGCGCCAGCATCGATTGCAACGCCTCGACCCCCACGCCTGCATCGCCGGCCTTAAGCACCGCGCCGCGCCTGACCGGGGCCGCCCCGACGAGATGGCCGACACCGGCCTCGAACAGCGCCTTCCACGGGAACTTCTCACCCGGATCGATCTTGCGTCCCGGCGCCACGTCGGAATGGGCGAGCACCCGCTGGGGTGGAATGGAATGGCGCCGGACGATCCCCTTGCACAGGCCGATCACGGCATCGATCTGTCGTTTAGGGAAGCTGCGATAGCCCAGCGAATGTCCAGGATTGACGATCTCGATACCGATCGAACAGGAATTTATGTCGGCGCATCCGAACCACGAACTCTTGCCGGCATGCCAGGCACGGTCGCTTTCCCTCACCATCTGGACGATCTGGCCGTCCTCATGGACGAGATAGTGCGCCGAGACTTCGCTGGCCGGATCGCACAGCCATGCTTCGGCGCCCGGGCCGGTCTTCATGCCGGTATAGTGCAGCACGATCATGTCGGGCCTGGTCGTTTCGCGCCGCGGACCGAAATTCGGCGATACCCTTACCTCGGCGTTCGGCTCGTCGGGCAGGAAGCCGCTCATGCGTGCCGCAGACCTCGCTCGATCATCTCATAGGCCGCGTTGATCGCGGCGATCCTGGTCGTGGCGATCTTGATGAATTCCTGGGGCAGACCGCGTGCGATCAGCCGGTCGGGATGGTTGTCCGAGACCAGCTTGCGATAACGCTTCCTGACCTCCTCGAACGGCTTTCCACGTTCGATGCCGAGCACGACATAGGGATCTCCGGCACCGAGATTGACGTGGCGTGCCAGAATGCTCTGGTAGTGCGCCTCCTCGATCCGGAAGATCTCGGCGATGCGATGCAGGAACAAGCCTTCGCGCTCATGCACCAGACCGTCGGCCTTGGCGATGTGGAACAGCCCGTCGAGAATGTCCTCCAGCATCACGCAGTTCGTCTGGCCGGAGCCGCAAAGCTGCGCCATGCGCTCGGCATAGGTCTCGAACCCGGCAACATCCTGCTTGGCCAGATCGTAGAGGCGCGCCACATTCCGCGTCTGCTCTCTCGGCACTTCGAATATTTCTTGGAAGGCCCGCACCTCGTCCTGCGTGACGATGCCATCGGCCTTGGCCATCTTGGCAGACAGCGCGATCATCGCCACCGAAAAGGCAACGCGTCGGCGCAAATCGGCATCGCCCGAGAAAACCGTACGCACGGCCTCCACGACATCGGCGACACCCGACGAGGCTGAAGACGAAACGCGGGTGATGAAGTCGCCGAAGCGGTCCCAAATCGACATGAGGGCTTAATAGGACCAACCGGCCATCGCTATCAAGCGAAGACAACGCCCCAATGCTCCACGCCAACAATTTGGTGGCGCACGAAACAGCGGCTTTGCGGCGCTAGGCGCGCGTATCTTGAACCAGAGCAAGGGAGGCCGGCGTTGACCGGCCTCCCCCAAATTGGGCGTATGAACTACTGCGCTGGGGCAGCAGGCGCCGCAGGAGCCGGAGCCGGTTCGGCAGGCTTGGTGGCGTCAGGGGCCGGCTGCATCGGCTGTTCGGCGGCCGGCGGATTGGTGCTCTGCGTGGTCGTATTATCGGTGCCGCTGTCGCTGCAGGCCGCAACGCCGAGCAGTGCAAGCGCCGAAACCGACGCAAGAATGAGCTTTTTCATAACTTTTTCTCCTCTGATCACGCCGCCGTTACCGGTGGCGGTCGAGGACAAAATGCATGAGGCGGACATCAGTTTCGTAACGTTGCATTTCCACCTGTAACATCTTCATATCCTTTGGCGATTGCCCGCCGGGGCATCTCGAACTAACAGGATCGAACAGTGAAAATGCCGGGAGCCATATCGTGACCGCAAAATGGGATTTCTGGATCGACCGCGGCGGCACCTTCACCGATGTCATCGGCCGTGACCCGCAGGGCGCGCTGCACCCGCGCAAGCTGCTGTCCGAAAACCCCGAAGCCTATGCCGATGCTGCCATCCACGGCATTCGCGAACTGCTCGGGCTGAAATCCGGCGCTCCGATCCCCGTTGGCCTGATCGGCGACATCAAGATGGGCACCACCGTTGCCACCAACGCGCTTCTGGAGCGCAAGGGCGACCGCGTGCTGCTGCTCATCACCAGAGGCTTTCGCGATGCACTGAGGATCGCCTATCAGGCACGTCCCGACATCTTCGCCAAGGAGATCGTCCTTCCCGAACAGCTCTATGAGCGCGTCATCGAGATCGACGAACGCGTGCGCGCCGACGGCAGCGTTGAAAGACTGCTCGACATCGCCGCCTGCCGGCCGGCCATCGAACAGGCAAAGGCGGACGGCATCGACGCTGTCGCGATCGTCTTCATGCATGCATGGAAATATCCCGACCATGAAAAGGCGGTTGCAAAAGTCTGCCGCAAGCTCGGATTTTCACAGGTCTCGGTGAGCCACGAGGTTTCGCCGCTGATCAAGCTTGTCGGCCGTGGCGACACCACTGTGGTCGACGCCTATCTGTCGCCGATCCTGTCGAGATATGTGGGGAAGGTGGCGGGTGAACTGGGGATTATTGCAACCGGCGCTGGCGCTGCCCCTCATCCGCCTGCCGGCACCTTCTCCCCGTATAGTGACGGGGAGAAGGGTGAAGCTCCAACGCTGACGCCCCCCTCTCCCCGTTCTTCACGGGGAGAGGGTAAGGGTGAGGGGCAGCGCCAACCCCGCCTGATGTTCATGATGTCGTCGGGCGGCCTCACCGCCGCCGACATGTTTCAGGGCAAGGACGCGCTGCTGTCCGGCCCGGCCGGCGGTGTCGTCGGCATGGTCGAGACGGCGAAGCTCGCCGGCTTCGACAAGGTCATCGGCTTCGACATGGGCGGTACCTCGACCGACGTCGCCCATTATGACGGCGATTACGAGCGCGCCTTCGACACCGAGGTCGCCGGCGTGCGCATCCGCGCGCCAATGATGCGCATCCACACCGTAGCCGCCGGCGGCGGCTCGGTCCTGCATTACGAGGCTGGTCGCTTCCGCGCCGGCCCGGACTCCGCCGGCGCCAATCCCGGTCCGGCAGCCTACCGGCGCGGCGGGCCATTGGCCGTCACCGACGCCAATGTCATGCTGGGCAAGCTGCAGCCCGATTTCTTCCCGGCCATTTTTGGACCCGGCCAGAACCAGCCGCTCGACGTGCAAACGGTGCGCGAGAAATTCGCGGCACTTGCCGCCGAAATCGGCGACGGCCGCTCTCCGGAGGCCGTCGCCGAAGGGTTCGTCACCATCGCCGTCGAAAACATGGCCAACGCCATCAAGAAGATTTCCGTGCAGCGAGGCTACGACGTCACCGAATATCTCCTGAACTGCTTCGGCGGCGCCGGTGGTCAGCACGCTTGCCTGGTCGCCGATGCGCTTGGAATGGAGGCGGTGCTGATCCATCCCTTTTCCGGCCTGCTTTCGGCCTATGGCATCGGCCTGTCCTCGGTCTTTGCCTCCCGCCAGCAGGCGCTGCTCAAACCTCTTGCCGAAGAGTCCCGAACCGAGATCGGCAACCTCATTGCCAGCTTGAGAAAGGCCGTCATCGCCGACCTCTCGGCACAAGGCATCGCCGAGGACGCTGTTGCCGCGAAACCGGTGCTGCACATTCGCTATGACGGCACCGATACGACACTGCCGGTGAATTTCGAGGCAGACTCGATTTTCCAGGCCAAACGCGACTTCGAAATCGCCCACAAGGCGCAGTTCGGTTTCGTCTATGACGACAAGCCGATGATCGTCGAAACCGTTGGCGTCGAAGGCACCGACACCGGCGGCGCCGGCCGCGACGAAAGTGATTCAGAAACCGAAGATCTCACGTTAAACCCTTCGCAGACCCGCGAAATCTTCACCGAGGGAGCGTGGCGCAATGCCGGCGTCTTTCGCCGCGAGACGCTCAAACCGGGGCACAAGATTGCCGGCCCCGCCCTGGTCATCGAGCCGAACCAGACCATCGTCGTCGAACCGGGCTGGCAGGCCGAAATCACCGCCAGGAACCACGTGCTGTTGCGTCGCGTCGAAAAAAAGCGCCGGCAGGCAGCGCTCGGCACCGGTCTCTCCGGGAAGATGGGGGCCGATCCGGTCATGCTGGAGGTCTTCAACAATCTCTTCATGTCGATCGCCGAGCAGATGGGCGTGACGCTGCAAAACACCGCTTATTCCGTCAACATCAAGGAACGGCTGGATTTCTCCTGCGCCGTCTTCGACCGCCATGGCGCGCTGGTCGCCAACGCGCCGCACATGCCGGTGCATCTCGGCTCCATGGACCGTTCGGTGGAAACCATCATCCGGCTCAACTCCGGCGACATCCATCCAGGCGACGTCTTCGCCCTCAACGCACCCTACAATGGCGGCACGCACCTGCCTGATATCACCGTGGTCACGCCGGTCTTTTCCCTCCCCCTTGAGGGGAGGGTGGCCGCGCAGCGGCTGGGTGGGGTCCTCTCAGGAGGCACCACAGGAACGTCGAGCACTGCCGCGGCGACCCCCTCCGACGGCTTCGCCGCCACCTCCCCCTCAAGGGGGGAGGAAATACTCTTCTACGTCGCCTCGCGCGGCCACCATGCCGATATCGGCGGCACGGCGCCCGGCTCGATGACGCCGCTCGCCACCACCGTCGACGAGGAAGGCGTGCTGTTCGACAATTTCCGCATCGTCGATCGCGGCCGCTTCCGCGAGAAGGAACTGGAGACGCTGCTCACCGACCATCGCTATCCCGCGCGCAACCCGCATCAGAACATCGCCGACCTCAAGGCGCAGATCGCCGCCAACGAAAAGGGCGTCGCCGAGCTGCGCAGGATGGTCGCGCATTTCGGCCTCGATGTCGTCGAGGCCTATATGGGCCATGTCCAGGACAATGCAGCCGAAAGCGTGCGCCGCGTGCTGGAGCGCTTGCCCGACAGTTCCGTATACGAATATCCAACCGACACCTGCCAGGTGATCAAGGTCAAGATATCGGTCGACCGGGAAAAGCGCGAGGCGACGGTCGACTTCACCGGCACGTCGAAGGTCGAGAAGAACAATTTCAACGCGCCCGAGCCGGTTGCCCGCGCCGCCGTGCTCTACGCCTTCCGCGTCATGGTCGAGGACATGATCCCGATGAATGCCGGCTGCCTGCGCCCCATCAACATCGTCATCCCCGATGGCTGCATGCTGAAACCCGCCTACCCCGCCGCGGTCGTCGCCGGCAATGTCGAGACCTCGCAGCATGTCACCAACGCGCTGTTCGGCGCCATGGGCGCGATGGCCAATGCGCAAGGCACGATGAACAACCTCACCTTCGGCAACAAACAGTATCAGTATTACGAGACGATCTGCTCGGGCTCGCCCGCCGGCCGGATGAACTCCGGCCGCGGCTTTGCCGGCACCTCCGGCGTCCACACCCATATGACCAATTCACGCCTCACCGACCCGGAAGTGCTGGAACTGCGCTTTCCCGTGCTGCTCGAGGATTTCCACATCCGCGAAGGCTCCGGCGGCAAGGGCAGATGGAGTGCCGGCGACGGCACCAAACGCACCATCCGTTTCCTCGAAAAGATGGAATGCGCGATCCTGTCCTCGCACCGCAACCGCCCACCCCAAGGGTTGGAGGGCGGCGGCGATGGCGAGGCCGGATCGACCAAGGTCCGTCGCAAGGATGGTGCGATCGAGCTGCTGAAAGCCTGCGACCAGACCGTGCTCGACGCCGGCGATGCCGTCATCCTCACGACACCGACGCCAGGTGGGTTTGGCCGGCAGTGATGGATGCTTGCTGAACGAGGACATGGCGAGCCAGCTTGGCAAGGCGGGCGCATGTCCGCGACATTCTGAGGAGAAGTGGCCATGTCCGTCGTGAAGAACATCCCCGCCTACCCCAGTAAGACCTTCAACGACGGCTATCTTGACGGATACCAGTCGCTCAGGCCCGGCGTCATCCCGTCAGTGCCGTCCTACAGCAAGGTGCCAATCGGCCTCACTCCGTATCAGTGGGGCTTTACACTTGGAGAGGATGACGTGCGCGCAACTGGTTTGCCGTAAGGGCGTGTTCGTGGCGGTCTCATATAAAGGCGCGTCGACGGATTGTCACCGGCTTGTCATGACCCTGCGTTACCCGCTTGCGCCAACGCAAATGGGGAATCACCTTGTCATGACGGATCTTTCCGGGGAACTCGTTTTTCGACGTGGCAAGGAAGTTGGAAAAGCCGTCTACCAGAACCGTCCCCTGTCAAAGGCCGGTGTCTCCGAACGGCTGTTCGCCTTGCTGTTTTCCGGCCTCGTCTACCCGCAGATCTGGGAAGACCCCGATGTCGACATGGAGGCCATGCAGCTAGGACAGGACCATCGCATCGTCACCATCGCCTCCGGCGGCTGCAACATCCTCGCCTATCTCACCCGCTCGCCCGGAAGGATCGACGCCGTCGATCTCAACGCCGCCCACATCGCGCTGAACCGCATGAAGCTGGAGGCGGTCCGCCATCTGCCCTCGCAGGCCGACCTGTTTCGCTTCTTCGGCGCCGCCGACACCAGCCACAATTCGCAAGCCTACGACCGCTTCATCGCCCCGCATCTCGACCCGGTCAGCCGCCATTATTGGGAGCGCCGCAACTGGCGCGGTCGTCGCCGCATCGCCGTTTTCGACCGCAACTTCTACCAGACCGGCCTGCTCGGCTTGTTCATCGCCATGGGCCACCGCACGGCCAAATTCTTCGGTGTCGATCCCGCCGGCATCATGAAAGCGAAAACCATTGCCGACCAGCGCCGCTTCTTCAACGAGGAACTGGCGCCCGTCTTCGAAAAACCGTTGCTGAAATGGGCCACCTCGCGAAAAGCCTCGCTGTTCGGCCTCGGCATACCGCCGGCACAGTACGATTCGCTGATCACCTCGGGCGACGGCACCATGGCCAGCGTCCTGAAAGCGAGGCTGGAAAAGCTCGCCTGCGATTTTCCGTTGCAGACCAATTACTTCGCCTGGCAGGCTTTCGCGCGCCGCTATCCCGACCCGGGCGAAGCAGCGCTGCCCGCCTATCTCGAAAAGCGCAACTACGAGACGATCCGCAACAATGTCGATCGCGTCGCCATTCACCACGCCAATCTGATCGAATTCCTCGCCGCCAAGGATGCCGGCTCGGTCGACCGCTTCGTGCTGCTCGACGCGCAGGACTGGATGACCGACGACCAGCTCAATGCGTTGTGGGCCGAGATCACCCGCACAGCATCCACTGGCGCCCGCGTCATCTTCCGCACCGCGGCCGAACCCAGCCTTTTGCCCGGCCGCGTCTCGAATTCGCTGCTCGACCAGTGGAATTATGAGGACGAGGCCTCGCGCGAGTTCTCGGCCAGCGACCGTTCGGCAATATATGGCGGTTTCCACCTTTATGTGAAGCGGCCGGCATGAGCACCAGCGAACTGCCGGCCGGGCACGGCAAACCGCCGACCGGGCATGCCGAACTGATGGACGGCGTCTATCGCTGGCAGCGCCATTTCTACGACCTGACCCGCAAATATTACCTGCTCGGCCGCGACCGGCTGATATCGGGGCTCGACGTGCCGGCCGGCGGCACCGTGCTCGAACTCGGCTGCGGCACCGGCCGCAACATCGTGCTCGCCGCCCGCCGCTATCCCGATGCCCGTTTCTACGGCCTCGATATTTCGGCCGAAATGCTGGAGACGGCCAACGCCGCCATGGCCCGCGAAGGCCTGTCCGGACGCGTCACGCTGGCGCGCGGCGACGCCACCGATTTCGATGCCAAGGCTCTGTTCGGCGTCGAGCGCTTCGACCGCATCTTTGTATCCTATTCGCTATCGATGATCCCCGGCTGGGAAAAGACTGTGTCGGCCGCACTCGCCGCCCTCTCACCCGATGGCTCGCTGCATGTCGTCGATTTCGGCCAGCAGGAGGCCCTGCCCCGCTGGTTCCGCACGCTGCTGCGCGGCTGGCTGGCAAAATTCCATGTCGAGCCGCGTGAAGCGTTGCGCGACGTCCTGGAATCGGAATCCGCAAGAGTTGGCGCAAGCCTTCGATTCAGAACGCTTTATCGCGGCTACGCCTGGTTGGCGATCGTCGGCTAGCGAAGCCTTCTTCCGATCGGCTGGTGGCGTTATTCAAGCGCCTTCACCAACGCACCAACAATCGTTTGCGGTCGGTAGCCGAGCTTGGCCGGCGTAAGCCCAAGCCGCACCACTACGAGCTTCTCGGAGGGAATGATGGCGATCGTCTGCCCGTCATGCCCCTCCATCCAGTACGTATCCTGGGGCAGGCCGGCGGCAACGCCGGCGCCGGGGCTTTCCTCGTCGCCCGGACCCTCGATCCACAACTGGCCCTTGCCGTAGACTTTCGAGGCGGGCGTGGCTTCCCGCATCCAGCCGACGAAACCGGCCGGCAGGATCTCCTTGCCGTTCCAGACCCCATCCTGCAGCAGGAACTGTCCGAAGCGCGCCCAGTCGCGCGCCGTGGCGTAGAGATAGGACGAACCGACGAAGGTGCCATGCTCATCGGCCTCGAGCACCGCGCTCTGCATGCCGAGCGGATTGAACAGGGCGACCCTCGGCCATGCCAGCGCCTTGTCCTTGTCGCCGATCGCATCCTGCCAGAGCCGGGACAGCATCACCGCCGTGCCGCTCGAATAGGAGAACACCTTGCCGACGTCGCCGGTCAGCGGCTTGGATTCGGCAAAGCCCGCCATGTCGGGCTCGAGGTAGAGCATGCGCGTCACGTCGGCGACGTCGCCATAATCCTCGTTGAATTCGAGCCCGCTCGACATCGCCATCATGTCGGCGAGGCTGATGGCGGCGCGGCCATCGGCTTTCCAAGGGCCGAACAGGCCCTGGTTGGTCATCGCCATCTTGCCGTCCTTTATAACCGTGCCGACGATGGCGGCATTCACCGTCTTGGTCATCGACCAGCCGAGCAGCGGCGACTTCTCGGAAAAGCCGTCGCCGTAGCGCTCGGCGACGATGTGGCCGTTCTTGACCGCCACCACAGCGCGCATGCCTGAACCGGTCAGCGCCGCATCGTCGAGAATCCTGGCGATTTCGGGATTCTGCGAGGTGTCGACCTTATCGCCTTCCGGCCACAGCGCGTCAGGCGGCGGCGCCGGCGTCAACGCCGCCCCGGTGATGGTCTTGGCGGCGGCGGTGTTGCCGTCCGGAACCACGGCACAGCCAAGCCCGTCGCGAACGACCGCGACGCTCTTGCCAAACGCACTGAACAGCCCGGCCGAAACCGTGCCCTTTTCCTTGTCCACCGACACCCGCATCAGCCTCAACAGCGGATGGCCTGGCGCCTGTACATCGACGGCAAGCACCTCGTCGGCATCGCGTCCCGCGATGAAGACATTCGAGCAGACGATCTTGGCCGAATAGCCCGAGCCGACGCGGATCAGTTCCGGCGGCGCGAAATAGAGCCAGGCAGCGAGTGCGACGACCGCCAGCACGACCAGTCCCAGCAGCCACTTGACGATCTTCGCAACGATCCGCATTTTCCGCTTTCTAGGTCCGGCACAAGGCTGATGTCATCGATTTGCCGCCATTGCTTCCGCAAATCGTGTTTCTTGTCGAGCGCCGTCAACCTGTTATCAACCATGATCGGCGATCACGGGATAGGCTGGGCGATCCTATGGGGTGAGCGTCCGGCAGGGGCCAGACCGAGGGGGCACCCAGGAAACGGACCCATCAGCGGCCGGCTGAAACCGGCTCAGGAGTAGTGATGCGCCGTTTCGCGGTCCTCGTCATGCTTGCACTGCTTGGCGCCTGCTCGACAGTCGACGATCTGGCACCGTTGGCGCCGTCGGGCTCCAGTCCGACGGTTGCGGTGCGGGCTCCCCGTTTCGCCGACTCCGATCCGCATGAATGGGACAGCGGCGCGCCTTGGAATTATGCCGTCCACGGCACCGACGTCTCCAAATACCAGACCTCGGTCGACTGGCAGGCGGCCAGGGCCAGCGGCATCTCCTTCGTTTTCATCAAGGCGACCGAAGGTGGCGATCGCTTCGACAGCTTCTTTGACGAGCATTGGAGCCGCACGAAAGCGGCCGGAATTCCGCGCGCGGCCTACCATTTTTACTATTTTTGCACGCCCGCCGCCACGCAAGCGCGCTGGTTCATCCGCAACGTGCCCAGAGACCGGTCGGCGCTACCGCCTGTTCTCGACATGGAATGGAACCCACAGTCGCCGACCTGCAAGCTGCGACCCGACGCTGCAACGGTGCGCAGCGAGATGAGCATCTTCCTGGATATCCTCGAGAAGCATTACGGCAAGAAGCCGATCATCTACACCTCGATCGATTTCTTCGACGACAACAATTTGTCGACCTTCCGCGGCTATCCCTACTGGCTGCGTTCGGTGGCCGGCCACCCGCGCGAGAGATACGGCAGCCACCCCTTCACCTTCTGGCAGTACACAGGAACCGGCATCGTGCCGGGTATCCAGGGCAAGGCCGACATCAATGTCTTCAACGGCTCAGAAGCCGCCTGGAACAAATGGCTGCGGCAGAACACCCGTTGACACCGGGCCTGTCGCCTGCTTTCGACACAGCCGGTAGCGGATTTCCGCGACGCCCGTCCTGGACGCCCGTCTTGGAAGACCGCATTTGTTTCGAAAGGATCGCAATGCGATTGCGCTTTGAAATTCTCGCGGCGTTGCTCCTGACCGCTTCGGCCCTGCCGGCGGCGGCGCAGCAATGCGGCGGCGATTTCGAGACCTGGAAGCAGGGCGTAGCGGCGGAGGCCAGGGCGGCCGGTGTCGGCAGTGCCGGCCTCGATGCGTTGGAGAGAGCCACCATCGACGACAAGGTGCTGGCGCGCGACCGCTCCCAGGGCGTGTTCACCCAGACATTCCTCGAATTCTCCAACCGCATGATCTCGTCCCACCGGCTGAAGCAGGGCGCGGTCAATCTGAAGAAGTATGCCGATGTCTTTGCCCGCGCCGATCGCGAATTTGGGGTCCAGGCGCCGGTCATCGCCGCCTTCTGGGCGCTGGAAACCGATTTCGGCGCCGTGCAAGGCGATTTCCACACGCTGAATGCGCTGGTGACGCTCTCGCACGACTGCCGCCGTCCGCAACTGTTCCGGCCGCAGATCGTGCCGCTGCTGACGCTGATCGACCGGGGCGTCCTGCCGGCCGACGTCACCGGCGCCTGGGCCGGCGAGATCGGCCAGACGCAGATGCTGCCTTCCGACTATCTGACCCGCGGCGTCGATGGCGACGGCGACGAAGTGGTCGACCTGCGCGGCAGCGCCCCTGATGTGATCATGACCACGGCCAGCAAGATCATGTCGCGCGGCTGGAAACGCGACCAGCCCTGGATCGAGGAGGTCCGCGTGCCCGACGACATGCCGTGGGACCAGACGGGGCGCACCAACAAGCTGCCGCTGACGCAGTGGGCGCAGTGGGGCGTCACCAACCCCGACGGCACGCCGCTTGTCGACAATGGCCTGAAGGCGGGTCTTGCGCTGCCCATGGGCCGCAAGGGACCGGCCTTTCTGGCCTACGACAATTTCGACGTCTATCTCGAATGGAACCAGTCCTTCACCTATGCGCTGACCGCGGCCAATCTCGCCGCGAGGCTGGCGGGCGCCCCGCAAATCGACCCGCGCAACCCCGAACCCGGCCTCAAGGGCGACCAGATGAAGGCGCTGCAGACCAGGCTGGAGGCCAAAGGCTATGACGTGGGCACGGTCGACGGCATTCTGGGCACCAACACCCGCGAGGCGATCCGCAAGGAACAGAGGCGGCTCGGCCTGCCCGTCGATGGTTGGCCGACGCCGGACTTGCTGGCGAAGTTGTGAAAGAAAGTGAGTAGTCAGTAGGGAATAGTCAGTAGGGAATAGTCAGTAGCGAAATTCCCAGGCAGCATTCCGGTGCTTGCTAACGACTACCTCCTACTCACTATTCCCTAATCCGCCATCGTCTCCAAACTCGCAAACCCTTGCGGCGCGTCGCCCTCGTCGAATGGCGTCGTCACCTCGACGAATGTGTCGGGATAGAACCCATTGAACCGGGTCCTCAGCGACAGCGAGTAGGCGCCGATATGGCCGATTTCGATCCAGTCGCCGGTGTCGACGGTTTCCGGCAGCCAGAATGGGCGCGACAGGATGTCAACGGAATCGCATGTCGCACCGCAGACCTTGAATGGCACGATGTTCTTCTCCGCGCCATTGCGCGAGCGGATCGCGGGATCGGGTATGAAGCGCGCCGGCAACGTGATCTTGCCGGTCCATGAATCCGACAGCGACGCCCAGATGCCGTCATTGATGTAGAGCCGCTTGCCCTTGCGCAGCAGCACGCGAACGATCAGCGACAGGCATCGCGCCACGATCACCCTGCCCGGCTCCGCCACCAGCGGCATCTGGTCGAACTGATACTCCTTCAGGTCGCCGGAAAGCCGCGACATGATCTGGCCGAGCGACGGCATCTCGATCTGCTTGCGGTTGGGATCATGGCCGTATTCGGCCGGAAAGCCGCCACCGACATCGAGCCCCGCCACATCGAAGGTCAGCCGGTTGCGCACCCAGTCGGCCGAGGCCAGCGCCCGCTCATAAGTGTCGGGATCCTCGATCTGGGAGCCGACATGGAAGCACAGGCCGACCTTGTAGCCGGTGCGGTTCAGCCGCTCGGCGAGTTCCACCGCATAGGCCGGCCCGGCGCCGAATTTCTTCGACAGCTCGTACGCCGCCGATCCCTTGGTCTGGATGCGCACGAACACGGTGATGGCCCCCGGGTCAATGTCGAGCGCCCGCACCACGCGCGTCAGCTTGGTGAGTTCGTCCTCATGGTCAAGCGAGATGACGCGGATGGCGTATTTCTCCAGCGCCAGCTTGATGTCCGACTGCGCCTTGACCGGATGCATGTAGAGCATTTCGGCATCGGGCGAGACCGCGCGCACGGCGGCGAACTCCCCTGGCGAGGCGACGTCGAAGGCGCCGACGCCGGCTTCGACCAGCGCCTTCAGCACGATCTGCTCGCCATTGGTCTTGACCGCATAGGCGGTCTTGCCGGGAAACATGCCCATGAATTGCCTGGCGTCGGCCTTGAGCACCTGTGGGCGAAAGCAATAGACCGGATCGTCCGGGCGAAGCGCCAGCGCCGCTTCGCGGGCATTTTCGAATCGCTGCATGGAGAAATCCCTTGACTGAGGCTGCGCACAATTAATCCAAGCTAGCGGCTAATGAAAACAATTCTGTGTCTCGCACCCTGACGCCGCGGGGCTAGGCCGGGCGGCACGAGTGCTAGGCCAACAGTCGGGTTTCGGGTGGTTCTTGTCGCGGGACCCGCTATTGGCTTCATCCTGACTGGTCCGCAGGAGGGACAATTCACATGGCGATAGCTGCCAACACGACACGCGGGCCCATGGTGCTGAAGGACTGGGGGCAGCTTCTGCTGCTTGGTGCGATCTGGGGCGGCTCGTTCTTCTTTGCCCGCATTGCGGTTGCCGAGCTTCCGCCACTGGTGCTGGTGCTGTTTCGCGTCGCCATCGCGGCCATAGCGCTACAGCTCTATCTCGCGCTGCGCGGTCCCTCCTTCCGCCTTGCCCTGCCGCATGCCGGCCTGTTCTTCCTGCTGGCGCTCGCCAACAATGTCATTCCCTTCTCGCTGATCTTCGCCGGCCAGACCGAGCTTGGCGCCGGTGTCGCCTCCGTGCTCAATTCGACGACGCCGTTCTGGACGCTGATCCTTGCAAACGCCCTGACATCGGACGAGAAACTCTCCTGGAACAAGCTTGCCGGCATCGCGCTCGGCATCGCCGGCACCGCTGTCATGATCGGCCCCGGCCTGCTTGCCGGGCTGGGCGGCCCGGTCTGGGCGAAATTCGCGCTGATCGGCGCATCGATATCCTATGCGGTCGCGCTGATGATCGCCCGCCGCTTCAAGGGTGTGCCCTCGCCGGTCATCGCCACCGGACAGTTGACCGCCTCGACCATCATCATGATCCCGGTCGTGCTTATCGCTTACGGCCCGACCGGCCTGTTTTCTGCCTCGCCGCCGGTCTGGGCGGCGGTGCTGGCGCTGGCGTTGCTGTCGACCGCTTTCGCCTACATCCTCTATTTCAACCTCGTCGCCTCTGCCGGCGCCACCAACGCCTCGCTGGTCACGCTGATCGTGCCGGCCAGCGCCATCCTGCTTGGCTTCCTGTTCCTCGGCGAACGGCTCGAATTGTTCGAGCTCGGCGGCATGGCGCTGATCGCCTTCGGCCTCGTCACCATCGATGGGCGCCTGTTCGCCCCGCGTCGAATTAGAGCCGCTCCAACACCTTGAATCGCCGCCTCGGCCCCAAAATCGATTCCGATTTCGGGCCGATCCAGCTCTGTCATCCTCAATATGGCCTAGGCTTCGCCACAATTTATGCACAAGGCCGCAGCAGCATTTTGCCGAAGAGTTTCAAGGCTTAAAGGCGAAGAGCGGGTCGCAATTTCCACAATCTCGTCGCATTGCAGCACATTTTCCGCTTGCCTGTGGCACAAATGAACCTAGACTCTCGGATATAGCTGTTTAGAGGAGGCTATGGAATGGGACTCACGAGGCCAATCAACGCACTGATGATTTGTGCTGCGTTTGCCTTCATCGGAGCCCTCATTATGGGCTTTCTTCCGTAGACCCGCCAGAGCGGGGAGAGACCAGCACCAATAAGCTAAATCATTGAAAAGGCCGGGTTGTTACCCGGCCTTTTCACATTCTCCTGAAGGTTGTTAGGCCTATGCCGCCGCTGAACCCGCCGCCTCCACTTCATGCGAACGGATGCCGATCATGTGGCAGATGGCAAAGACCAGATCGGCGCGGTTCATCGTGTAGAAATGGAAATCGCCGACGCCGCGCTCGACAAGATCCAGCACCTGCTCGGCCGCCACCGCCGACGCGACCAGCGCATGCGTCTGCGGGTCGTTCTGCAGTCCGTCGAAGCGTTCGGCCAGCCATGCCGGCACCAGCGCGCCGCAGCGCGACGAGAAATTGGCGACCTGGGTAAAATTATGCACCGGCAGTATGCCCGGCACGATCGGGATGTAGATGCCGGCCCGCCGCGCCTTCTCGACATAACGCTCGTAGAGATCATTGTCGAAGAAGAACTGGGTGATCGCCCGTGTCGCGCCATTGTCGGCCTTGCGCTTCAGCATGTCGAAGTCGGTGGCAAAGTCGGGGCTTTCCGGGTGCTTCTCCGGATAGGCGGAGACCGAGATGTCGAAATCGCCAATCCCCTTCAGCGCCCCCACCAGCTCAGCGCCATTGGCATAACCGTCCGGATGCGGCTGGTAGGCCGCGCCGACGCCCTCGGCCGGGTCGCCGCGCAGGGCGACGAAGCGCTTGACGCCCATATCGGCGAATTCCTGGACCACAGCGTCGACCTCGTGACGCGCGGCGTTGACGCAGGTCATGTGTGCGGCCGGCGTCAGCGCCGTTTCGTTGAGGATGCGTTTGACCGTGCGGGCCGTACGCTCGCGCGTCGAGCCGCCGGCGCCATAGGTGACGGAGACGAATTTCGGCCTGAGCGGCTCCAGCCGGGTGACGGTGTCCCACAGCCTTGCCTCCATCTCGTCGTTCTTCGGCGGGAAGAACTCGAACGAAACCCGGATCTTTTCGCCGATATCGGGACGGCGGGAAAAGCGGAACTGGTTCATCAGGCGGTTTCCCCTATTGGATATGCATTGACCGCTTGTCGGTCGTTGGAAGGATCGGCAATCAGCATGCGGCGGTCGCGGCCGAGCCACAGCTTCACCGTGAGCCTGGCTTCATTGCCGCCGCGCGGTTCGAATTCCTGGCTGTCCTCGAGGTCGATCCCGGCCTCGGAAAACCAGTCCGCGATCTGCCGATCGGAGAAACCCAGCCTCACATGAGCATGCTGGTCGCGCAGGAATTCCAGCGCGTGCGGCGCAAAATCGACGATCACCAGCCGCCCGGCCGGGCGCAGCAGCCTCGCCGCCTCGCGGATGGCGCGGGCGGGATCGTCGAGATAGTGCAACACTTGGTGGATGGTGACGAGATCGAAGGCATCGCGCTCGACCGGCGGCGCAAAAATATCGCCCTGCCGCACCTGCGCGTTCGAAATGCCGGCCTTGTCGAGATTGGCCCGCGCCACCGTCAGCATCTCGCGCGACATGTCGATGCCGACGCCGCGCCGGTAGAGCGGCGAGAAGATTTCGAGCAATCGTCCGGTGCCGGTGCCGAGATCCAGCATCGACTGGAACGGCCGCTTGCCGACAAGCTTCAACAGGGCTGTCTCGACGGCGCGATCCGGCACATGCAGCGAGCGGATATGGTCCCAGCTTGCGGCGTTTTCGGAGAAATATTCGGCGGCGCGGTCCTGCCGCTTGCGCTTGACCGAAGCCAGCCGCTCGAGATCGCGCTCGACCTGCGGATCGGCGCCACGGATGCCGGAGACCAGCCTGAGCACGAAATCGCGCGCCGCGTCCGAATCCGACAGTCGGAAGAAGGCCCATGAGCCCTCCTGGTAGCGGCCGATCAGCCCGGCCTCCAGCAATAGCTTCAAATGGCGCGACACGCGCGGCTGCGACTGGCCGAGGATTTCCGTGAGATCGGAAACCGTGAGATCGCCGCGCGACAACAGCGCCAGGATGCGCAGCCGGCTGGATTCGGCCGCCGCCTTCAACGTATCCACCATCGTGTCGAGTGCGACATGCATCGGCGTATTCTCTTTGAAAAGATATAAACATATGTTTATGTCGATTTTCAGTGTCTTGCAAGCACTATGTCGCTTTCGGACAAAAAAATGGCGCATGCGTGATCTTGCAAGCCTGGACCGGCATCCAGGCGGGGAACCGGTTTTCGGCCACGACATGCGGGAAACATGATAGAGGCGAAAACCATGTTCGAGACGCGCAGCGGTGAAAGGCTTCTGGAAACCGATCCGGCCGATATGCCGCCGGACGGCCATGTCGTCTTCATCGGCCGCATCGCCTCGCCGTGGACGACTCGCGAGACCTGTCCGAAGAACATGAGGGCGGCGCGGGAAACCGGCCAGCCGGCGATCATTACCATCGACCGGCCCTACCGTGATGGCCTGCTCGGGCTGGAGCGCGCCAGCCACGTCGTCATCCTGTCCTGGCTGCACCATGCGCCGCGGACTCTCATTGTTCAGAAACCCCGCCATGCCGCTGAACCGAAAGGTGTTTTTTCGCTGCGCTCCCCTGCCCGGCCGAACCCGGTCGGGCTGCATATCGCCAGGCTCGTCGCCGTCGATATCGACACCGGCCGCATCGATATCGACGCCATCGATGTGCTCGACGGCACGCCGGTCATCGACATCAAGCCCTATTTCGCCTCGACCGATGCCTTCGCCGAGGCGACCATTGCCGGGCGCGACGAGCCCCCTGGGCGGGATGCACAATGAGCGCGCCGACCGGCCGCCGCCGCGCCATCGCCAAGGCGCTGACTGCGCTTTTGCCGCTGGCGCCCTATGCCGACATGGAAAGGATCCGCGCCGACGCCGGCGCGGTGCATATGAAGACCTTGCCGCCGACGATTGCCGTGTGGCTGGCGACCATTGCCCATATCCGCCACACCCATACCGATTACGAAAAGCTGCTGGCCGAGGGCTATGACCGCGACTCGGCGCGTTTCTTCGTCATCGAACAGACCAACATCGTGCTGACCCGCTGGCGCGCCACCCGATTGCTCGACGACGACGATGACGAGTGAGGCGCCTCGGCGGCTAGCCCCAGCGCGCTTTATGCCCGGTAGATCCACTGCTCGGGCACGCGCACCGAAATCTCTTCGCCGGGAACGATCGTGCCTGGTTTTTCGACCCAGGCGACGAGGCCACGCAGCCGCTTCGCCGCTTTCGGGAACGCCAGCGCGCCCGCCTCCCGATCAGCCATGTCGGCGTGTTCGGCGACCGATCGTCCGGCGATGCGGCAAGGCCCGTTCTGCGCGTCGACCTTGACGGTGACGCCACCCCTGAAGAACATGAGCGTGCCGGACGGCAGCATGGAGAGATGCGGCAGGCCCTCGATCAGCAGATTGGCGCCGATCCACTCCGGCTTGATCTCCGCGATGCCCATCCGTTCCGCCACGATCGCCAGCTCGTCGGCCGCAACGATCGACAATTGCCGCTCGTTGCGCATCTCGGTGCCACGCGGATACCAGGGTTCACGCCCGCCGGAGCGCCGCGTCGCACCGGCGTGGAAATCACCCTCGATGCCGTCGAACCCCAACCGCAGTTCATCGACCGCACGCGTCTCGAAGTGATCGAACGGCGCCACATAGAGCGCCTCGACCTTAGCAGCAAGCTTGCGCGCCGGGACGATTTCGACAGGCGTCTCCGCTTCGGGAAACAGGTCCGGTGTGGTTGTCGTCTGTTGCATGCATTGGGATCTAGCCGATGTCGCCGGACAGGGTCCAGTCGAAAGCACTGATGATCCAATCAACCGGGTTGATGGGCATCAACCGGGTTGATACGCGTCGTCGTCGATCACGATCTTCTTACCAGAAATCCGGTGTCTTTTTGCGCCGCGCCGCATTGCCGCCGCGCGGCGGCGATCTGGTGATGGCGCTACGAGGAGGTTCCCGATGCAACCCGCGCCCGTAATCGCGGCACTCTGGCTGTTCTGGCTCGTGTCCTGGATCGCAGCCGCTGTCTGGGCCGATCCGGTGGCGAAGCGTGCCGGGTTCCAGGCGGAACTTCGCTATCGCGCCCTGTGGATGGCCGGCGTGATCCTGCTGTTTGTCCCGGCACACGGCTATGTCGGCCGGCTGCGGCTCTGGATGCCCACCCTCACCGAGGCCTGGATCTGCGTCGCCCTGCTCGCCATCGCTCTCGTCTTCTCCTGGTGGGCCAGGCTGCATCTTGGCCGGCTATGGTCGGGCACGGTCACCGCCAAGGCCGGACACCATGTTGTCGATACTGGTCCCTATGGGCTGGTCCGGCACCCGATCTATACCGGACTGCTGCTGGCGATTCTCGCCACCATGTCGGCGAAAGGCACGGTCTGGGGCATCGCCGGGGCCGCCCTGCTCACCATCGGCATCGTCGTCAAGGCCAGACTGGAGGAAGAGTTCCTGCGCGGCGAATTGGGCGCCGCCTATGACGACTATGCCAGCCGCGTGCCGATGCTGGTGCCTTTCGCACCCAATAGTTATAGCATCCGCAACAAGGCGCCACCGATCGAATAGCCGGCGCCGAAAGCACACAGCAGGCCGTAGTCGCCGGCCTTCATGTCGGCATGGTTCTCGGACAGGGCGACGATGGCGCCGGCGCCGGCGGTGTTGCCGAGCCGCTCCAGCACCATCGGCGCGCGGTCATGGCCGACCTCGTGGCCGAACGACAGCTTCAGGATCATGGCGTTCATGCGCGCATTGGCCTGGTGCAGCCAGAAGCGGCGTATCGCTTCCGGCGTCAGCCCGTGCTCGGCCAGGAATTCGACGATGAATTTGTGGCCGGCGACGGTGACTTCCTTGAACACCTTGTTGCCGACCTGCTTGATCAAATTGCCTTCGAGGTTGATCATGTAGGGATCGTCCTGAGCGGTGCGCGTGTGGTAGCCGAGATTGGTGCGGATGTTGTTGGACATCTGCGTCCAGATCCGGGTGTCCAGCACCTCGAAGCGGCCTGGCCGCTTGTCACCCTTGGCGAGCCCCTCGACAATCATCGACACTGAAGCATCGCCGAAGATGAAATGTGTCTGCCGGTCGCGGAAATTCAGATGCCCGGTGATGATCTCGGGCGTCGTCACCAGGACGCGCTTGTGCGCGCCCGAGCGCACCAGATTGACCGCCATGTGCAATGCCGCCGCCGCCGACGAGCAGCCAAGCCCCATGTCGAAACCGGCTCCCTTGGTGCCGAGTGCCTCCTGCATTTCAATGGCGATGGCCGGATAGGGCCGTTGCTGATGCGAGGACGAGCAGATCACCAGGTCGATGTCGGACGGTTCGAGGCCGGCATGGTCGAGCGCCTTCCTCGCCGATGCGATGCCGAACTCGGCCTGCAGCGACAGCGCGTCGTCCGGCCGCGCCGGAATGCGCGGCGCCATGCGGGTCGGATCGAGAATGCCCTCCCGTTCGATCACATGGCGGGTCCTGACGCCGGAAGCATGGACGATGAAGGCGCTGTCCGATTTCGCCAGCAGCGCCTCTCCTGAAGCCTGCCGACGCACATTTTCGGTATCGACCCAGCTGTTGAAGCTGGCAACCAGTTCTTCATTGGTGATCGAGGGCTCGGGGATTTCAACGCCGAGGCCGCTGATGATGACGCGATGCATTTCCAGTCCGTCCCCGTGCGCAGGCGTTGCGGCTTTCATGTGGGCGCCGCGAAAGCTCGGCGCAACTGTTTTCACACCTGGTCGGTTTACGCCGGCTTAAACCAAGGGGACTTGAGACAAAAGAGGCCACGACCTCGCGCCGCGGAAATGCGCATGACGGCGAAACCGGATCAAGCGCGGCGCATGAGAGTCTTCGGTGTGCCTGAGAGTTCCTAAGCGGCGCGCCGCGCGACGATGAAAAGCCGGGGAAAGCGCAGCAGCACCTTGCCGTTCGCTGTCTCTGGATAGGCTTGCGCTATTTTTGCGGTGTAGCGCTGCAGGAAAAGCTGCCGCTCATCCTCTTCCAGCGGATCGAGGAAGGGCTTCAGCCCGGTCGACTTCACCCATTCGACGATGGCCCCGGCATTGGCCAGCGGATGATTGTAGATGGTGTGCCAGATGTCGAGCCGATCGGAAAATGGCGACAGAAGATCGTAGTAGAACGAGACCGGCGGCAGCGGCGCGCGGGCCGCGCCTTCGAGCTTTTTCTTGAACGGAGCATCCGCTGCCGTCTCGCGCATCAGCCGGTGCGAATCCTCGGCCATATTGTCGGGCATCTGCACCGCAAGCGCGCCGCCGGGCGTGAGGCACCCCATCAGCCGCTGAAAAACTGCCGGATGCTCCGGCAGCCACTGGAACACCGCATTGGCGAAGATCACGTCGACGGGCTTTTCAGGCTGCCACGCCGCCGCATCCGCCAGGGCGAAGGTGACGCCGGGCAGGCGCGCCCTCGCCTTCTCGATCATGTCGGGCGAGGTATCGAAGCCGATCACCTGCGCCTCCGGCCAGCGCTCGACCAGAAGCTCGGTCGAATTGCCCGGCCCACAGCCGATGTCGACCACCCGGCGCGGCGACGCCACCGGCACCTGCGCCACCAGGTCCCGCGCCGGCCGCGTACGCTCGTCCTCGAATTTCAGATATTGGGCGGCGGACCAGTCGGGCTTTTCTCTCGCGGCCGTACTCATCGATAAACCTCGCGACGGTCGCCCACTTGAACCACCCAAATCGCGATGGCGCTGTCGTCGATTCTTGTCAGAATCCGGAATGAGCCCACACGATATTTCCAGAGACCTGCCAGCGGTCCTGTTAGCGCTTCGCCGAGTTCACACGGATTATCGCGCTGGGCGAGCCTGTTCTCCAGGAAATCCAAAATCCGACGCTGATCGGACCTTTGCAATCTGGAGATATCCTTCAGCGCACGCTTCTCGACACGAATTGTCCACACGATCAACCGTCACTGCGGTCGCTTGCATCGTCCAATCCCAGTCGTTCCTTAACTTGGTCCAGAGAAAGCCATTCACCTTCGCCATCGTTAAGGCGTTCGAGAGCAATTAGTCCGTCCTCCAAGTCCTGGATTTGCTCGACAATGGCGTCAACGACGACGTCGTGCTTTGTCCGGCCTGTTTTCCTTGCCACGATCTCAAGACGTTTTTCCAGCGCGACAGGAAGCTCCACATTCAGCATGTTTTATCTCCTTCCCGTGATTGTACGAGCAGCCTGGAACGCTTGCAACCAATCCGTTCCTACCTTGTCAGCCGCTTATACGTCATCCTATGCGGGTTGACCGCTTCCGGCCCGAGGCGGCGAATCTTGTCCTGCTCGTAATCCTCGAAATTGCCCTCGAACCATTCGACATGGCTGTCGCCCTCGAAGGCCAGGATATGCGTCGCCAGACGGTCGAGGAACATGCGGTCGTGCGATATGATGACGGCGCAACCGCCGAAATTTTCCAGCGCGTCTTCGAGCGCGGCAAGCGTTTCCGTATCGAGATCGTTGGTCGGTTCGTCGAGCAGCAGCACGTTGCCGCCGGTCTTCAGCATCTTGGCCAGGTGCACGCGGTTGCGCTGGCCGCCGGAGAGGTTACCGACCTTCTGCTGCTGGTCGCCACCACGGAAGTTGAACGACGCGCAGTAAGCGCGCGTGTTGGCCTCGAACTTGCCAAGCTTGACCACTTCGGCGCCGCCCGAAATCTCTTCCCACACCGTCTTTGACGGATCGAGTGCGTCGCGGCTCTGGTCGACATAGCCGAGCTTGACCGTCTCGCCGACGCGGATCGTGCCGGCATCCGGCTTCTCCTGGCCGGTGATCATGCGAAACAGCGTCGTCTTGCCGGCGCCGTTGGGGCCGATGACACCGACGATGCCGCCGGGCGGCAGCTTGAATTCCAGACCCTCGATCAACAGCGTATCGCCAAAACCCTTCGACAGGCCGTCGACCTCGATCACCACATTGCCGAGCCGCTCGCCATGCGGAATGACAATCTGCGTGTCGGTCGGACGCCGCTTATCGGCCGCATCCAGCAGATCCTGGAACGCCTGGATACGGGCTTTCGACTTGGTCTGCCTTGCCTTCGGGCTGGACTGGATCCACTCGCGCTCGCGGCCGATGGCGCGCTGGCGGGCGTCGTCCTCGCGGCCCTCCTGCTTGAGGCGCTTGGCCTTGGCCTCGAGATACTTGGTGTAGTTGCCCTCATAGGGAATGCCGCGGCCGCGGTCGAGTTCGAGGATCCATCCCGTGACATTGTCGAGGAAGTAGCGGTCGTGGGTGATGATCATCACCGCGCCCGGATAGGCGCGCAAATGCTTTTCCAGCCAAGCCGTCGTTTCGGCGTCGAGATGGTTGGTCGGCTCGTCGAGCAGCAGAAGGTCCGGCTGGCGCAGCAGCAATTGGCAGAGCGCGACGCGACGGCGCTCGCCGCCCGACAGCTTGGTGACGTCGGCATCCTTGGGCGGACAACCCAGCGCCTCCATGGCCATCTCGACCTGCTGTTCGAGATCCCACAGGTTCAGCCGGTCCATCTCGTCCTGCAGCTTGGCCGACTCGTCCGCCGTCTCATCGGAATAGTTCATCATCAATTCGTTGTAGCGTTCGATGATGGCGGTCTTGGCGGCGACGCCTTCCATGACGTTCTCGAACACGGTCTTGGTCGGATCGAGCGCCGGCTCCTGCGCCAGGTAGCCGACGGTGGCGCCTTCGGCCAGCCAAGCCTCGCCGTTCCACTCCTTGTCGATGCCGGCCATGATCTTGAGGATCGTCGACTTGCCGGCGCCGTTGGGGCCGAGGATGCCGATCTTGGCGTCGGGGTAGAAGGACAGATGGATGTTCTCAAGCACCTTCTTGGTGCCATAGGCCTTGTTGAGGCCGGCCATGTGATAGATGAACTGGCGTGCCACGCGCGCTTTCCCTGAAAAGTCGACTGGAATGTCGGATTGAATGGAAGTTGCGCGCTATGTAGGTGATGCGGCGCCGAACGGCAAACGGTTTTGGCGCATCAATCCTGCCTTTGGCCGTCAAGCGCTCACCGAATTGGCGACGTTTTCGGTTCGTCGCAGAGCCTGGCGCAAGCACTGGTTAACCATTCCGCGTCAAAACGGTGTTGAGTGGGGAAATCGGCGGTGAGCGCGATTTCCGCAGAGGGATCGGGTCGAAGGCATTGCTGAACAGTTTCCTGCTCCTTGCCGAAGCGGCGCTTTATTTCGGCGTTATGACCACGCTTTTCCGGTTCAGGCACCGCATCGGCCTGGGCGTGTTCGTCTGCGCGCTCGGCGTCATGCATTTTCTGGAAACCTACCTCGCCAGCGTGTTCTACGTCGCGCTGCCCTTCGGCATGGTTTCGCCGGGCTCGGCGGTGCTGTTTTCCGGCAAGCTGGTGATGCTTCTCCTGCTTTACATCAAGGAGGACGCGGCCACCGTCCGTCAGCCGATCTATGGCCTGTTGCTCGGCAATGCCCTGATGATCGGGCTGGTGCTGATCCTGCGCATGCATGCGATCTCACCGCTTCCCGGCGGCAACCTTCCCGACATCGGCTTCATCGACCAGATGGGCTGGCTGATGGTGTGGGGCACGACGCTGCTGTTCATCGACGCCATCCTGATCATCCTGCTTTACGAAAAGCTCGGACGTTATCTGCGCAAGGCGCTGTTTACCCGCATCCTGGTCTGCGTCGCTTGCGTGCTGACCTTCGACCAGGCGGGATTTTTCGCCGCGCTGCATTTCGTCACCGGCGCACCGATCGCGGTCTTCTTCGGCGGCTGGTTCGCCAAGATGGTGGCCGCACTCGCCTACGCCACCATGCTCGTCGCCTATCTCAAATGGTTCGAGGCGCGGCAGGTCCCGGCACCACGCGGCCTCTCCGACATTTTCGACACGCTGACCTATCGCGAGCGCTATGAGGCGCTGGTCCAGCATGTCGGCCGCGACGGCCTCACCGGCCTGCTGCACAGGGGCCGCTTCGATAGCGACGGCGAAGCCGCCGTTACCGCCAGCCTGCGGACGGCCAAGCCGCTCAGCCTCCTGATCATCGATGTCGACCACTTCAAATCAATCAACGACCGTTTCGGCCACGCCGAGGGCGACAAGGTGCTGAAATCTGTCGCGGCCCTGCTCGGCGAGATCGCCAGCCCCGAGGACCAGGTGTTCAGGATCGGCGGCGAGGAATTCGCTATCCTTTGCTCGCGTCCGCATTCGCTCGCCAGGCTGCTTGGCGAGAGCATAAGGCACGCGGTCAAGGCAACCGCGGCCACCAGCCGGTTCGATATCACCGTCAGCGCCGGCATTTCCACCGTCAGCGAGTCGACCCGTTGCCTTGCCGATCTTTTCGCGCTGGCCGACCAGCGTCTTTACAGGGCCAAATCGACCGGACGCGACCGCACCGTCGGCGAACCGGGCGGCAACGAGGCCGACGGCCTCAAGGCGTGGACCAGGTCAGGACTGGGCGCCGGGGCATAGCTCCGGGCTGCCTGCTTGCTTACCTGTTATTGGAACCCCACGGAATCGATGACGCCCTTCGGGCAACCGGCATTGTTCGTCGGTGCGGCAGACTGCATCAGCTCGCCAAGTGTACTGTCTGGGCCGATTGGGCCGGTCAGGCCAAGCGTCAGCTCACCGATCAGCCGCCTGCCGTTCGAGGGATCGACCAGGCAGGAGACGCGGACCCGCTCACCTGCCCCCTTACCAAAGGCGCTGTCGAAGGCGCTTCGAATCTGATTTGACGTCAGCTGCTTGCCGATGTTCTTTGCGAACAGATCGCGCACCGGCGAAGCATTCACCGCGCGCATCAGCCTCAGCGCATCGGTGAAATAGTCCTGCTGGTTCTTGCCATAGCAGGTGCCGTGCTTGATCCATTCGTGCCTTTCGAGGTCCGATGCGGTGCCCGGCATCACCTGGTCGAGTTCAGATCGCGTATTCGCATCGAGCTCGACCGGCGGCAGGTCCTGCCAATGGGCCGGATTGTCGTTGGCCTTGTCGGCTGCTGCCACCTGGCAATAGAAATTCCCATTCGGCTGCGGCCACAGCCCGTGCAGAGTGAAATGCGTCGCGTCAAAGCCGCGAGTGGGCTGGGTCTTGCACTCGGTCTTGCCCGGCTTTGTCTCACAGAAAGCCGGCTGCCAGCTCAACGCAAAGACATATTCGGGTTTTCCCGAGGCCGCGGGCTTGCCCTGATCGGCCGGCGCGGGTGTTGCCGGCCCGGTTGACGCGCTGCCGCCCGAAACATGGCCGCAACTGACCTTCACCCAGCGGCGCTCCGGATCCGCTCCCGGCACACGGATCAGATAATGCGTCGGCGCATCCTTGTTACCGGCCAGCAGATCGTAGCTCTGTCCGGCGCTGGTCGAGATGTCGCCGGGGTTCTTGCCGCTCTTGATGGCATGCGTCGCCGGACAGGCGGCGTCGGCCACGAAGGCGCCGCTCAGCTTCACCTCGGCGCGCGCCGTACCCGTCGGCAACATGAGCAAAAGCGCCAATCCGAAAGCAAGACCTGTCCGCATGAGAATTCCCCGATTGAAAAATGTTGCGGCAGCAGACTGCCGCCCTCTTCCCGATATCAGGATTTTCCATGTCAGAATTGCGATACTGCCAGGCAAGAACAGCTGCGGAAAACGCCGCCGTCGGATTGACGCGAGATAGGCGCCGGCACACAACGCTTGGCAAGCGTGGAAAAACGCGTTGGGGACGAAACGAGAAATGTCATTCAGCCAACAGCGCATATTGCGTTCGCCGACCGGGGCCGAGCTCAACCTCTATGTCAAACGCGCCGAAGGCCGCCCGCGCGCCGTGGTCCAGATCAATCACGGCCTGGCCGAGCACGCCGCGCGCTATGTCCGCTTCGCCACCTTTCTGGGTCAGCAAGGCTTCCACGTCTACGCCCATGACCATCGCGGCCATGGCGCAACCAGGGCGCCCGATGCCCCCCTCGGCAGGTTCGCTCAAACGGATGGCGGCATCAAGGTCATTGCCGATGTGGCGGCCGTGCACGATCTGATCGCCAGCGAACATCCCGGTCTCCCGGTCATTCTTTTCGGCCATTCGATGGGCGGCCTCGTGGCGCTGAATTTCATGCTTGCCCTTTCGGGCCGGCTGCACGCCGCCGCTATCTGGAACGCAAATTTTTCCACCGGGCTCGCCGGCCATGCCGCCCTGGCCATCCTGGCCTGGGAAAAATTCCGGCTGGGCTCCGATGTCCCGTCGCGCCTGCTGCCGCGGCTGACATTCCAGGCCTGGGGCAAGGCGGTCCCCGATCACCGCACGCCATTCGACTGGCTGTCGCGCGACGCGGCCGAAGTCGACAAATATGTCGCCGATCCGCTCTGCGGCTGGGACGCCTCGGTGTCGATGTGGCGCGACGTGTTCGGCTTCATCTTCCACGGCGCCGTCGATGCCAATTTTTCCGATATCCGCAGGACCCTGCCGATCTATCTGGTCGGCGGCGAAAAGGACCCGGCTACCGACGGCGGCAAGGCGGTCAGCCACCTTGCCGGGCGCATGCAAAGGATGGGCTTTTCGAATCTCGTTTCAAAGGTTTACGCCGAGACCCGCCATGAAAGCCTGAACGAGGTGAACAGGGACATCGTCATGAACGATTTCGCCACATGGGCCGGTGGCACGTTGAAAGCCTGATGGGTTGGCCCATCGCAAGGACCGTGACAGCGGCGATAGGGGTTGATAGAGGCTGCGCTTCCGATCAATCTGTGGTGATGCATGACTGAGCCTCCACTGAAAGGCGTGCGCGTCATCGAACTCGCCCGCATCCTGGCCGGGCCCTGGGCCGGCCAGTTGCTGGCCGATCTCGGCGCCGATGTCATCAAGGTCGAGAGCCCCGACGGCGGCGACGACACCCGCAAATGGGGGCCGCCCTTTGTCATGAGCCATGACGGCGAGAACCTGTCGGCCGCCTATTACCATTCCTGCAATCGTGGCAAGCGCTCCATATCGGTCGACTTCTCGACCCCGGAAGGCGCCGAGACGGTGCGCCGGCTGGCCGCGACAGCGGATGTGCTGATCGAGAATTTCAAGCTCGGCGGCCTCAGGAAATACGGGCTCGACCATGACAGCCTGCGCAAGATCAACCCGCGCCTGATCTACTGCTCGATCACCGGCTTCGGCCAGGACGGACCCTATGCGCCACGCGCCGGCTACGATTTCATCATCCAGGGCATGTCCGGCATGATGTCGATCACCGGCGAGGCCGGGCGCGAGCCGCAAAAGGCCGGTGTCGCCATCTCCGATATCTTCACCGGCCTCTATTCGGTCATTGCCATCCAGGCCGCCCTTCGCCATGCGGAGAAGACCGGCGAAGGCCAGCATATCGACATGGCGCTCTACGACAGCCAGATCTCGGCGCTCGCCAACCAGAACCTAAACTATCTGGTCTCTGGAAAATCGCCGGTGCAGATGGGCAATGCCCATATGAACATCGCGCCCTATGAGGTGCTTCCGGTCAAGGACGGCCACATCATCCTGGCCGTCGGCAATGACGGCCAGTTCGCCAAATTCTGTGCTGCCGTCGGTCTCGACGAATTGCCTGCGAACCCCGATTTCGCCACCAATCCCGCCCGTGTCGCCAACCGGTCGAAGCTGCGCGAACGCGTGATCGAGACGCTGAAGGCTTTCGATCGCGATCCGTTGCTGGCCAGGCTCGAAGCAGCAGGCGTACCGGCCAGCCCGATCAACAATATCGGCCAGATGTTTGCCGATCCGCAGACCATTGCGCGCGGCATGCGGCTCGACCTCGACGACGGCCATGGCAATCTTCTGCCTTCGGTGCGCGCGCCGATGGTCATGTCCGGCACGCCGCTCGTCTATGAGCGGCCCTCGCCGCGTCTGGGCGAACACACCGAAGAAATCCTTGCCGAGCTGGAGAGATCAGGAAAATGAAGACCGGCGGACAATTGATCGTCGAGGCGCTCGAAGCCAACGGCACCGACCGCATCTATTGCGTGCCGGGAGAATCCTATCTCGCCGTGCTCGACGCGCTGCACGATTCGCCGATCCGCACCATCGTCTGCCGCCAGGAAGGCGGTGCGGCGATGATGGCCGACTGCCATGGCCGGCTCACCGGCAGGCCCGGCGTCTGCTTCGTCACCCGCGGCCCCGGCGCCACCAACGCCTCGGCCGGCATCCACATCGCCATGCAGGATTCGGTTCCC